>CAYYCB010000096.1:3249-6057 GCA_964469715.1 uncultured Ktedonobacterales bacterium | reverse complement strand
GGCGCGGGCGGCTGGCAGCGGTTGTCTTGCCGGGTGCGGCGGCGCGAGGCTGGTGCGGCGGTGAGGCGCCGCAAGCGGGCGGCTGGACTGCACGTGCCGCGTCGAGGGGTGCGCGACACGACGAGTATAGCATACCGCCGGACAACGCCTCCCTGGCACGGTGGGAGCTGCGTCATGTCTTGGTTCTTGGCCAGCGCGGCAGAATCATCCGCAGGCCGACACCCTGGCCTACAAGGGTCACGAGGACGACGCCGTAAACGATAGAGCGCAGGTCGTCCAGTCCGGGGACGACGGCAGGGACGCTGAGGATGAGGGCGAGCGAGAGGGCTCCGCGGAGCCCTGAGAGCACGATGAGCGGGCGCCAGTGTCGAGGTACGCGGCGCGTGCCACCGTCGCCGGCGAGCGAGGGGTGGTTGCGCGAGGCAAGGCGGAGCGCGATGAGGTTGTGCAGCGGGACGAAGCAGTAGACCATCGCGACGCGGCCGATCAAGACGGCGAGGATGCCCCAGGCGATGGCGGCCAGCGCCATGAAGAGCGGTGCCTCGCCGATGGAGACGCCGACGAGGAGGAAGAGCAGTGAATTGGCGAGGTAGCCAGTGAACTGCCAGACGGCGTCCACCTGTTCGCGGGTGCGCTCGCTCATGCCGATGCGTCGGCCGTAGCTGCCCAGCACGAGGCCGGCTGTGACGGTGGCGAGGAGGCCGGAGGTGCCGGTGACCGCGCCCAGGAGATAGCTGCCGTAAGCCACGCCAAACGTGACCGTGGTCTCGATCAGGGGATCGTCCACGCTCCTGACGAGATGGCTGACGGCATAGCCGATGGCAAAGCCGAGGAGTGGGCCGCCCGCGAGCAGCCAAGCCATCTTTGCGAAGGTGGCGGCCGTGGAGAGGTGCGCCAGCTCGCCACCCGCGCCCTGGTTTGCGAGCAGTAGGCCAAGCACAATCGCAAAGGCCGCGGCGCCTACACCGTCGTTGAAGAGGCTTTCACCCTCAAGGATCGCCAGCAGGCGCGAGGGCATCCCCATCTGGCGCAGCAGCGCGATGACGGCGATGGGATCGGTGGGAGAGACGATGGCGCCGACGAGCAGCGCCAGGAGCCACGGCAGGCCCGCGCCCCAGTGGAGCACGACGGCGGCGAGAGCGAGCGAGAGCGCCAACCCAGGCACCGCGAGCAAGAAGATGAGGAGCCCGTTGCGGCGTAACGCCTGCGTGTCCAGGCTCCAAGCGCCTTCGAAGAGTAGCGCGGGCAGAAAGATGAACAGGACGACGTCCGGGTTGAGGTGGACCTCTGGGAACGTGTGGAACACGCCGAAGAGCAGCCCGACGACTACGAGCGCGAGCGTGTAGGGGAAGCGCAGCGCCCGCGCCGCGAGGGCAATGGCGAGCGCGACGATGAGCCAGATCTCGATTATGCCGACGTCGCGGGTCACGGGCGCGAGCTGGCTCATGGCAGGGCTTTTCCCTGTCGGCGTGTCGGAGTCGGCGTCTCCGCGGGGTCAGCGTTGTGCGTGCCGAGATCCGGCCGGGCGACGGCCAGGCCCCACACGGTGGCAGGCCCGGCGGCGCGGACCGCCTCAGCCGCGGCGTCCAACGTGCTGCCGGTGGTGAGCACGTCGTCCACCAGCAAGACGCGCCTGCCGGCGAGGCGGGTGAAGTCGCGAGGTCCGGCCAGTGCGAATGCGCCCGCGACGTTCGCCCGGCGATCCGCCGTGGAGAGGCCGACCTGAGGGCGCGTGACGCGCGAGCGCACCAGAAGCGCGGTCGAGCAGGGGAGGCCCAGGCTCCGGGCGCAGGCACGAGCCAGAAGCTCCGCCTGGTTGTATCCACGGGTGCGGCGTCGGTCGCGATGCAGCGGGACGGGCACGACGACGTCCGGCTGCCAACCGGCGCGCCGCACCTCGGATGCGAGCAACCTACCTAGCGGTTGCGCGACCCGGCGCTGACCGCGGAATTTGAGCGCGAGCACGGCGTTGCGCAGTGGGCCGTCGTAGGCTGCGCAGGCGCGTGCGGCGTCGAGGTGGCGCGGGTCGTGCCCGGCGGCGCAGGCGGCGCAGACGCCCGTGGTGGCGGCTGCCGAGAGTTGGCGCCCACAGCGCGGACAGAGTGGAGTCGTCGGCGACTGGATGGCCGCGAAACACCGCGCGCAGAGCACGGCGCCCGTCCGCCCGCAGCCCGCGCAGCGCGGGGGGAAGAGCAGGTCGAGGAGAGCGGAAGCGAACGTCATCATCTGTGCCACGCGCCCAACCTCCCTCGCGCTACCGCAGGCGTCGGAACTGCGGCATCTGTCCGCAGTAGTTATCGCACTTGTGCGGGGGAGAGGGGATCGAGCGGCGGTCCGATGCGCTTGAGCACGATGACGTCATATGCGCTGCCGACGACCTGATAGCGGCCTGACGCGCGCATGCGCTGGTACATGATAGAGTCGGCGGCGCGGTACTCGGCGGCGGCGTCCGGGATGTCTACCGCGACGTAGTCGGCAGTGTAGGCGAGCGTGTCGGGCATGAGGTAGAGCGCGTAGCGGTCGCTGAGGTGCGGGTCGAGCGTGTCGGTGGTCGCGACAGACGCTCCCGCCGGTATGGAGGCCAGCAGGTGATCCATGCCCTGCTGCTGGGCGAGCGGCGCGGCCCCGGCCGCCCAGAAATTGCTCAGGCGCCCGTCGGACGCGGCGAGGCCCCAGACCGTGGTGAGGGCGAGCCACGCGACGACGAGCGGGCCTATCCAGGCGGAGGGCAGGGCGACGCGGGCGATGAGGGCCTCCCATCGGCGGGAAACGGCCAACACCAGGCGATATGGGGTGCGCGCGGGCCGA
>CAYYCB010000096.1:0-3149 GCA_964469715.1 uncultured Ktedonobacterales bacterium | reverse complement strand
GGGCCACGCTCTGCCCGGAGCCGGAGGTCGTTGAGGTAGGCGACGCCGAGGACACCACCAGCGAAGAGGTAGGCGACCAGCATAGCGTTGTACTGGAAGAACGAGCTGTACTGCTCGGGGTGGGTGCTCAGGAGGTTAACGGCAAGCTCTGGCAGGGCGGCGAGCAAGACCCACGGCGCGAGTAGCCCCATGCCGCCGGCGATGCGCAGGATGGCGGCGATGTAGCCGCGTTTGGCCTCGCTGAGGAGGACGGCCCCGATAGGCACCCACGGGTGTGTCAGCACGTTGGTGGTCGCGGAGCCGGCCGACGAGCCCATCCACGAGTAGCGCTGCCAGAAGAAGTTGCCGCCGGAAGCGCCGCCGTTGAAGTGTGGCAGGATCACGAAGAAGCAGAGCGCCGTCCAGACGGCGGCGAGCGCCGCGACGGCCTGCCCAACGCGCGGCCTCCCTTGCGCAAGCCAGATATAGAGGCCGAGCGGGATGACGGAGAGGGCTACGTCCTCTTTGGTCATCGCGGCGAGCGCGGCGGCGAGGGCGAACCAGCCGTAGCGCCGGCTGTCGAGCGCCCATATGGCGGTGAGCAGGAGCGGCGTGGCGAGCGCGACGGGGTGGAAGTCCCAGACGGCTTCGCCCAGGAGCTGCGGGCAGCAGTAGTACGCGAAGACGAAGGCCGCGGCGACCAGCGGCAGCTCTGGCAGGCGGCGGCGCGCCAGCAGGAAGAGCGGGAGGCCGCCCAGCGCGAGCGCGACGCTTTGCAATACCAACAGCGTGCCGGGGCCGCTATGGATCAGGTAGAGCGGCGCGATGAGCAACAGGATCGGCTCGACGTGCAGCCCGAGCCGCGTCGGCGGTCCCTGCCAGTCGATACCGCGATTGGTGAAGCGGAACGGATGGCCGTGGAGGGTATTCCAGACGGCCTGGTCCATGTTGCCCAGATCGAAGGCGTCAGCGTGGTACGAGGTGTATCGCAGGAGGCTGTGCTGGCTGAGCACCAGCGCGTCGAGCGCCATGCCGACGACGACCAGCGTCCAGGCCAGGCGAAGCTGGAACTCCCTGGAGCGTACCAGCGACCACATGCGCGACCATGCGCGAGCCGTCTGTGTGTGCGCAGGCACGGGGAGGGCGACGATGCCGTCCCTGGCAAGCGGGGAGGGGATCTTCCCGCGATAATCGCTGGCCGCGGGTACTCTATACTGGCTGGACACGAATCAGCGCGTCGCCTTTCTGCACGAGCTGGCCATTTTTCGCCACGATTGCCGTGACGGTGCCCCCCACCTCGGCCTTGATCTCGTTAAAAACCTTCATCGCTTCGAGGATGCAGACCGGCTGACCCGGCTGGATGGTGTCGCCCACCTTGACAAAGACGTCCGCTGAGGGCGATGGCGACGCGTAGAACACGCCTGTGAGCGGGGCGACGATTGCGACCGTGGGATCGGGGGCAGGCGCGCCCCCAGGCACGAGCTTCGGTCCGCGCGGACGCGACGCGGCAACGCGCACCGCTGGCGCAGCCACGGGCTGCGCCATAATGACCGGTTCGAGGCGTCTGCGGATGTGAATCCGCAGGCCGTTCTCGGTCAGATCAAGCTCGCCGACGTCGCTCCCTTCGAGCGCCTCGGCCAGAGCCTTTACTCGGTTGACCATCGACTGCCGTTCCGTATGCCGCCTCCTCATCCCCGCTTGCTACCCGCAGATAACGTTCCACCAGACATCACGCGATGACATGGACGATTTTTAGATGACGCGATTTCTCAGTTAGCCAACGTAGCGGCGCAGCGCGAGCACAGCGTTGTGGCCTCCAAACCCCATGGAGTTCGAGAGGGCGACGTTGACTTTCGCCTCACGCGCGGCGTTCGGCACGTAATCGAGGTCGCACTCCGGATCGGGGTGCGTCAGGTTTATCGTCGGCGTGATGAGCCCGTGATAGACCGTCAGCGCGGTAACAGCGGCTTCGATCCCACCAGCCGCGCCGAGCGTATGGCCGATCATCGACTTCGTCGAGCTGATGGCGAGTTTCCTGGCATGATCGCCGAAGACGTTCCTGATCGCCGCCGATTCGTTGCGGTCGTTGTAGACCGTCGAGGTGCCGTGTGCGTTGATGTAGTCCACCTCGTCGGTGGCGATGCCGGCCTTCTTGAGCGTGCGCTGGAGGGCGCGCGACAAGCCCGCCCCCTCTGGGGCCGGCTCAGTGATGTGATGGGCGTCCGCCGTCGCGGCGTAGCCGGCCAGCTCGGCGTAGATGCGCGCGCCGCGCTGGCGCGCGTGCTCTTCGTCCTCCAGGACGAGGATGCCCGCACCCTCCGCCAAGACGAAGCCGTCTCGCTCGGCGTCGAAGGGGCGGCTGGCGCCCGTGGGGTCGTCATTGCGGCGCGAAAGCGCGTGCATCGAGGCAAAGGAGCCGATGCCCATAGGTGTGACGCCGCACTCGGTGCCGCCGGCGATCATCACCGTCGCGTCGCCGCGCTTAATCATCTCGGCGGCCTCGCCGATGGCGTTCGCGCCCGTCGCGCAGGCGGAGACGGTGGCGAAGTTGGGGCCTCGCGCGCCGATCTGAATTGAGACGACGCCCGCGGCGATGTCGGTGATGAACATCGTGATGAAGAAGGGGCTTACCCGGTCGGGTCCGCGGTCGAAGAGTACCTTGAACTGATCGTGACACGCGGAGAGGCCGCCGATGCCGGAACCGATGATCACGCCAGTGTCGTCGGCAATCTCGTCCGTAATGGTGAGGTTGGCGTCCGCCAGGGCCTGCTTCGTCGCCCCGAGGGCGTAGTGGACGAAGGGATCGTTGCGGCGGATATCCTTGCGGTTCTCGAAGTAGGGGGTCGGGTCGAAGTCTTTGATTTCGCCGGCGATCCGGACGTCGAGGCCGGACGTGTCGAACTTCGTGATCGGGCCGACACCGGAACGTCCCTCGACAAGGGCCTGCCAGCTCGATGCCGTGTCGTTTCCTACGGGTGTCACCAGGCCGATGCCGGTCACCACGACGCGCTTGGTCATGATTTCATCCTCACCCGGCGCGTGAGCCGTGCTCGCGGGCCGTTTGTAAGAGAACGCCGCGCTGCGCGCCCGGCGTCACCTCGATTTCGCATTTACCGCGCCGCCGCCATGACCTCGGCGCCATGCTCCGCCAGGAAGTTGGTATAGGTCTC
>CAYYCB010000095.1:0-11041 GCA_964469715.1 uncultured Ktedonobacterales bacterium | reverse complement strand
GGCGACGCCATGGTTGTTCGCGGCTACAGGAATCTTGGTGGTGGTGGTGGCGAGTCTATCGTATTGGCTGGTCGAACGCCCATTCCTTCCGACCTCGCGGTGGTTAGGGTTACCGCAGGCGGGCGGCGCCTAGAGCATTGGCTGCACGATAGTGTGTTCAAGCCAGGCGGAATACTTCTGGGCGCCTTCCACACTAAGATGATGGGGGTCATGGAAGTCGGCGTCCGTATAGTCGTGATCCTGGCTCTCATCATAGAACGGGACGTGGTGTGCGTCGGAGAAAGCCTGCCAATAGGCATGGATCTGAGTCCATTCCGCCGCAGGGAGCAGGTCGAGATAGCGCTGGTTGAGGGGACTCACCACAAAGGCGAGCGGGATATGGTGTGCCTGGGCCAACGCAACCAACTTTGCTAGATACGTTGGCTCGTGGTCGATGAGCTTGAAGTTGCGCAGATAGACATTGCGGAAGTACGCAATGGCATCTTGCAAATCCTGCTGACGATCCGGCGGAAGGTTAGCGAGTGAGGGACCTTCCGCAGGCCTCCACCCGTGCAATTGGTCAGCCTTATACCAGTCGCGATGCGCCCAGGTGACGCCAGTTTGTGGGTCGCCGCAGGGGCCGAAGGTAGACCCTTGGCAGATGGTCTTGAGTACACCAATACGGTCGCCGTATAGCGGGATGAGCTTCTGCGCGAGGAAGTCCGCCGATTGCATAATCTCGGCGCTACCAGCGCCAAATGTGGGCTGGAGTGCTGAGACGTCCTCAGCATCGGCTAGCCAGCGCGCATGATTGTACCCCGGCGCGTAATGATCCACGTCGCCGTTTGCGTTGATATTGAACTCGAAAAGGTTCTCGACCACGAGCTTAGGGGTATATCCGTCTTCGATGACACGTTTCAGCATGAAATAATCGGAAGCGAATGTGGCGCCGCTCATGGCAAGATTGCAGCTTAGTATCGGTTTGCCCTCGCGTGCTGCGAGGGTATCGACCAGCGGAGCGTCCGTGCCGTCTTCGGCACGCGACGAACCCAGGAATACCACATCAGGGCGCCGACCGAGCGACTCGCAGCGCTGTGCCTTGCCGAGATCAGGCTCTACCTCGGCCCCTCCACTGCTGAGCAGGTCGAAGTATCGGCGATTCAGCTCGATGCCTACGTTGGCGACGACAAGTATGAGCAGGGCGACGATGATTCCTTGTAGAGCTAGTGAGGGACGTTTAGCCCGTTTCTTACTTTGAGGCGTGATCGTGTCGCGGTCAGGCGTCACCGCCTTGACCTCCGGGTCTCGGGCTACTGCATCTAGGGTCATCGCGCCATCACCTCACCGCGCCTTCGTCTCCACATACTCACTGGAGTCCGGCCAATAGGATTCAGCGAGTGCAAAGAGAGCGCTAGAACTGGAAGTAGATAAACCGTTGGCCAGCGTGATCAGGCCAGATTACGAGCAATACGATGGCGAGGACAAACGCCGCGGGCCTTAGCCCATACACGTATGCTGCCCTGATTTGTTCGCTGAGCCGCGAAGAACCTGCCCAAAGCGCAGCTAGTTTCTCTTTCAATGACGCCGGCGTCACGGCCACGAACCACCCTGAGATGACGAGCGCAGAAGCGCCAGCCAGCAACAATACGGGGGTTGACGTCAATCCAAGGCTGGGATCCCAGCCTGCCACGGGTGCTCGCCAAAACGCGATGCAGCTCGTGAGCATGCTGAGTGCGCCGCCGATGGTGTCTGCGCGGAAGAAGACCCAGCCGACGCATACAAAGGCGAGTGTCAGCGGCCGGCAAAGGAAGGCGAAGAATGGCCGTGCGACGAGGCGCTTGTAGCTTTGCGCCTTCCCCACGGTCTCACCCCAGAGCCGGTGGCCGCAGAGCAGCACACCCTGGTAGACGCCCCAGACCATGAAATGCCATGAGGCGCCGTGCCAGAGGCCACCAAGTGCCATCGTGATCATCAGATTGAGGTAAATACGCGGGCGCGGCACGCGCGAGCCGCCGAGCGGGATGTAGAGGTAGTCGCGCAGCCACGAGGAGAGCGACATGTGCCAACGATGCCAGAATTCCGCCGCGTTCGCTGATTGGTACGGCCGCGCAAAGTTTTCCGGCACCCAGTAGCCCAGGAGCTGGGCGCAGCCGCGTCCGACGTCGGTGTAGCCGGAGAAGTCGCCGTAGATCTGCGCAGCAAAGGCCAAGACGGCGAACCAAGCTGTCGCAGGTCCGAGTGCCCCTGGCTTGGCGAAATAGACGGAAACGGCGGGCGCGAGCAGATCGGCGAAGAGCACCTTCTTGAGGAGTCCTCGAAGGATGAGGCCTGCGCTGCCGTCGAAATCCACCTCGCGGAACGGCGTGGGATTACGAAGCTGCTTCACCCATGCGGGGAAACGTTTGATTGGCCCGGCGATCTGGGTGGGAAAGAAGGCGGCGAAGAGGGCGAAGTCCACCGGATTGCGCTCGGCTGGCATCCCCTTGTAGACTTCGGCGATGTAGTGGATGAACTCGAAGGTGAAAAACGAGATGCCCAACGGCAGGATGATGTGTAGCACCCACGGATCGGTCGTGACCGGGCCGAGGAGAGGCACGTGTTTGAGCAGGCTTTCCGTCGACGTTGCGAGAAGCTGGCTATACTTGAAGTAAGCGAGCGTAGCCAGGTTGCCAACCACGCCGAGCACAAGCAGGGCTTTGCGGGTACGCTTCTCCTTCGCCCGCCCCAGCCACAGGCCGAGCGCATAGTTCACCGCGGTGAGCGCCAGAATGAGGAAGACATATCGGTGTATGTAAGCCGCGTAAAAATAGAAGCTGGCGAGGAGAAGGAATGGACGGCGAGCGATGCGTGGCAGCAGCCAGTGCACGATAAATACGACCGCGAAGAAGATGGCGTACTGTACTGTGTTGAAGAGCATGTTCCCCCGACTTCGCCTCTGCCACCAAAGCTGGTAGCGTCCTCTTGTACGCGTGGCCCCAGGGTACCGCAGGCGGCGATTGTACACACCCGCATACGTACTTTTTGGGGGGACCTTGGCACCGTGGTAGCCTGCGCGCAGGTAGGGGTTGTGAAGGTTTTACAGGATGTTCGTCTCAGTGGTTCGACAAGATTCATCCTATTCAGTAGACTGGAGCCGGCACGCGGGGCCGCGCCGGCATGCCGGCTCACGAGTCTAGAGATGCGATGTGCGGCGTTTCACTCAATAGAGGGACGCTAACAACGTAGCCATGTGATGGGGGCGGGAAGTGGAGAGCACGAGATCGACAGCTGTAATGGAACTCTCGCAGAGTGCGTTGATGACTCGCGGAGAGATGATGCGTTCGGATGCGCCCGTCTTTGGTAGGCGCAATCTTGTCGTTGCGGTGCTGCTCTACCTCGGTGCGCTCGGGACTATGATGGGCATTCAACACCACCTCGGCATAGGGATTACTAGTATTTCGCCATACCCCCACTTTGTCTATCAGGCAGAGAGTTTTCTCCACGGGCACTGGGATGTCGAATTACCGTTCAAGGTCTACGACATCGAGATCGTGAACGGCAAAAGCTACATCTATTACCCGCCTTTCCCCGCTGTCTTGATGCTGCCATACGTCGCTATCTTTGGCCTGCGAACTAGCGACGTGTTTTTCACCGCCGCTGTATCCGCGACGATTATCAGCAGTTTCTTCCTGCTGCTTGAGCAGGCGCGAGCGCTCGGCTTCACTCGCCGCACCTGGATCGAGAACGCCGTACTCAGCGCGCTGCTTTACTTCGGGTCCATCATCCTGTGGTTGTCTCTTGGGGGCGAGCTCTGGTTCACAACACATGTTGTTGCTATAGCTGCCACTATGGTCTCGCTGCTGCTGACCTTTAGGAGGCACTATGGCTGGGCGGCAGTCGCGCTCGGCGGTGCGTTTTTCAGTCGCTTTACGCTTGCCCTCGGCTTCCCGCTTCTGTTTTATCTTGCATGGCAGGATCTCGGTAGCGATCCGCTCCTTGGCCGATTTCTGCTCTCGCTTCGGCGCTTGCGGCCAGATTGGTCGCTGGTTCCCTGGCGACGGCTCCTTGCGCCTGTTCTAGTGACCGTGGCCACAGTGATATTGTTTCTGATGCGAAATGCGATGGTATTCGGTGCTCCGCTGGACGATGGATATCACACATTATTGCGCGAGCGGTATCCCGAAGTGTTGCATAGCGGCGTATTCAGCTTGAGCTACATCAAGTCGAATATAGCGGCATTCTTCTTGGCCACTCCTCATATTACCTGGGTTGGTGGTCGTTGGGACCGTCATCCGGCGCTCGACATGCTGAACGACCAGATTGCGGTCAGCGTGTTCATCACGACACCGCTCTTTCTGTTCCTGATCTGGCGGAATCACAAGTTCAGCCCACTTAGGGCTGCGCTCTGGATGACAATCGGGCTTATTGTCCTAAGCCTAGTGCCGTTCTATTCGGCGGGCGCCTACCAATTTGGAGTACGGTATCTCACAGATGCCTATCCATACGCCTTTCTGTTGCTTGGGTTGACTGAGATGAGGCTAGACTGGCGTTCGATCGGAGTGGGACTTCTCGGCATCGCCATCAACTATCTGGGAGCCGCCCAATTCTGGACGGGTCATATCTTCCATCTTTAGCTTTCAACTCGGGCACGGACTGAGCCGTGAGGTAGAGCTATGAGCATCGAGTCGCAGTCGCCGCAGGTGACTTTGCCTGAGTCCGCAGGAGGAGCGTCGGCGGCAATGCCGGAGCTGTTTGCACGGGCGTCCAGGCGTCCTGGGCTATTTCGGCAGCTTCCGTATACGGTCGTGGCGATGCGGCCCAAGCAGTGGACAAAGAATGGGCTGGTGTTGCTGGCGCTGATCTTCGCGCGCCGACTGACGGACCTGGCGGCAGCCGAGCGCGCCGCGGCGGCGTTCGCTGCCTTCTCGCTGGCTGCCAGTGCTGTCTATATCGTCAACGATATCGCCGATCGCGAGAAGGACCGCAGCCACCCAAAGAAGCGCAGGCGGGCCATCGCCTCGGGACGGCTGGGCATTCCGCTGGCCATTGTCACGGCCGTCGTCTGTCTCGCGGGCGCCAGCGTGCTTGCCTTCTTGCTTGCGACGCAGTTGATGACTGGGCTGGCGGACCCCTTCGCCAAATGGGGGGGATCTCCGCTGCTCTTCGCGGTGACTATCGGCGGCTATGTCGCGCTCAATCTGTTTTACTCGAACTGGCTCAAGCATCAGGTGCTGTGGGACGTCTTCATCGTGGCGGCGGGCTTTGTGCTTCGCGCGCTGGCCGGCGCATTTGCCGTGCTCGTCCCGATCTCGCCGTGGTTCTACCTCACGACGACGTTCCTGGCGCTCTTCCTGGCACTCGGCAAGCGCCGCGCCGAGCTTGTCCAGCTTGGCGAGGACGCCGGCAACCATCGGAGCATCCTGCGCGATTACACGACCCAACTCATCGATCAACTCCTGAGTGTCGTCGTCACCTGCACGCTCATCACGTATAGCCTCTACACCTTCCAGGGCGAGAACGCCAGCCATTCGCTGATGGTGACCATCCCGTTTGTGCTCTTTGGCGTCTTCCGCTATCTCTATCTGATCTACGTCAAGCAGGAGGGCGGCCAGCCCGATGAATTGCTCTGGCGCGATAAGCAGATCCTGGGGGCGGTCGTCCTCTGCGTGCTGACGGTGCTGGCGCTGCTCTACGGCCTGCCCCTGGTGCGTGGCTGATAGCGGAGGAGCGTCGCGTTAGCGCGGGTCGGCGACGATGGTGCGAACAGGAGCGGGGAACGTGGGTGTGGATGTGAAGGAGAGGCCAGGACTGGCAGGTATCCTAAACCGGCTTGGGCGGCTCACGGCCGCCGAAAGGGGACGTTTCGGCGGATTTCTGCTGGTCGGCGGGACCGCGACGATCCTGAACCTGGGCATCGTGGGCACGCTGACCATCGCATTCACGTGGAGCTATCTACCCGCGGCGCTGATCGCGACCGAGTGCGGTGTCCTGCTCAGTTTCATGCTCAACGACCGCCTCACGTTCCGCAGATTGGCTAGCGGCGCCGGCCACTGGCTCGGCCGCTGTTTGCGCTTCCACGGCACGTATGCCGTCGGGCAGGCGTTGACCATCGCGCTTGGCTTCACACTCATCCATGTCGCGGGGTTGCCGCCATTGGCGGCGCAGGCCTGTGCCATCGCGGCCATCACGATCTTCAACTTTGCCATGCTCCGCTTCTGGGCCTACCGGGCACGTCGCCGCATCGCCACAGACGCAGCGGTCACAGAGTTCGACGCGGCGGATTCCGAGCGGGTCGAGTCGTCTCTTACGGTCGGGAAGAAGCGTGAAGCGTAGTCCGCTAGAGGCGGTATATTCGGGTGGCTGGCGCTGCCGGAACGACTAGAGGGCTGGCGGAGCGTGGAGCGCTGTAGTAACGTGAGGGATGGCTCGGAATGTCATGACCACGGCGGGACGGGTGCGACACAACAACGCGCCACGACCCAGTGGGGAATCCGACGGCAACGGCGGCATCGCCAAGGTAGATTTAGATATGGGAGGCGAGCGGGTGGCAAGTGAGATGAGTGGGGCGCTGATCGTCGGCGCGTCCTCGGGAATGGGCGCGGCGCTGGCACGGCAGCTCGTGCAGGGTGGCTACCGCGTCGCACTTGTGGCACGGCGCCGCCAGACGCTTGATGCGCTCTGCCAGGAGCTGAACGCGGGAGCCGAGGGCTCCCGGGCCTTCGCCTATGAGCACGACGTGCGCGACACAGATGCCGCTCCGGCGCTTTTCGAGCGCATCGCCTCGGATGTTGCTCCGCTTCGGCTCATCGTCTACGCGGCCGGCGTCATGCCGCGTGTCACGACGGGCGCCTCCTTTGCGGACGAGCGCGACATGATCGCGGTGAACGTCGTCGGCGCGATGCGCTGGCTGGGTCTTGCCGCCGATGCCTTCGAGCGGCGGGGTGAGGGTACGCTCGTCGGCGTTTCCTCCGTCGCTGGCGACCGCGGCCGGCCGGGCAACGGCGCATACATGGCCTCCAAGGCGGCGCTGAGCACATATCTCGATTCCCTGCGCTTCCGCCTCAAGCCGCGCGGTGTGCGCGTGGTGACGGTCAAGCCGGGATACGTCGCCACCGAGATGACTTCGGGGCTCAAGCTACCGAAGCCGCTCACCGTCTCGGCTGATCGCGCGGCGCGGGGTATCGTGAAGGCGGCGGCACGCGGAAAGGCGGTCGCCTACGTGCCGGGCTACTGGAGCGCAATCATGTGGGTGGTGCGGCGCATGCCGTCGGGCGTGGTGGCGCGCATGCCGAGCTAGCGCACGCCTGGGGCGAAGCGAGGAGAGGTCGGCATACCGGAGTGAGGTAAGGAAGGTCGCTATGGCGCTGGCGCAGCGGACGGGACAGGTGGCGAGCACGCTCGGGATCGGGAGCGAGGAGACGCTCGAAGGCTACGGCATGCGCAACAAGGCGCGCTGTCGCGTCGTGCGCCCGCGCACGGCTGCGGAGATTGCCGAGGCGTTCCGCGCGGCTGCATCGGCCGGCGAGACTATCGGTCTGCGTGGCTCCGGCTGCTCGTACGGCGATGCGGCAGTGAACAGCGGCCATATTGTGCTCGACCTCTCCGCGATGGACCGCGTGTTGGCGTGGGATCCCCAGTCGGGCGTGATCACTGTGGAGCCTGGCGTCACCATCGCGCGACTCTGGCAGACGACGCTCGCTGACGGTTGGTGGCCTCCGGTCGTGCCTGGCACGATGGCCGTCTCCGTCGGCGGCGCCGCCGCGGGCAACATCCACGGCAAGAACAACTGGCGTGACGGCTCTTTCGGCGAGCACATCACGCGCTTCGACCTCATGCTTCCCTCTGGCGAGGTGGTGACCTGCTCGCCTGAGCAGCATCCCGATCTCTACTCCGCCGCCATCGGCGGCTGGGGTCTGCTCGGGTGCTTCACCTCAATCACCCTGCGCCTTCGCAAGATCCACTCAGGGCTCGTTCACGTCGTGCAAACGGCACATCCGACGCTCGACGACCTGATCGCGGGCTTAGAGGCCGGCACTACCCACGCGACGCATCTCGTCGGCTGGGTGGATACCGGGGCACGCGGCCGGCATCGCGGGCGCGGCCTGCTCAAGGCGATGCGCGAGCTGGCGCCCGGCGAGGATCCACACCCCGCCAGGACGCTCGATCCAGAGACGCAGCCGCCCTCCGGGCGAATCATGGGGGTCGTGCCGGTAACCTGGATTCCGGTGCTCGGCAAGCCAATCGCGACGCAGCCCGGCATCCGGCTGGCAAACTTCGGCCAGTGGATGCGCGGCAATCTGCCGGGAGCCCAGCGTGCGCACCTGGAGCGCTACGTGCCGGCGAACTTCATGCTCAACTTCGTCCCGAACTTCAAGCATATCTACCGGCCTGGCGGCCTCATCCAACATCAAGCTTTCGCCCCCCGCGACGCCGCGCCGGACCTCTTCCGCGAGATCCTGGCGCGCTCGCAGCGGGCCGGGTTGGCGCCGTCGCTGGCCGTGCTCAAGAAGCACCGCCCCAGCCCCTTTTTGCTGAACTATCTGCCTGACGGATATTCGCTCGCGCTCGACTATGCGGTGCCGCGCGGCACGGAGCGGCGCACGTTGGCGTTGCTGACCGAGCTGAACGAGCTGGTTGCCCAGTGTGGCGGCTCCTTCTTCCTCGCGAAGGACAGCACCGTCTCCTCGGAACAGTTCGCGCGGGCCTTCGCGCCCGAGGCCCTGACGCGCTTCGCCGCACTCAAGGCGCAGTGCGATCCCGGCGAGCTGCTGCAGACCGACATCTATCGCCGAGTTCTCCGACCTACGCTCAACCTCTCGGACGCGTAGGGCCTGTGCCGGTACAGAGTTGACGGCCGCTAATACATTGGCATGTATCGCTTGATCTCCCAGGTGGTGACCTGGCTGCGATACTCGGCCCATTCCTGCGCCTTGAATTCCATGAACCATCCGGCGATCTGATCGCCAAGCGCCGCGAGCACGACGTCGTCGCGGGAGAGCGCGTCGAGCGCGTCGCCCAACGTCGCGGGGAGCAGGGCGATGCCCCGGTGGAGGCGTGCCGCTTCGTCCAGGGTGTAGAGTCCCTCCTCGACGGGGGCGCCGAGGGGGAGCTCGCGGCGGATGCCGTCTAACCCCGCGCGGAGCATGACGGCGAACGCGAGATAGGGGTTGCAGCTTGGGTCGATGCTGCGTAACTCGACGCGCATGCCGTCAGGCGTGTTGGGTGCGACGCGTGGCACACGCACAAGCGCCTCGCGGTTGACACGGCCCCAGCTGATCATCACGGGAGCCTCAAAACCCTGCACGAGCCGCTTGTACGAGTTGACCAGCGGCGAGACGACGGCAGACATCCCCGGCGCGTGATCGAGCTGCCCGGCAATGAAGGAGCGCGCGACGCTGGAGAGGCCATACTCGGCGTCGGCGGGATCGACGAGCGCATTGGAGCGGTCGGAGAGGCGCGTGAGGCGCTGATGGGTATGCATGCCGGAGCCACTGACACCGAAGAACGGCTTGGGTAGGAAGGTGGCCCAGAGGCCGTGGCGTTGGGCGATGGCTTTAATGGCGTAGCGTGCCGTGACGACGGCGTCCGCGACGCGCAGAGCGTCGGCGGTCACAAGGTCGATCTCGTGCTGGCCGGCGGCGACCTCGTGGTGGCTGGCGGCGATGGCAATACCCATGCGGCCCAACTCCGCCACGATCTCGCGGCGTACATCCGCGGCGAGGTCGGTCGAGAGATCGAAATATGTACCAGAGTCGCGTCGCAGCGGCTCCCCTGGCAGCTCCGATCCCTCCTTGAGCAGGAAGAACTCCAGCTCAGGCGACACCTCGTACCGATAGCCGAGCGCGGCGGCCTCCGCTAGCGCGGCGATGAGCACGGCGCGCGGGTCGCCCTCGAAGCGCTCGCCGGTGGGCAGCAGGACGTCGCAGATGAGGCGCGCGACGGAGGCCAGCGGACCGTCGGGCATGGCGAGCGAGCGCCACGGAACCTCGGCGTAGGTGGCGAGGTCGGGGCGTAGGTACATGTCGGTCTCGGCGACACGGGCGAAATTCTCGATGCTGGAGCCGTCGAACCACTTGCCGTACGCCAGTGTGTCGCCGAGCTGGTCGGCAGGGATGGTGACACACTTCGCCATTCCCAGGACGTCCGTGAATTCGAGATTGATGAAGCGGATGCCGCGCGAGAGGGCGTGCTCGATGAGGCGCGTGGCCTCCTCATGTTTGCCGACGCCGGTCGGGCCTGGCTGGGTCATCGTGCCACCTCAACAGGTTAGGGGAATTGAATCGCAGAGGATACAGCGTTCGCAGAAGAAAAGGAAGTCAAACCAGGCTCAGGTGTCGTACATGATACGCCGAAAGCTGCCGTGTAGCGGGTCCACGCGGGTATTGATCGAAAAACTCACCGGTTTCTCGATTGGCTTCGGATAGGAGAGAAACCGTGCCCGATGAATCGGCTCAAACAGTGCCGATTCCAGCATACCGGGATCAAAGGTGGAATGGTGGTACATGGCGGCGCCAATGACGCGGCCCGTCAATGTGTTCATACCCTCACGGTCCACCTATCCCGTCCTTTTCCGCCTCTGTGTCCTCTCCGATTCATTTCTTTCGTTCGGAGCGGCGGTGCTCAGCGGCGCGCCAGCGAGCGTGTTCGTCGTCGGTGGTCATGACGAGGGGAGGGACGGGCGTGGCATGGCCGAGATCGTCAATTGCGACGTAGATCAGGTGACTGGTGCCGGCGTGGCGCTTCTCCCCGGTCCGAAGGTTCTCGGCTTCGATGACGGCCTCGACTTCCATAGATGAGCGGCCGACATAGGTAAGCTGCGCAGTGATCGTCAGGAGGTCACCGATGTAGACGGGCTCCTTGAAGGTCATAGAGTCCATGGCGGCGGTGACGCAACGACAGCGCGAGTGGCGGACGGCGACCGCGCCGCCGCATTCGTCCACCATGCGCAGGATGGCGCCGCCGTGGACGTTGCCCCAGACATTGGCGTCGGGCGGTTGCATCGAGCGCGACATGACGGTGCGTGATTCTGCCACGGTCTTGCCGTCGCGGCTGGCGTCGCCGCCGAGGGTGCTGCGCTCCTTGC
>CAYYCB010000094.1:0-11077 GCA_964469715.1 uncultured Ktedonobacterales bacterium | reverse complement strand
GCGAGGGGCAGCAGATCGGGCAGATGAAGGTCGCGGTCAATGCCGTCCACGTAGTAAACGGCGTCGGGGGCTAGCTCGGCAAGCCACTGGCGGCAGGCGCCACAGGGCGACCGGAGCGCGTCGGGCGCGTCGGGCGCGGCGTCTAGACACGAGATGGCGAGCTGTGTGACTCGTGGTCGGGCCGGCGTCCTTTCGGGTGATGCGGCGATAAGCTGGAAGGCCGACGCCAGCGCCGCACGCTCCGCGCAGAGCGTGAGGCCGTACGAGGCGTTCTCGACATTCGCGCCAGTGACGATACGCGGACCTTCCGGCGTCACGATCACTGCCGCGGCGCCGACGCGGAAGCCGGAATAGGGCGCGTAGGCATGGAGCGCCGCCTCACGCGCCGCCTCGATCAGCGCATTCCGCTCCATCGAGTACCCCTCCTCCAGACAGATGATAGAAAAGGTCCAACTTCACCAGCTTCCGTGTACCGGCGGAGCCGGCGCGCCGCAATGGACGGACCTATAGCATATACTGCGCGATGTGCTGACGGCTAATATGCCGAGGATGGAGAGTGCGATGGAGAGCGTGGAGCAGCCCGTGCGCGTCGTATTCATGGGCACGCCGGACTTTGCCGTACCCAGTCTCGCAGCACTCACCGAGCGGGCGTCACCGGGCGTCCTCTGGCCTACCGGCCTCGACGTCGTAGGCGTCTTCACCCGGCCGGACAAGACGGCCGGACGCGGTAGACAGGCGATTCTCTCTCCGGTGAAGCGATATGCCCATGAGCAGGGGCTGCCCATCTACCAGCCGGGGCCTCTGCGCAGGCCGGAGGCATTCGATCTGCTCCAATCGCTCGCCCCGGATGTCATCATCGTGGCCGCCTTCGGGCAAATCCTGCCGCCGCAGGTGCTCCTTCTGCCGTCGAACGGCTGTCTCAACGTGCACGCATCGTTGTTGCCTCGCTGGCGTGGAGCCGCGCCGATCAATGCGGCCATACTGGCCGGCGATGCCGAGACCGGCGTGACGATCATGCTGATGGACGAGGGTCTGGATACGGGGCCGATGCTCGCGAAGCGGGTGACGGCGATCGGACCCGATGAGACGGCGGGCATGCTTTTCGACCGGCTGGCGCCGCTCGGAGCGGAGTTGCTGACTGAGACCTTGCCGCGATGGCTGCGCCATGAGATCACACCTGAGCCGCAGGATGAGCATTTGGCGACGATGACGCGCCCGCTGGCGAAGGAGGAGGGCCTCCTCGATTGGCGGCTGGGGGCGGCGGCGCTGGCACGCCAGGTGAGGGCATATGAGCCGTGGCCCGGAGCATATACCACATGGAATGGACAGGCGCTCAAGGTCCATGCGGCGCGCGCTATCGAGCCGACCGACCCTGCCGAGCCGCGACGCGAGGCGGGCCGCTGCTTCGTGAGCCGCGACGCGACCGGGATGCGCACGCTGGCATGCGCCTGCGGCCAGGGGGCGCTGGCGCTCGACGTGATACAATTGGAGGGCCGAAAAATCCTGCCTTCAGATGTTGTATTGCTGGGCCATCCGGCGCTCGCCGAGGCGCTTCTCGGTACGTAAGTCTGCTGCACTGCCCTAGGATTGCTGCTTTGACCTCAACTCTGCTGACTGACAATGCGCCGGCGACGCCGTCCCGCACGGATCTTCTGGGCCTCACCTACCCCGAGTTGGTCGCTGCGCTGGCCGAACTTGGCGAGCCTGCCTACCGCGGCAAGCAGCTCGCCGGATGGATCTACGACTCGCTTGTGGATGACTTCACGGCGATGCGCACGCTGACGGCGAAGCTGCGTGAGACACTGGCGCGCGAGACGACGATTGCCGGCCCGGCGGTCCGCACTGCCCAGGTCTCGAAGGACGGGCGCACGCGGAAGGTGCTGCTCGAGCTGGCGGACGGCCGGCTCGTCGAAACAGTGCTGATGCTCTATCCAGCGTCGGCGGAGGGGCGTGCCCGCGCGACGGTATGTGTCTCGACGCAGGCCGGCTGTGCTTACGGCTGCACCTTCTGCGCGACTGGTCAGATGGGCTTCGACCGGCATCTCTCGCCAGGCGAGATCGTGGCGCAGGTGCTCCACTTCGCCCGCGAGCTTCGCCACGATCCCTGGGTCGCGCCTGATGGCCAGTCTATCGATCGCGTGACAAACCTCGTCTTCATGGGCATGGGCGAGCCGCTTCACAACTACGACAACACCCTCAAGGCGGTGCGTATCCTCAACATGCCGGAGGGGCTCAACATCGGCGCGCGCCACATGACCATCTCCACTGTTGGACTCGTGCCGGGCATCTTTCGCCTCGCGGAGGAGCCGCTGCAAGTGAATCTGGCGATCTCGCTGCACGCGCCCAACAATGCCATGCGCCTGCGCACGATGCCGGTGACGCGCAAATATCCCATCGAGGATGTGCTCGACGCGGTCAAGCGATACGTCGCGAAGACGAACCGGCAGGTGACGTTCGAATACGTGCTCCTGGCCGGAGTGAATGACTCGACGGAGCATGCGCGCGAGCTTGGTATGCTCCTGGCTCCGCTGCGCCAGCTTGGCCACGTCAATCTCATCCCAGTCAACGCCACCGCCGCCGACTACCGTCCGCCGACGGGCGAGGCTGTGCGTGCGTTCCGTGAAGCATTGCGTGCAACGGGCGTGAGCAACAGTGTGCGCGCTGAGCGCGGCGACGACATCGCTGCCGCCTGCGGCCAGCTCCGCACCCGCGAGGCACGGCGGCTGACGACGGTCTGAGTGCGCCCTGACCTGACATATCGCGACGCGGTGGATTAGGCTCGCGCCCTCCTCGGACCGCGGGCCAACACTCCGTTCGCTGAGGCTTGGTCTGCCACGATACGGTGGCTCTCGTTGCATGCGCCAGGGCCGGGAGGGATCGGATGGCTGGTGCGAACACGGCGCGCGAGCGCGATATTGCGCTGGCAGGTGTGCATCTGCATTACGCGACCTGGGGCGCGCGAACGCGTGAGGATCGCACCGTCCTGCTCGTCCATGGCCTGACCGCCACTCATCGCGAGTTTGCCGACCTGGGTCCGCTGCTCGCGGCCGATGGATGGTACGTAGTTGCGCCGGACCTTCGCGGGCGCGGCCTGAGCGCCAAGCCGGAGCATGGGTATGGCCTACCCTTTCACGCCGACGATCTCCTCTCGCTCTGTGATGCTCTCGATCTCGGCCAGGTGGCGCTCGTTGGCCATTCCCTCGGCGCATTGATCGGGCTCTATATCGGCGCGCTCTATCCCAAACGCTTGAGCAAGCTTGTCATGGTGGACTTCGGCGCGCGAATACCGGAGGACACTCGCGAAGCTATAGCGGCCTCAATCGGGCGGCTCGGCGTGGTTTTCCCTTCGCTTGACGCCTACCTAGGCCTCGCACGGTTGGCGCCGATGTTCGAGTGGAGCCCATTCTGGGAGCAATATTTTCGCTATGACGCCGAAGTCCATCCTGACGGCACGGTGACTGCGCGAGCGCAGCGCTTCGCCATCGAGGAAGAAGTGGCGACTCTCGCCGTCCTACGCACGGAGGAATTGGCCCAGGGCGTATGCCAGCCGACATTCGTCGCGCGAGCGCAGTATGGGACGCTTGGCCCCGATGAGGGTGTGCTGCTCTCGCGGGAGGACATGGAGCGGCTGCACGCGACTATGCGGGATTGTCGTGTCGCCGAGATCCCGGACACCAACCATTACACCATCATGCTGTCGGATGCGTTCAATCAGATGGTGCGCGCCTTCCTGGCGGAGTGACGCTTGCCAATGGGGTCGCTATGCTTCCTCCGCCTCCACGACCCGATAGCTGGACTCGATGTGAGCGGTGCGGTTCAGCATATTGCTGACGCTGCAGTACTTCGTCTCGGAGAGGTCGACAGCGCGGGCCACCGCCGTTGGATCGACCTCATGCCCGCTCACGACGTGTTCGACGTAAATCGTCGTGTAGACCATCGGATGCTGCTCGGCGCGCTCGCCGCGGACATGTATCGTGTAGCCGGTCACGTTCTGCCGCATCTTACGTAGGATGCCGATCACGTCCATCCCAGTGCAACCCGCTAGCGCGAGCAGCACCAGCTCCATCGGCGAGGCGCCCGCGTCGGTTCCGCCGCTCGCGGCGCTCGTATCCATCACGACGGTGTGGCCCGATCCCGCCGTGCCGTCGAAGCGCGTCGGCCCTACAAGCGTTACTGTCGCCGTCTTCTCCGCCATCTTCTCTTCCTTTCACTGCGCCTCGCGGTGCGCCGCGTGCGAGGATGTTCGGCAACTCCTGTAGCCCACCCATTGTATCCGCTGGCGGCGGCTACGAAGAACATCGTAGGCCACGGCGTCGCGAGCGGCCATCCTGTGGTACAACTCCGGCTGTGGGAAAGGAGTGCGCCCGCTTGACGACCTATCCGCAGCATCGCCCCGTCACGCTCGCTTCTAGGGGAATTGTCGCCGCGCCGCACTATCTTGCGGCCGAGGCGGGCCTGGACATGCTCAAGGCCGGCGGCAATGCCGTCGACGCCGCGATTGCGGCCAACGCCGTCTTGCAGGTGGTATTCCCGACGTCATGCGGACTGGGCGGCGATCTCTTCGCATTGGTCTGGGACCCCAAATCTGAGCAACTCGCCGGTCTCAATTCGAGCGGGCGCTCGGCACGGGAAGCCACCGTCGAGCGGTATCGTGAGCTGGGTTTCAAGACGATGCCGGAGTTCGGCGTCCACACCGTCACAGTGCCGGGATGCGCCGCGGGCTGGGGGGCACTGGCTGAGCGCTTTGGCAGGCTCGGTCTCGCGCGCTCGCTGGCGACCGCCATCTCCTACGCGGAGGAGGGCTTCCCCGTAGGGCAGCACCTACATGCCGGCCTCAAACGGATGGACACGCAGCCGCACACCCACACCTCGTTCCGAGAGAACTTCATGCCCGGCGGCAGTGTGCCCGCGGCCGGCAGCATCGCTCGCGCGCCGGCGCTCGCTCGCACGCTACGACTGCTGGCATTGCGTGGCCCAAGTGACTTTTACACGGGCCAGCTTGCCGAGCATATCGTCGCGTTCTTGCGGCGCGAGGGCAGTCTCATCGCCGCCGAAGATCTTGCGGCCCACAGAGCGGACTGGATCGAGCCATTGGCCGTGCCCTTCGCGGGACACGACGTGTACGAGCTGCCGCCAAACACGCAGGGCGTCACCGCTTTGCAGATGCTTGGAATGACCGACGGGCTTGAGATGGGCGACGGACCATTGGCGGCGGAGACGGTTCACCTGGGGGTGGAGGCGAAGAAGGTGGCGTGGGCCGACCGCCAGACCTACCTCACCGATCCAGCCGACATGCCTTTCGTTGCCGAGCGGCTCATCGCGCCCGACTACCTGGCTGAGCGTCGGGCTCTCCTCGACCGGCGGCGTGCCCTACCTACCGTCGCGCCGGGGGCATTCCAGGGTGACACCATCTATCTCTGCGCCGCCGATGCCGATGGAATGCTCGTTTCGCTCATCCAGAGCAATTACCGCGGTTTTGGTAGCGGCCTGGTTGTCGAGGGGACGGGCATCTCCCTGCATAATCGTGGCGCCTACTTTTCACTCGACCCCGACGCCGCCAACGCCCTCGCGCCGGCCAAGCGGCCACTCCATACGCTCATTCCGAGCTTGGCGCTGCGCAATGGACGGCCCACGATGGTCTTTGGTACCATGGGAGGCGACGGGCAGCCGCAGACACACCTGCAAGTCTACACTGCTGTGCTTCGTTATGGACTGAACATCCAGGCGGCCATCGAGCTGCCGCGATGGGTCCACGGAGCGGAGGCGCCGGGCGAACCGGAGACGCTGCGGCTGGAGGATCGGTTTCCACCGGGCACCATCGAGGAACTGCGGGCTCTCGGGCATCGCGTCGAGACGGTGGATCCCTGGTCGTCGATGATGGGTTTCGCCCAAGGCATCATCGTGGATCAGGCGAACGGTGTATATGCCGGCGGCTCGGACCCACGCGCTGAGGGCGTAGCCGCGGGATGGTGAGCCACGCGAGACGTCCGCGCCGGGGCCTGTGCCGGCCACTCAAAAGGGCACTACGCCTTCTCTATAGCATCGCGAACCGGCGGCGGGCGTGGCGCTGTCCCGTCGCATTGCATCGATGTTTAGCTTCAGCGCCCAACCTTGTATCTCATTGCAGGAGGAGCATGTGACTGCATCGCAGACCGCCGCCTCAATTTCCGGTGCCGTGGCCGCCCTTAAGGACCAGCTCGTCTCCGACCGGCGCCACTTCCACCGGCACCCGGAGCTCGGCTTCAAGGAGCAGCAGACCGCGGCCTACGTCGCGGACCGGCTCAAGAAGCTGGGCATCGAGCACCAGACGGGCGTGGCGGAGACCGGCGTCGTCGGCCTGATTCGTGGCGCGCACCCCGGCCGCTGCGTGCTCTTGCGCGCCGATATGGACGCACTGCCGCTCACCGAAGAGACAGGCGCTGAGTATAGCTCCGAGAATGTGGGCGTGCATCATGCCTGCGGCCACGACGGCCACACCGCCATGCTGCTGGCCGCGGCCGAGATCCTCAGCCAGCATCGCGACGACCTGCACGGCACGGTCAAGCTTATCTTCCAACCGGCGGAGGAGGGTCCGGGCGGCGCTAAGCCCATGATCGAGGCGGGTGTCATGGAGGACCCGCATGTGGATGGGTGTTTCGGGCTGCACCTGTCGAATGACCACCCCGTCGGTCGGGTTGTGGTGCAGGGTGGGCCGCTTCAGGCCAGCGCCGACACCTTCGAGATAACGGTTCGCGGTGTCGGCGGCCACGGCGCGGCCCCTCACCAGACGGTGGACCCCGTCGCTGTTGGCGCGGCAATCGTCGCCGAGCTTCAGCGCATCGTCAGCCGCGAGATTGACCCGCTCGACTCGGCCGTCATCACCGTGGGCGCATTTCACGCTGGCACTGCTCACAACATCATCGCGCAGCGCGCCGAGATGCGCGGCACGATCCGCACGCTCGACCCGAAGGTGCAGGACTTCCTCCACAAGCGCATCCGAGAGATCGCCGAAGGAGTTGCCTCGGCGGCGCGAGCGACGGCGGATGTCACGATCACCCACCTCTATCCTGTCACCATCAACAATGACGACATGGCGGACTTTGCTCGCCACGTCGCCGAGCGCGTGGTCGCGCCGGAGCAGGTCATCCGTGAGCGCCCGATCATGGGCGCCGAGGACATGAGCTTCTTCCTCAACGCCGCGCCCGGCTGCTTCATCTTCGTCGGCTCCGCTAACGCCGAACGTAAGCTCAACGCCCCACACCACAGCCCACTCTTCGACTTTGACGAGGCCGCGTTGCCCATCGGCGCCGAGCTGCTTTGCCGCCTAGCGCTCGCCTACCTGGGGCGGCCGGAAGATGGCGCCGAGAATAGCGGCGAGGCCAACGGAGGCGCCCACCGCTGATTTTCCGCGAAGATGCGGAAAGGTAGAACGCTTGGTTCGTGGGGCGCGCCGAGACAATTGGTGCGCCCCATTCGGCACAGCCGGGGAGGAGAGTTGGAGCGCCGGCCATGGCGGCGATCCGTCGTGTGTGGAGGTAGGCGCAGAGTGCGATTTGCGGGATAGGCGGCGCTGTGTCGCGACGCTACCAGACGAATCCGCCGTCGCCCGCGTTGAATGTCGCGGCGCGATTGACGGGCACCGCGGTAATAGCCGCCCAGAGCTGCGCCTGGCCGATGCTGTTCACACCGCCGTCTGTCTTGGCGCCGCAGCCAGTGCTGTGACCACAGGAGTCGGTGTAGTAGTAGAGGCCGGTGACGTCGTCGTACCCGACGATGGTGATGAAGTGGAAGATCGGTTCGCCGTCGTGCGGCCAGTTTGGCAGTAGGCGCGCGTTGACTTCGGGTACGACGGGAGCGCGGGCGTTGGCAAGATCATCCACCACGCGAGCGTGAAAGTCGGAACCGCTTGACTGATCCCAGAACGTGAGGGTGTAGAAGAAGGTGCGCCAGCCGGAGGTATCGTGGCCGGAGGCTTCCCAGTTGAGCGTATCGCGCATGGCATAGAGCGTCACGCCCCAACTCGGGTCGTGCGTGTCCATCATGCCAGGGTGCGGGGCGGTGGGGACGCTGGTCTGCCACGCCAGCGAGAGCAGATACGATCGGTTGTGATCGCCGTCCCACGTCGTTGTGACGCCGCCCGCTGGATCGGCAAAGCTCGCGCGGCCGGCGCGATGAATGTCGTCATTCCAGAATGCCACTGTGTTGGCCGCCGCACCGGGACCGCAGAGCCGGGTCATATTATGGTCGCGATAGTCGTGCCCGGCGGCGTCTGTCCCTGTTGAGCCGGGTTCCAAGGTGAGCGCCACGGTGGAGGTGTCGAGCGTGTTGGAGTCGGGATAGCGGTAACAGGGTTGGACACACGAGACGGGCAGCACATTATCGCCTGGATGGCGCTGGCGGCTGACCTGGAATGCTTGCTTGCGCGCGACCCAGCCAGGATCCTGCGCCCAGGCTGGCCAGGTCGGCGCGGGCCTGCCATGCACGGTGGATGCGTCCGCACGCGCGATGCGTTGCAGGAAGGCGAGGTTGGCCAGCAAGGCTAGCGTGAACCCAGCGGCCACGCAAGCCGCGAGTGCCGCCGGCAGCAACGGCCGCAGCCGCAGATACCACAGCTCGAAGCGAATCCTTCGCATCGTGCCCCCCTCCCATGCCGCGCGAATCGAGCGGGCGGCACGACCCCACTGTACCGGTCGCCTGGCAGTGACGTCAATGGGACGAATGGGGTAGGAAAGCGGATGCTATGGCGTCGTGAGACAGTAGCGCGGTGGTCGGCGGGCCTTGGTGAACTGCTCGAAGGCGTAGGCAAGAGCGAGGAGCTTGGGCTCGCTGAAAGCACGGCCCATGAAGGTCAGACCGATGGGCAGGCCAAAGGCGTACCCGGCGGGAACGGTGATGGCGGGGTAGCCGGCGAGCGCGGCGGGCGTGGAACTGCCGCCGAGGCCGTGATCGCCGTCGATGAGGTCGATCTTCCACGGTGGGCTGCTCGTGGGCATGATCAACGCGTCCAGGCCATGCTCTTCCATTGCGGCGTCTATGCCCTCCTGACGTGAGAGCCGCCGGTTAACCTCAAGGGCGCGCAGATACGCCTCATCCGTGAGGGGTCCCTTTGCCTGGGCCATCACAAGCAATTCCTGGCCGAAAAAGGGCATTTCTTCGGCTCGATGTGACTCGTTGAACGCGATAAGCTCGTCAAGGCTGTGGACCAGCGCCTCGGGGCCGAGTGCGCTGAGGTAGTCGTTGAGGTCTGCTTTGCACTCGTAGAGCAGGACTTCCATCTCCGTATCGCCGGACTCCATCTGTTTCGCTGTGGGGATGTTCGCGGGGTCTACGATGACGGCGCCCGCCGCCTTGAGCGCCGCTATGGCCTCCTCAGCCACGGCATCGGACTTCTCACTGTAGCCGAAGTACGCCTCACGAGGGATGCCGAGGCGGGCGCCGCGCAGTGCGTCGGCGCGTAGGAATCCCGTGTAGTCGTTGCGAGCGTGAGCCGCGCTCGCGGCTGTGTCAGGGTCGTCGGGGTCGGAACCGGCAATGGCGCCGAGCAGCACGGCGGCGTCGGCGACGCAGCGCCCGAACGGGCCGACGGTATCCTGGCTATGGGCGATAGGGATGACACCGGCGCGACTGGTGAGGCCGAGTGTCGGCTTGATGCCCACGACGCCGCTGGCGGAGGCGGGCGAGAGGATGGAACCGTCTGTCTCGGTACCCAGGGAGGCGGCGGCGAGGTTGGCGGAGACCGCGGACGCCGACCCAGAGCTGGAACCACTCGGCGTGCGGTCGAGGGAGTAGGGGTTGCGCGCTTGCCCGCCTCGCGCGCTCCAGCCGCTTGAGGAGTGAGTCGAGCGAAAATTGGCCCATTCACTCATGTTCGCCTTGCCAAGCAGCACGGCCCCGGCGGCGCGCAAGCGCGCGGCGACGAAGGCATCCTTGCGGCGTTGTGCCCCCATCAGCGCAAGCGAACCGGCGGTTGTCTGCATGCGGTCGGCGGTATCAATGTTGTCCTTCAAGAGCACAGGGATGCCATGGAGAGGTCCGCGCGAGCCGGATGCTGCCCGCTCGCGGTCGAGAGCTTCCGCAATGTCGAGCGCCTCGGGATTCCCCTCGATCACCGACCGCAGAGCGGGACCTGCGCTGTCGAGCGCCGCGATACGTGCGAGATACATCTCAGTGAGCTGCCGGCTCGAATAGCGCCCCGTTGCCATCGCATCCTGCAGCTCGGCGATGGACATCTCTTCCAGTTCCGTGTATGGGCCAAGATCCTGGCTCATATTTCCTCCCACGCTCAGCACACAACGGCCAAAGCATACCGCAAATGGCGAGCGGAGAGTGTATGAGCTACCCGTCGGCGGGTCGTGGGTGTTATGGGGACTCGCACCTTATGTGCTTCGCGCTTCTTGTGCGACGCGTACTCCACGCATAACCGCCCCGTCAGACGGGGGCCGAAGATAGCGGCGAGCACGTATGCCGTGGGATTGGAGCTGGATCAACCCTCTTCCAGGCTGAGCATCGCCATGAAGGCGTCCTGGGGAATCTCGACGCTGCCGACGCGCTTCATGCGCTTCTTGCCCTCTTTCTGCTTTTCAAGCAGCTTGCGTTTGCGCGTTATGTCACCGCCATAGCACTTGGCGAGGACGTTCTTGCGCATCGCCTTCACCGTCTCGCGGGCGATGATCTTGCTGCCCACGGCGGCCTGGATCGGCACCTCAAAGAGCTGTCGTGGGATGAGCTCCTTGAGCTTGTCGGCCAGAAGGCGGCCCTGGTTATAGGCCTTGTCACGGTGCGTGATAAGCGAAAGGGCGTCCACTGGGATGCTGTTCACGAGAATGTCGAGCTTCACGAGGTCGGAGGGCTCGTAGTTGTGAAAGGCGTAATCCAGCGAGGCGTAGCCTTGCGTGCGCGACTTGAGCTGGTCGTAGAAGTCCACGATGAGCTCGCCCAACGGCATGCGGTAGGTGAGGTGGACGCGGTCCTCTTCGATGTACTTCATGTCGCGGAACACGCCTCGCCGCGTGGTGACAAGCTCCATGATGGCCCCGATGTATCGCGAGGGCGTGAAGATGGAGATGTCCATCAGCGGCTCCTCGATCATCTGCATCTC
>CAYYCB010000093.1:0-11174 GCA_964469715.1 uncultured Ktedonobacterales bacterium | reverse complement strand
AGGCCGCCTCCACTGATGCCTCGCTGCGCAGGCCCCCGCCCATTTGGATGGGAAGCCCCGAGGCTTCGGCGACAGCGCGCAGTGTATCGAGATGCTTGGGCTCGCCTGCGAGCGCGCCGTCCAGGTCCACTACATGCAGCCACTCTACGCCGGTCGCGCGCCAGTGACGCGCAATCTCCACCGGGTCACCTTCGAACGTCTTGTCGTCGGCCTTCTGTCCCAAACGCAGGCAGCGACCGCCATGTAGATCAATCGAGGGGAATAAGATCATCGTATCCATCGGCCCTCCCCCTTCCTACCCCCGCGTGTGCTGCAGTTGTGGGACCGCGTCCGTTCGCTCATTGGCCTATGGCCGCGATCAAGTCGGGCAGGAGCTTCTCGGCGATTGGCGTGCCCAAGCCGGTCACGGGATCCCATCCGGCAGTTGCCTCGTAGCCATGCACGACGACGTTTCCGGCTGTGACCGTGTTGTTGCCCTGCGTCACATCGCGGAAGTCGCTAGCGTACGCGCCAGAGGCGGCGAGCTTGTAGAGCGCGGGATTGATGTAGCCGAGAGGGCGGCCGGCCATCTGATCGGCGATGGCGACGAGCGCTGCCCAGAGCGGAGCCGCCGCGCTCGTCCCGCCGCCCTGGCTCCAACCGCCGCCCGAGGAATAGATCGCCATGCCGGTGAAGGGATCGCCGTCCGAGGCAACGTCGGGCACGCCACGCCGGCCGGTGAGCAGCCGCTGCGCGACGGCCGGCAGGTTCTTCTGGAAGTCCGGTTCGCCGAAGAAGCGGCTGAAACCGCCGCCGCTGCACCCCCCGTCGGAATTGCACCATGCGGTTTCCGTGTAACCTGGAACCGACGATCCGTTCATGTGCAGTGAGGTTCCGCCGGCCGCCAGCACCCACGGCTCATCCGCAGGGAAGCTCGTGGTCGCGGTCTGAGAGAGCACTGTCGCGCTCAGATCCTGATAGTCGGTCGCACCGTTGTCTCCAGAACCGGTGGTGAAGGTGACGCCCTGTTGCGTGGTGGCCTGCTGGTAGAAGGCGGTCCATTTGGCGATCTCAGCCTGCCCGGCAGCGTCCGTCAACGTCACCTCGGAGGCGCCCCAGCTCTGCGAGACGACGCTGCCGAGATGGTGGTCCACGGCGTATTGCGCAAGCTGGCGGAACTCGGGTAAGCCGATTATGCCCTCCGTCTCGGAGACAGGGCTGGTCAACACGACGATGGCGGCGTCGGGGGCAACAGCGTGGATGATTTCGACGTCGAGCGTCGTCTCTTCAGCCCAGCCCGTCATGTCATGGTCGCTTGGATCAAAAGCCTTCGTGCCGAGCGGTGCGAGCACCTGGAGATTCGCTTTTGGCAGGCAGTAGTAGGCGGAAAAGGTAGCGAGGTCCTGCGCTAGTGTGGGGCTGCCGAACGAGTCGATCACGACGACCGTCTGTCCCTTGCCGGTGTAACCTTTCGCCGTGAGAGGCGAGACACCGTAGGCCGCGCGGAGCTGCTCCGGCGAAAAGCCACTGTGGGGCTGCCCGTTGTGTATGCAGGTCTGCGCGGACGATCCCATGGTCGCCGTGGATGTGGGTGTGACGGCGTGGTTGCCAGGCGGCGTGATCGTCACACGGCATCCGCCGAGCGCGAGCGCCAAAAGCGAGACCAGGATGAGAACCGCCTGCACGCGTTGCCTTTGCATCCTACCAGCTTCCCCACTATCCCCGCTCATGTTCAAGGTCTATAGCGCATTCGATACCATGAAAGCACATTCCCACGAACGAAGCGCCGTGAGACGTCCTCGCGAGTGCTGCGCCCGATGTCACACCGGGACAGGCAACGCGTTTTCGCCATCCATTTGCCATGTATGCCATATTCAGTGAACCGGTCGACCCATCCGTTGTTCGCGTCGTCGTGGTTGCGGCCTAGCGTGACCCGCTGCTACAATGCCAGAGCGCTCGCCCATGAGGAATGCTCTCCGCGTGGAGCGATGGCGTGAGCAGAGCGAGGTCTATCCCATGGTGACTCAGCCGATTCAGCCGACCCGCCGTCCCGACTGGCTGCGTGTGCGCCTGCCCAGTGGCGAGAACTATGAAGAGATCAAACGGCTGATGCGCGGCAAAGCGCTGCATACCGTCTGCGAAGAGGCGCGCTGCCCGAACATCGGCGAATGTTGGGGTCACCGCACGGCCACGTTTATGATCCTCGGCAGCATCTGCACGCGGAGCTGCCGTTTCTGCGCCGTGGCCACCGGCCGCCCGATGGCGGTGGATTGGGAGGAGCCGCGCCGCGTCGCCGAGGCAACGCAGCAGATGGGCCTGCGCCACGTCGTTATCACGATGGTCAATCGTGACGAGCTGCGCGACGGCGGCGCCACGCTCTTCGCCTCCACCATCCGCTGGGTGCGCCGCCTCAACCCAGAATGCGCCGTCGAGGTGCTCACATCGGATTTCAAGGGCAACCGCGACGCTCTCAAGACCCTGATGGACGCGCGGCCCAGCGTCTTCAGCCACAACGTCGAGACGGTCCCCCGCCTCTACAAGACGGTGCGCCCGCAGGCTATTTACACGCGCTCACTCGACGTCCTCCAGTGGGCCAAAGAGATGTATCCCGACATCCCCACAAAGACGGGCTTCATGCTTGGCGTGGGCGAGGAGCGCGACGAAGTGATCGCTCTCCTGCGCGATCTGCGTGAGCGCGACATCGACATCGTCACCATCGGCCAGTACCTCCAGCCGACCAAAGACCACCTGCCCATCCAGCGCTATGTCACTCCCGACGAGTTCCGGGACTACGCCCGCGAGGGGATGGCGATGGGCTTCAAGCATGTCGAGAGCGGCCCACTGGTGCGCAGCTCGTACCATGCCTGGGACCAGGTGAAGGCTGCCGGCGTCGAGGCGACCGTCCAGGCTTAATCCGCCATGGCCTCGGTGAGGCGGCTGCCGCAGACGGCGCAGACAACGGCGCCACGCGGATAGGCGATGGCGCAGAGCGGGCAGTAGGGGACGGTGGCGAGCTGGCCGCGCTCCTCAGGGATGATCTCGCTCTGCGAGAGCGGCTGCACGTTCGGCGGAGCCGCGGGGACGGCGTGCGCCGGAAGGACAGGAATCGCCGGGGCTACCGGCTGTTGAGCGGACCCCGACTCGTGGCGGGCGGAGATGGGCCGGGCCGATTCACCCGCCACTTGCACGGGCTGCACGCCCTGCTGTGCCACGACGACTGGAGTGAGGGCCACCACCGTAAGCATGGCCTCGCCAATTCGAATCATCTCGCCCGGCGCGAGACGCAGTGGTTGCGTGATGCGCGCACCCTGCACCCAGGTGCCCGCCGGACTCCCCAGGTCTTCGAGCGCGTGCCCCCCATTGGGGACGGGGACGATGGCGGCATGGTTGGGTGCAATGTTGGGGTCGTAGATCGCAATGTCACAGCTTGGGTCGCTGCCGATGACGAGAGGGTTGTCGCCAAGTGCGACCAGGCGATTGCGGGCGATGGCGCTCTGCCACGAATAGGCTTCGACGCGTACCGCCAGCATGGCGCGCAGGGCTCCGGCGCTCCCGCTTGTTGCGGAGTCCACAGCCACCACCTCCTCGTCTGCGCGCCATGTGCGCCACGACGGTTAGCGCGCCCCGGCCGCGGGCGGCTGGCCAATCTCGGTCTGGAGCTGATCGAGCTCCTGGCCGTAGATGCGGCGGAGCACTCTCGGGGCGAAGGTGCGCTCCATGAAACCGCCGATACCTTTGCCGCTCTGCCACTCGGTCACGATGCGGAGGCTGCTGGAGCGGCCATCGCCGGTGGGTGTGACGGTGAAGGTGGTGGCGAGTGAAGAGCCTGTGTCCTCTTCGCGAAGGACTCGGCCCGGTTCCGGCTCGCTGACCCGCATGTGGTTCGGACGCTCGCGCCCGCCGGCCTTCATGCGGAATCGGATGACGGTTCCCGCGCCGATGCCGCCCTCCTCGACGTGGTAATCCAAGAAATACTGCTTGGGAAGGATGGTGGGGTGGCTGGCTCGGTAGTCCGCCAGGAAGGCGTAGACCTGATCGGGCGGTGCGTCAATCGTTCGCTCAGCCTCAACGTGTATGGTGCTCATGGTGTCGCGCCTGCCTTGCTGCGAAGGGACCGATCTCAGGGGGCGACGCCCGAGCGGCGACCCTCGGTGAGCCTGTACATCAGATCGTAGTCCGGCGCGACGCGGCGTGCCAATCTCTCCGAAGGCCCTAATCGTCAGGTGGCAGGTGCTCCACGACATAGTGGGCGATGCTGGCGAGGGTGTCGAAGTTGGCTGGGCCGAGATCCTCCTCAGCCACGGTGAGGCCGTAGGTCTCTTCGACGAAGAGTACCACTTCGAGCAGGCCGGTCTCGTCCACGATGCCCTCGCCGAGCAGCGAGGTGTCGTCTTCCAGGCGCAGGGCCGTATTGCCGAAGAGGAAGTTCTGCTGGACGTAGTCGCGCACCTGCTCGCGGACGATGCGCAGCTCGGAGGTCTCGGTGGTCATCCTGATGCTCCTCCCGGCTCCTTGCCGGGGCGAGGGGGACTGTGCCGAAGTGAATGCATGGGCTTGTGCCGCCCATCTTACACCGACTGAAGCACCGTGCAAAGCGCGACGGGACAGTTGTCACGGCGGCAGAGTCAGGGGGAGCGAGCGAAGTGGCCGAAATGGCCGGAATTCGAAATCTGGAAACATTGGAAGTGGCCGAAATGGCCGGATTTGAAAACGCAATTGCCATTTTTGCCGCATTTCACGACACGCAGCCGCGTGGGCGATGGCCGCTAAGATGCCTGTCTCTATAGATGACAGGAGAGGGCAGGCTATCTCGTTGTTCAAGTGCCGGAGAGACGGGCGGAAGGTCAACTATCTGACGAGGACAAAGTAGCACGCCGGGCGCAGATCGGCGACGGTCAAAGCCTGTCATATCCCGTCACGAATTCGCGCTGGGTTGCGGTCTCCTCGGCGGAGCGGCCAACTGCTGGGCGAGCCAGGCGTTGGTGTCGGCGAGCATCTCGGCGGTGATGCCGTGACGGGCGTCGTATTCGTGATAGGTGAGTGCGACGCCCTGTTTTTCGAGGGTAGGCCGGGCACGGCGCGCCCAGTCGAGGGGCAGCACCTGATCCTCGCGGCCGTGGAGCCAGAGCACGGGCAGCCCGTGCGTTTCGTCGGGCGCCACAATCCAGGGGATGACCTCCGGCGGGATGCGTCCGGCGCAGGCGACTGCGCCAGCCAGCAGGCGTGGCTCGGTGAGCGCGAGCGTTAGCGAGAGAATGGCGCCCTGGCTGAAGCCAAATAGATACACGCGCTCCGGGTCGGCGCCGTAGACCTCAACGGCCGCGGGGATGGTCCGCGAGACCGCGTCGCAACTGGCCCGCAGCTCAACCGGGATAATCGACGGTCCCGCATCTGTGAAGCGCACGGTGAACCAGGCAAAGGTATCCGGCCCCCAGCGGATAGGAGCGCGGAGGCTGAGGACGATGAAGCGCGGATCGAGCTGAGACGCGAGCTCGAACAGGTGCTTCTCGTTGCTGCCGACACCATGGAGGAGGAGCAACAGCGGTGGCCGCACACCTTTCGGAGGCTCGCGCGGCGGTCGCTTGAGATGCGTGAGGGGCAACTCACCAGATTCCGGCGGGGACGCACCGGCCATGAGAATACCTCCTCTGGCGGACGCCCGGTGGCATCGGCGCCGCGCCCTTCCCACAGCATACTCCAAAGCGGGGTGGCGCTGCTGTGCCGAGGGTGAGGCTTAGCCCCAACCTCCTGTGCCACCGGGATTGCCGGTGCCCGGCTTTGGGGGCCGCTGGCCGCGCCCGTCATCGAAGTCGAGGGAGGGCCATGCCTGGTTGGGAGCTGAGGCGGACGGCGGATATGGCATGGCAGCGCGATTGCGGTAGCCGCCGAGTTGGAGCTTGGCAAGCTCTAGCAGCGCCTCATCGAGGGGTGTGCCGGTGTATTGCGGTCCGCTGTACGGCTCACCCATCGCCATGCGGCGGATGGCTACCGCTAGCTCGCGCGCCGTCTGTTCCATCTGCACGCGCTGGTTCTCGTCACGAGTCAGGCGCGTGAGCCGGTCGAGCACGAGGTTCAGACTCATGGCGATCGGCAGCAGCTCTGGATCATCCACGTGCGCGCGAGCGTCGAACTGGCCGCGGGCGATGGCCGCATGCACCTGCTGGATTTGCATTACGGCTTGCTGCGTGCGCCTGCGCCGAGCAGCCAACTCCTCCGCCTGATGAGCGATCTGCTGGTTGGCGACCTCCAGGTTGTCGGCGCGTGCCGCGCGCCGCAGCGTCCTCTGTATGCTATCGGCGCCGAGCCAGGCGATGAGCGCGGCGAAGACTTGGAATATCACCAACTCGATGATCAGGTCGAGGAAGCTGCCGATTTCGTACTGGTAATGCCCGTTCCAATAGGCCTCTAGCGGGCCGTCCCTCTTGAGAACGACGAGGGAGACTATCGTGAAGACGCAGGTGAAACCGGCGATGATGAGCGGGCCGCGACGATCCGTGAGGACGCAGGAGAGCAGGATGGGGAGCACGAACAGGTCGTAGAACCGGAGATCGACCAGATCAATGCCCGATTGGGTGTAGACCCGCGCCACGATGACCCAGGCCACCGCCAAGGCCAACCCGACCATGGCGGTGTACGCGCCGGCGCTCACGCGGTCGGCACGATTGAGCAGCAGCGCGAGGCCTGTCGCGGCGAAGGCGACGGCCACCGCACCGAAGCCGGCCGGGTCGGGCGTCGGCAACAAAACGGCGGGCAACAGCAGCCCCGTCAGCACGAAGAGGCTCATCGTGACGATGCGCACGAGCCGCTTGCGGCGGTCACGGTCGAGCCGGTAGACCAGCTCGGAGGCCGATGGCGCGGGCACGCCGGCCAATGCCGGAGGGGCCGTGCGTGCGATTTGGTCAGCCCCAAACTGGTCGCGGCCGGTGCCACCCACCTCCGGGGTCCAGCGCATGTGCGTCTCCTTCTCGCGGTGGGCCAATGGTCTAGCAGTATGTGATCACGCCGGACTACCGGGCAGGTATCTTCACGCTCGTGCCGGCAGTGTAGCCGGTTACAGGGCGTTACGCAAGGCGGTTCCTGTCGATATCGACCGCTGATAGATAATCGCAGGCTGGTGGCCGACGTTGGGCAGAAGCGCGGCGTTTAGCACAAAGGTCACATGGGCGCTGGCCGATGAGCCTACTCAGCGCAATGCCAAGGCAAATGGCTCGCGCTGCGACCGGCTGTATTACATGCCGGACTGAGGCGACCAAGGGAATCTCCACCAGCCGTCGTAACCCGCCACGTAGTCCCTACCAGCATGGATATGCTGCCTGGGGACGCGCCCACAGATTCTGTACGTTCGGGTAGATCATGAGGCCCGCCGGATCGGCGTGCCCGCGGGCTGGCGCGGCCACAGTGGCCGCATTCGCTAGGAGGAGATCATGGATCGGCAAGCGAGACAGTCGGCGTCTGTCACCAGTCGTCGATCCTTCTTGCGTACGGGACTCGCGGTCGGCGGAGCGGCAACCCTCGGCGCCGGCGTGTTGAACGACATTCCCTCAGCCATCGCCAAAGCAAGCGGCAGTGGGCTTACCTCGGGTGACGTGAGCATTCTCCGCTTCTTGGCCGCGCTCGAGACCCTGGAGACGGATTTCTGGCAACAGTACAACGAGCTAGGCGGCATTCAGGACAGCGAAGTTCCGGGAGGAAGTGGGAGCGCACCCTACACGGCGGCCCTGACGAACCTGGACGGGGACATGCCCCAGTACATCCATGACAACACCGATGATGAGTTCACGCACTTCACGTTCATCGACGGCTTCTTGAAGTCCATGGGCGCGGAGCCGGTGAACCTGGACCAGTTCCGCACGCTGCCTAGCAGCAAGGCGACCGGCGCCCAGCAGATCGGGCGGCTCACCAACTTGATGCAGCTCACAGTAGATACGAGCTGGTGGACCCGCTATCGCAGCAGCACGCAGAATCCCGATCTCGGGGGCACGTTCGCCCAGGCCGTCCCAGCGCTGAGCGTGGGGCAGCACCCGGCGATCCCCAGGAACGACGGCGATCTCACCCCGCAAGGCCACATCCAGGCCATCGCCAACACGGCTGCCTTCCACTTCGCCTTCATCGAGCAAGGGGGCAACAGCCTCTACCCTTCCCTGGCGCAGCGGGTTAGCAGCGTGGAGGTGTTGCGCGTCTTGCTGAGCATCGGCCCCACCGAGACGATGCACTTCCAGACCTGGCACGACAAGGCCGGTGCGGCGGTCTCGCCGCCGCTAGCCCCGCTGACGGACCCCAAGAACAAGCAATTGGTGTTCCCCGACCTCACGCATGCTGGGGAGAACTTCCAGCCCAACCTGATCATGCCTGAGCCGACTGTCTTCCTCAGCCACACGTTCCCGGTCTGCTCGATCATCCGACCTACGGAGACGGTTGGGGCTGCCATGGGAGCGGTCAAAGCCTTGACGGCCGATGGGCTGTTCACGGGGCAATCCGCCGCGTTCTTCGCCTTCCTCAACCAACTGGCGCAGGCCGCTGATGCGGCCCACCGTTAGGTGGAACAGAGGGTGATTCGATGAGAGGGCGCGCATGACTGGTGCAGCGCCCTTGACGCTGCTCAACGGGATGGTTGACAGGCTGGGCTGAGCTGGCCTATACTGCCGCCTATGAATACGCAGGTGCTCGCGCACAGCTTCGGATACGAGTATTACCGGCCCGCCCTTCGATGGGGTGGGCTGGAAGGTGGCGCGCGCGCAGCGTAAGAGACGACACCCCCCAGAGCACGGGTCGAAGGGCAGAGGTTTAAAACCTCTGCCCTTTTTGTTTGTCCGGCGTTGGGGCCGAGATGTGGAGAGGATGGCTATGGGAACGATGATACGCTGCCGGGGACTGCGTGGCGCTACGACGGCCGCCGCGAACACGCCCGAGGCGATTCTGGAGGTGACGCGCGAACTGCTGAGTCTGCTCGTCGCGCGCAACGACGTCGCCGTGGAGGAGATCGCCAGCGTCTTCTTCACCGTCACCGACGACCTGGACGCGGTGCATCCAGCGCTGGCAGCGCGCCAGCTTGGCTGGGGGGAAGTCGCGTTGCTCTGCGCCCGCGAGATTTCAGTACCGGGCAGCGTGGGGCGCTGTGTACGCGTGCTGCTGCACGTCAATACCGCGAAGACGCAGGCCGGGCTGCGCCATGTGTATCTGCGCGAGGCGACCGGCCTCCGTCCTGATTTCGCCGGCACCGAAGCGACGAGCAGTGTGTCGCGGGGAGATCTCGCCGTGGCGAACGTGATGGGAGGTGACGCGTGATCGTCGTCATGCGCCGCGACGCAACGGAGCAGGAAGTCGCGACCGTTCTTCATTGCCTGCGCGAGCGTGGGCTTACGTCGCACCTTTCGAAAGGGACGGAACGCACGGTGGTTGGTGTATTAGGGCCGGTCGGCCCCTCTGGCACTCCCGGCGCCTTGCCCGGCATCACGCCGGAGCTCGGCGGCACGCTGGAGGCGCTCGGCGGTGTGGAGTCTGTGGTGCGTGTCTCGAAGCCTTACAAGCTCGCCAGTCGCGAGTTCCACCCTGAGCCGACCGTCGTGCGCGTGCCCTCGCCGGATGGCGAGATTCGCGTCGGCGGGAGCGAGGTGGTCGTCATGGCGGGTCCGTGCACGGTGGAGAGCGAGGAACAGCTTCTAGTAGCGGCGCGGGCCGCACGAGCGGGAGGCGCGACGATCCTGCGCGGGGGAGCGTACAAGCCGTCTACTTCGCCATACGGGTTTCGTGGCATGGGCGAGGCGGGGCTCGATCTGCTGGCGCGAGCACGGCAGGAGACAGGGCTAGCGGTCGTGACGGAGGTGATGACGCCTGCCGACGTCGAAACGGTGGGAAGCTACGCCGACGTCTTCCAGATCGGTGCGCGCAATATGCAGAACTACTACCTCTTGGACGAGGTTGGCCGTGCCCACAAGCCTGTCTTGCTCAAGCGCGGGCTCTCCGCCACCATCGAGGAGTGGCTGCTGGCGGCGGAGTACATCCTGGCGCAGGGGAATCCCGACGTCATCCTGTGCGAGCGCGGCATCCGCACGTTCGAGCCAGCCACACGCAATACGGTGGACATCAACGCCGTTCCGCTCGTGAAGCAACTCTCGCATCTGCCCGTCATCGTGGACCCCAGCCAGGGGACCGGAAAGCGCGCACTCGTCGCGCCGGTCTCGCTCGCGGCGGTTGCCGCCGGGGCGGACGGCCTGATCGTGGAGATACATCCCCATCCCGACGCGGCGATCAAAGATGGGGCGCAGTCGATCCCCCTGGAGCAGTTCGCGGATCTTATGCCGCGTGTGCGGGCGGTGGCCGAGGCCGTCGGGCGACGGTAGGAGCGTTTCACCTCAGGAGTCTCCGGCGAGGGCGACGAGGCCAACCAGAGAGATCATGGAGAAGGGAGGCACGCATGTTCGAGCGCGCGGCGATGCTCGGTCTGGGGCTGATGGGCGCGTCGCTCGGGCTGGCGCTGCGCGAGCGAGGACTGGCCCGCGACGTGGCGGGCTACGATGCGGCGGCGGACGTCACAGAGCGGGCGCACATGCTCGGAGCGATCACCTTGCGCTGTGGCACAGCCGCCGAAGCGGTGCGGAACTGCGAGATCGTGGTGCTGGCGGCGCCGATTGTCTCGATGCGCGAGCTGCTTACCGAGATCGGCCCGCACCTCGCCGCGGGCGCCGTCGTCACGGATCTAGGGAGCACGAAGCGCGCTGTCGTGGAATGGGCGGAGGAACTATTGCCGACGCCGGGGCGCTTCGTTGGCGGGCACCCGATGGCGGGGCGCGAGCGGTCCGGCCCCGAGGCGGCTGAGGCGACGCTCTTCGAGGGCTGCTCCTGGTGTCTGACGCCAACCCCGAACACTGACCCTATGGCGCTCGCTCGCGTGGCGGCGCTCGCCGTCGCGCTGGGCGGCCGCCCGCTCGTGCTCGACACGCGCCGCCACGACGCCGCGGTAGCGGCGATCAGCCACCTGCCGCTCGCCGCGGCGGCGGCGCTTACCCTCACCGCCACCGAGAGCGATGCCTGGGCGGACGCCGGCCTACTCGCCGCCGGCGGATTTCGTGACACGACGCGCGTCGCCTCAGGCGATTCCCGTATGGCACGCGACATCTGCCTCACCAACCGCGATGCGCTCGTGCCGCTGCTAGACGCGTACATTGGGCGGCTTGGGCTGCTCCGTGAGGCGATTC
>CAYYCB010000092.1:6316-11211 GCA_964469715.1 uncultured Ktedonobacterales bacterium | reverse complement strand
GCGCAGCCCGAAGTCTTCCCCGTCTCTGCGCGGCTGGCGCAGGAGGCCCGGCGCGCGACGGCGGGCGAGGAGGGCGTCCAGCTCTGGGAGCGCAGTCGCATGGGTGCCCTGCGCGACTACCTGACGCGCACGCTCGACGACGAAGGCCGCGCTCGCCTCAAGCTGCTCAGCCCGCTCGGCGTGATCCAGCGGCTCTCGTTGCGCTACGGCGAGGAGGCCGCCAAGCGCGAGGCGCTGCTTGACGAGGACGCGCGCACCGTTGCCAACATCGAGGCGCAGATGGGCGCGCACGCCGAAGACTTGCGCGAGGCCTTCGAGCAACGAGTCCAGGCGATACGCGCCATCGTGCTCGAAATGCGCGACCGCGGCGACCGCTTCTTTGATGACACCGTGCGCCTGGGCCGCGTCCCCGATCTCGTGCGCGGCGACCGCGTGCGCGGCGAATTCGAGCGCCAGGTCATCGCCGACGCCCCGCAGCGCATAGACGCCGCGGTCCACGACCTGATCGACTGGCTGGTCGAGCAGGAGCACCGCCTCTTCCAGAACGTCAACGAGTACCTGTCCCGGCGGCGTCAGGTCTCCGCGGCCGGCGCGGACGAAGAGCACGTCATCGGCGGCGTCGGCGTCCAGTTCGACCTCAGCCGCCGCGCGGTCCTCCAGCGCGTGGCCGCCACGGCCGAGCGCGCCGTCAAGAGCTACGACGCCGACGAGGAGGGCCGTCTGCTCGCCCAATCGCTGCAAGGCTCCGTCTGGACTACAGCGGTCGCGGAGGTGGGCGCGGTCGGCCTCGGCGTAGCCGTCGCCGTGGCCGTCGGCACGGCCGCCGCGGACATCACCGGCATCACGGCGGCGCTCGTCATCGCCGGCCTGGGCCTGGGCGTCCTGCCGCTGCGCCGCCGCCAGGCCAAACGCGACTTCGACGCCCGCACCCGCGAGCTGGACGAGCGGCTCACCAAGGCCCTGAGCGACGCCTTCGCCCGCGAGCTTGATGCCGGCCAGCAGCGACTGCGCGAAGCCCTCGCGCCCTACACGCGCTTCGTCCGCGTCGAACGCGACCGTGTCGCCAGCATCCGCTCCACCCTTGAGCGCGTCCAGGCTGAGGCCGAGTCCCTCCGTCACCAGATCGAGAGTGGCAGCCTGACGCCCCTCCCCAGCCCCGCTGTTCCTGCGCCCCTTGCCGAGCTCTCATCCACCGCCAGCACCCACGATCCCTCACAGGAGGAGGCAGCGCCCGCCCCCGTGGGGTGATACGGGAGCGGCAACATCAGTCTAGTGATGCCACGAGAACGGGCCAACGGTGAAACCAAAGAGCAGCAGGAGGGCGACGCTGGCCGCGACGAGCAGGAGGAAGACATAGCCGAATATGAGGCCGGTGAGCGCCATGCCGTAGCGCGCGCTAGCGTGGGGATGGCGTTGGGCGCGGGCGACCGCGACATGGCCGGTGATGACGGCGGCGAGCGGCGAGGCTAGCCCCACCAGCACCAGATTGCCCGGCAAGAAGACGAGCACCGGCGTCGCAATCGCCAACAACAGGCTGACGACGGCCAAGGGATTGGGGATGCGCGGTAGCTTCCCCTGTGGCGCGCCGGGGGCGTGCACAGCGCGCCAGCCACGCCGCACGACGGCCAGAGTATGGATGACCTCAGCCGTTTTGGGGAAGCCGCCCAGAATAGGGATGATGGCCAGCAGGTTCAAGAACAGGCCCAGATAGTCGCGCCGGCCGTGCGAGCCGAAGACGTCCCGCACGGCGCAGACGCTTCCCACGACGGGGATGTAGCTGATGGCCGCCTGCGTCACCGCACCCGCCACGCCGAGTCGCGGCGCGAAGTCTCCGAGGACGGCGCCGTTCCACACATCGGGCAGGAATCGAATCCGCGCGGGCTGGGTCATGAATTGCTCCGTCTCGTCTAGGTCTGGTCATCGCGCCGCGCCTGCGTGCGAGACAACGACACCGCACACCGATCTACAGCTCTACGCCTGAGACGCGCCACGGTCGGAGAAGGGGGCCGCGAGCAGGCGGGGACGCCCCTCCCCTACCCTTCATAACGGATGAGGAGAGGCGTAGGGGGTGCTCGTCCGCGGGAGGCGCTTAGATGGTGCGCAGCTCGCGCGAGCCGAGGCCGATCAGGATGGCAATCGCGAAGACCACGCCACCGCCGAGGAAGGCGACGCCGGGGCCAAAGCTTGCCGTGACCCAGCCGGCGATCACCATCGAGAGCGGCTGCAGGACACCGCCCGCCAGGAACTGGATGCTGAAGACGCGCGCCAGATACTCCGGTGCGATGCGCTGCTGCATGATGGTTAGGAACACCGTGTCGGTCATCGAGAGCATCAGCCCGATCAGCCCCAACATTCCGGCGAGGGTGGGGATGCGCAGATTTTCGGGCAGTGGCAGCGACACGGGCAGGTGGGCCGCCGAACCGGCGACGGTGGGGATGGCGACGAGAAAGAGAGCGATCACCATCCAGATGACGAAGGCGACGATGCCGCGGTGTTTGGCGCGCGCCAGTAGCGTCGCGCTCAGGCCACCGAGCACGCCGCCGATGCCGACAAGCGCAAGCAACACACCCAGCGTGACCGGATTAGGCGAGAGATTGTGGGCAAGCACGATCAACGCGACGCTGAACGTGCCGGAGAAAGCGAAGTTGGCGACAAGGGTGACAGCCATCGTGCCACGCAGCAGGGGTGTGCCGAGCGCGTAGCGCCAACCCGCGCCGATGTCGCCAAGCATGCCGCCTCTGCCAGCGGTCACCTTCGCTGTCTCCGCCTTCTCGTCGGGTCCAGCGGCGGTTGCCGGAACGCGGGCAGGCAGCCGAATGCCGAAGATGCTCAGCGCCGAAACGAGGAAGGAGGCCGCGTCGATGAGGAAGGCGATACTCGCCTGCGCGGCGGTGGCGACGCCGCCGAGCAGCGGGCCGAAGGCCAGCGAGAGAAATTGCACCACCTGCATGAGCCCGTTGGCCGCGGGCAGCTCGGGGTCCGTGACGGTGCGCGGAATCATGGCCTGGATACCCGGCTGAAAGAGGCCGCTCCCCGCGCCTTCCAGTCCGGCAAGCAGGGCGACGACCCAGAGCGGAGGCAGGCCCCTAAAGAGGGTGACGCCGAGAATGCCGACGACCACCGCGCGGCCGAGGTCAGCGAGCAGCGTGATGAGGCGCGGGGAGAGGCGATCCGCCAGCGCGCCGCCCACGAGCAGCAGCAACACGCGCGGCACAGCGCCAGCCGCGAGGACGACGCTCATCTGGCGCGGGTCGCCGGTCACGGCAAGCACGGTCCACGGAAGGGCCAAGCCGTAGGCGGCGTCGCCGAGGACAGAGATGATCTGCCCGGAGAAGAGCAGGGAGAAGTTGCGGCGGCGCAGCGGCGTGAGGGCGCCCGGCCGGCGCGGGGCCGGCACGACGTCGGTAGTTGCGGCGGCGCCGGCGGCAATTTCATTCGCCATGATGGTCTCCTGATGATGAATCGCTGGGGTGATGAAGGGAGCCTTCCTCAGTTGTGCGGAAGTGGGCCTGGTCGGCATATCGCATGAAGGGGCGATAGTTGTAACGGATGGACGAGCGAAGATGATCAGACGGAGATGTGAGGAGGCAGGTCTTTTGGAAGGCCGATGCCGGCAGGAGATGTCAGGAATATGTACGGAGCGAGGAGCACGCGCCTGACGTTCGCGGGATGGGGAATGCTGTGTCGGAGGGTCGCCAAGCAAGGTTAGGTCAGGGTTGCGAGCGCGAGTGATGGACCTGGGTGCGACTGACGACGCCGAGCTTGGCGAAGATGTGGGCGAGGTGGGGGCTTGGCGGCGTGGATGCTCGCGACTACGTGCTCCGCAATCGCGCCGCAGACGGCGACCCCGGCCCGTGCGCGGCTCACAGCGGATGTGTGACGCACAGCACAGGAACGGTTGCCTGTTTCTGTTACACTCGCTCCATCATCAATCCGGCGACACGTTTCTCGGTTCACTGAAACGTGTCCTCGCATCGTCCCGCCATCGTCAAGGGAGGTCCCATGCGCCCGTCACAACTCCTCTCATCTCCGGCGCGCCGCCTCGGCTGGCTAGCGACTCTCACGCTGACGCTCGCTCTGACGCTCGCGCTTGGCGCCTGCGGCACGACGGTGAGCGTCACCGCGCACAGCGGCACGCCAGGCGCGGGCACGACAGCCGCCGCAGGCGGCACCCCAGCGCCCACCGCAACCCCCGCGCCGCCGCCACACGCCTTCGCCTGGTACCAATACGACGGGGCGCACGCTCCCCAGATCTGGGCGAGCATCAACGGCGCTACCCCGACGCAGATCACGCACCTCGCGCCGCCGCCCGCGGACGGCTGCAACAATGAGATCGCCTGGAGCCCGCCCGTCTTCTCGCCCGACCTGACCCACATCGCCGCCGCGATGGGCGGCTACGGCTGCGGCGATGGTGGGCTCTCGGGGCCTGTGAGCATCATCACCGTCTCGACCGGCGCGATGACGCAGGTGCCCGATAGCAACATTCGCTTGATTCAGCGGGAGGTCGGCTGGCTCAACAACTCGAGCATCTGGTTCGCCAATTATGTCGGCCTCCACACCTACACGCTCGGCGCGGCAAGTGCGACACAGCTCCCTGGCCCGCAGTACGTCACGGAGGCGGTGTTACGCGGCTCTACGCTGTTTTGGGAGCAGGAGCTCAGCTTCGCCTACACGCTGCACCGCTACGACATGAGCGCGCAGACCGCCATGGGGGGGACGATCAACCTCGGCTCGATCCATATGTGCCTGTGTTCACCGGGTGACTACCACACGCCCGGATGGGACGCCTCACCCGACGGCACGCATGTGGCCTATCAGGTGGTCACACCGGGACCTGGCCCAGACATTGGCATCTCGTCATCGGCGATCTACTATGCGAATGCCGACGGCAGCGG
>CAYYCB010000092.1:0-6216 GCA_964469715.1 uncultured Ktedonobacterales bacterium | reverse complement strand
CAGACATTGGCATCTCGTCATCGGCGATCTACTATGCGAATGCCGACGGCAGCGGTGCCAGCCAGATCGCGCACTACATGACGACGAATACCCTCGTACGTATGCAAATCGCACCGAACGGCCAACTCGTGGCGTTCACGAACGCCCTTCCGTCACCGAGTGTCATCACCGCCAGCGTGAACTCGCCCGGCTTCAGCGGCGATCCCAACTTCCACTCCTACACACCCGATGCGGTGGAATTCCCGGTATGGAAGTGGGATAGCTCGCAGTTCTGGGCCGCCACCCAAACGACGGGCAATACCACCTCGACGCTGCGAAACTACGTGGTGGGCGGAAGCAGCTCGCTGGGCGTAAGCGGCGGCTTCAACCCGTGGTACACCATCGGCGCCTAGGACATCACACCGCTCAGAACACGGCCAATCGGGAGACGCCGCCGGCGTGTCGCGTCTCCCGATTATCGTGGAGGGACATCATAGCGCTACCGAGTGGGACGGTGTCGTGTCCCGTGGCGGCGCTCAAGGGGCCGGCGCAGGGTGTGGAAAAGCGGCCCTGAAGGGGCCGGCGCAGAGCGCGACGCGGGCTGAAGCCCTCATGAGAGACCAACACCCCAAGCTGAATCTATATCGGAGCCTGAGCGTATACGGCCAACGCATGATGATACACGGCGCGAACACGCCGATTTGGTCCTGAGGCGCGAGTATGCGTCCATTCCTTGCGACCAGCCGCCACCGTGGCGTACCGTGAGCCGGAGGGTGAGGGGAAAGGGGCGAAGCTCATGCGCGAGCGGATCGAGGTCGTACAAGGCGACATCACGAAGCTCCACGTGGACGCGATTGTGAACGCGGCAAATAGCTCGCTGCTTGGCGGGGGCGGCGTAGACGGCGCAATCCACCGCGCGGCGGGACGCGGACTTGTCGAAGAGTGTCGCACGCTCGGCGGCTGCCCGACGGGTCAGGCGAAGATGACCAAGGGCTATAACCTGCCCGCGCCGCATGTGATCCATACGGTGGGTCCTGTCTGGCACGGCGGCAAACGTGACGAGGACGCATTGCTCGCGAGCTGTTACCGCGAGAGCCTGGGGCTGGCGGAGCGCCACGGTCTGGAGACAGTCGCGTTCCCGGCGATCAGCACCGGTATCTACGGCTTTCCCCTGGAGCGGGCGACGCGCATCGCCGTCGGTGAGACGGTGCGTTTTCTTGAGGGGCACGCGCAGCCGCGCACGGTGACGTTCGTGTGCTTCGGCGACGAGTCGCTGCGGGTCTACGAGGGCGTGGTGGGGGAGTTGGTGGGAAGATGAGGGGTGAGCTCACGAGGGCGGTGCTGTTCAAAGGTCCCGACCTGACTAGCCTGGAGCGTTGCACGCTGGCCAAGATGGCCAGAGGTTGGCACATCGGCGGGACAGTGGTGGCTTCATTCGACGGGCAGCCCGCGGAGGTGATCTACGGGATTGGTTGTGACGACGAGTGGAGGACGCGAAGCGCCCGCATACGCCTGACGGTTGGCACGGAGCGCCGGGAGCTTCATCTGGGGGTCAACGTCCCCACGCTTGGGCCGAAGAAAGGGCATCGCCAATGGACGCCCATTTACGATGGCAAGCGGCTCGAACACGTGGGCGATTTGGCTGACACTGTTGATTGCTTCGACGTTGACCTCGGCGTCACGCCCTCCACGAATACGCTGCCTATCAGGCGTCTTGACCTTCAAGTGGGCGAGAGCGCGGAGGTGACGGCGGTCTGGGTACGCTTCCCCGCGCTGACTGTGCAGCCGCTGACGCAGCGCTATACGCGGCTGGACGAGCGGCGCTATCGCTACGAGAGCGCGACGGGATTCTCGGCGGAGCTCGAAGTGGACGAGCTTGGACTGGTGGTACGCTACGGCGACGTCTGGGAACGGGCGGGATAGGCTACGCTTTACCATGTCGGCCGAGAATGCTATGCTCGCCACGTGTCTGATACCGACTCCGGGTGGGGAGTTGTCGTGTGCGGTCGCGGCCCTGAAAGGGCCGGCGCAGGGCGCGCCGCGGGCTAAAGCCCTCGCGACTCCAACAACCCAAACGCAATCGGTATAATTGGCTTTCATACATGGGGAAAGGGGTGCGTCGTGGAGGGGTCCGCCGCCAGCGAGGAAATCTACCGCGGGAAGGTCGTCACCCTCCGCGTGGAGACGGTGCCCGAGCCGATTGGCGGGACGCAGCGCTTCGAGATCGTGGAGCATGGCGATGCGGTGGCTATTGTCGCAGTGCGCGAGGGGCAGACGGCCAGTGGTGAACCGGAGGTAGCGCTGGTGCGCCAGCGGCGTCCCGCGGTGGGACGCGAGCTATGGGAGATTCCCGCTGGCGTTCTGGAAGCCATAGATGGAGGAGTGCCGGAGCGGACGGCGTCGCGCGAGCTGGCCGAAGAAACCGGCTATAGGGCGACGGCCTGGCGCCTCTTGACACGCGAGCTCACCTCGCCCGGCTTCACGACGGAGCGCATCTCCATCTTTCTGGCGACCGGGCTGCACGCCGCGCCCGATGCGCAGGCCGGCCGGCCCGCGGACCCGACGGAGATCACAGAAGTGCGCTGGGTGGCGCTGGGCGAGGCGCTGGCGATGTGCCGCAGGCACGAGATCGAGGACGGCAAGACCATCGCGGGGTTGTTTCTGGCGCGCGACGCGCTGGCCGCTTATGGTGTGGTAGGAGGTGGGGAAATGCCGCACGACGTGACGAACATGCCGATGAGGCGCGACACGCCATTTCGCACGGATGAAGCGACGACCGGACGTGAGGGGGAGCGGCAGTTCGATGCTGGGCTTCGGCTCGACAGCATGTTGCTCGAAGAGTTCAACTATGCGGGTGTCACGGCCTACCAGTGCATGGAAGACCGTGCCCGCATGTTCAACCTGTACCTCTTGCTGGTCGGCATTCTCGCCTCAGGCCTTGGCGCTGTCTATCAGCTTGGGGACAAAGTGGCGACCTATTCCCAGGCACTGGCGCTGGGCCTGCTGCTCACGACTGGCGTGATGGGCGTCGCATTTTTCATGAAGTTGATCCGTCTGCGACAGGCGTATCGCGAATGTCTTATCGCCATGAACGTGATCAAGGAATATTACATCAAGCACTTCGCGGCCCGCGTGCCCGACGTCCGCGATGCGTTCCGCTGGCGTCTGCTCACAGTGCCGGCCGGTGAGCGTTTCGGGAGCGTCACCTTCGTCGTCTGCAATACGGTAGCGTTGCTCGCCAGCATGTGTTTCGCGGCGGCGGCAATCGTGGTGACGGCGATGGCGGGCGGCGCTCGCGGGGATCTGCTGGCGATGCCGAAGGGCACGTTCCCTTATGTGCTGGCCGCGGCCGTGTTTCTCATCTCCATGCTGGGCTTCACGCTGCATTTCCGTTCGGCGCTCAGGAAGAAGGACGAACAACTGATCATCAAGCGCCAGGCAGAGCAGCTAGCCATCCCGCTGCCCGAATACCTTCAGAAACTCCAGGGATAGCGCAACCTGTCTTGGACCGTGCTCGCGGAGCGCATCACCCCACGCCGACCTCCGACGGTTGGGACGCTTCGATTGCTTCGGCGTCACCGCTCGCGGAGGCCTCTCTCTCCGCGAGCACCTTGGAGAGAATGCCCTGCTGATCGCGTAGGGGCTGGCCAGTGCCACCGCGACGCCAGAGCAACAACTCGGCGGCGATGCTCAGTGCGATCTCGTCGGGGGTTTCGGCGTGCAGGTCGAGACCGATAGGCGCATGGACCCTCGCCAGGGTGTCGGGGGAGGCTCCATCGCGCAGAAGCGAGCGAAAGACGTTGCGCACCTTGCTGGGGCTGCCGATCATGCCGACGTAGCCAGCGGCTGTATCGAGCGCGGCGCGCAGAGCGTCCTTGTCTGAGCGATGGCCGCGGGTCACGACAACTATGGCGGTCATGGGATCCGGCGCCCGCTCGCGCAGCAGCTCGGTCAGCTCGCCAACGGCCGTCTCGACGCTCTCAGGCAGGTGGGCGGCGCGCACGAACTCGGAGCGGTCATCCAGCAGGGCGGTGCGCCAGCCAAGGGGCACGGCCAGCCGGGCGAGCGCCTGAGCGACATATCCGGAACCGGCGACAAGTAAGCGGGGCTCGGGGCGCAATGGCTCGATGAAAAGCTCCAGGGTCGCGCCGCAGCTCCCTACACTCTCGCCGTTCTCTGGATCGAGGTGGTAGGTTGCCATATATGCCTCGCCGGAGTCGAGCGCGGCGAGGGCGTCCTCGCGGGCACGGGCGTCGGTGCTGGCGCCGCCGAGTGTGCCGAGAAGGCCGCCATCCGTGCGGACGAAGAGCCGGGCACCAGGTGGACATGGGGCGGCGCCGCTGACACGCACGACCGTGATGAGGACGCCGCGCTCGCCCCTGGCGAGCGCCGCCGCGATCTCCTGGAACATGGCTGGGACCTGATTTCCTCAGAGAGGGCACGGTGATGGTAGTGGACGGAGAGGAATCGGGGCGTTCGGCTTGTGGCCGCAATCAGCGCATCTGAACGCTGACTTAGATATAGCACAATGGGGCGGGAGGTGTGGCGAAGAACATACGTGTAACGGCGACTTGTGCGTTATAGTGTGGGGCGCGTATCACAAGGTGTTGTAAGGGGCGGCGGGCGCCACGCGTGTTAGGAATTGACTTCCACGCGCGACGGGTCGCCTGATCATGGGCGGTGGATGGCTGGCTCTGCTGGCAGGGAGAGAGTGGCGTCATGGCGATCTCTGTGGTGCGGAGGCACCGGCGCTTGGTGGTGATCGGCCTCATTTGCGCGGGCGCGGTGGTGCTGGCCCTGGCGGCAGCGCTGGTATTGAGTCGGACGATTGGCGGCAACGGCAAGTCTACGACGGCTGACTCTGGCGAGGTGGCGCTGGCGAAGCTCGCATGGTGTGACCAGCCGAACATCCTGTTTCAGGACAACAGCACGACGGATCAGACCGAGTTGACGAGTTGGTATCAGGTGAAGGACCAGCTCAACTTCACTCCGTATCTGCCGCCGACATTGCCCAAGGGCTCATGCCTCGCGCTCGCAGGCGGGGCCATTCACGATCCCATCTTCGGTGGTCGTCTGAGCATCACCTATGAGCTGGCGGACGGCACGCCGGTGAGCTTCTCCGAGGCCCCCAAGCGCGGCAATCTGGGCGACTCCCTTCAGTGTCAGGCAAGCGCCTCGCCGGCCGCAGACGCGACCCCGGCCGCGACTCCGAATCCGACGGCTGGCGCGGTGACGACCACCGCGACGGCGACCCCCCAGACGATGGTTTGCATCGGCGCGGTAGGGAACACCACGGTGACGGTCGCTTCACGGCAGAGCGAGAGCGACGTGCGTGCAATCTTCAAGGCGCTTAAGGCCAACATCGATTGGGTGCCGGCGGTGGCGACAACGACAGCGACATCCGGCGCGACCGCTACGACGACTCCGACAAAGTAGGACGTTGGCGCCAGCTTGCTCGCGGCCCCCGCGTAACGCGGGAGCCGCCGTTTTGTGTATGGCTCGCAGGGCGTGTGGTCGCGGCACTCAAGGTGCCGGCGCAGAGGGTGAGACGGATTCCACTTTGGTTATTGTTGTTCGCGCCGCGGCACTCAAGGTGCCGGCGCAGGGTACGATGCGGGCCGAAGCTCTGGCGTGACCTCAACACCGCAGACGCAATCGGTATCAGGGGAACGTGCTTGTCCTGGTCTGCCGGCATCGAAAGCACAGCACGGCTGCGCGGTGCTCAGAGCACAGGAACGACTGAAAACCGCCGAGATGCGCGGTCAATGCTTGCCACGCGGGGAGTGCGGACATCTACGCGTGCGTGGGGAGCGTAACGCAATGCGGCAAGTACACAAATAGTGGAATTGTGTTCGCATATATCTTGCTCGGAATCACGATCCTTCATTTTTAGTATATCACGCTGGTCAATTGTGCGCATCGTCCTTAAGGATGGGGTTTTTCGCGCACGGCTTCTCTATACTTTCCGCCGAGTCCGCCGGAGAGGCGAGAGGCAGAAACGCCTCTTTCGTCAGCTTATGGGCCTTGTCTGTCGGGCGGATTCGTGGGGATCTATTCCTTGCACATATTGGAATGGACCGCGGACGTTGCACTCGCTTCCCCCGCACACTGAGAATCAGGCTGAGCCGGAGCGCGGCCCGGCACGGCAAAGACCCGCTGACATCTTGCCGCAGTGGGCGGGCAAAGGCGTGCTGCGTGCCTTCAAATCGCTCCGGCACCGCAATTATCGCCTCTACT
>CAYYCB010000091.1:7617-11237 GCA_964469715.1 uncultured Ktedonobacterales bacterium | reverse complement strand
TGGAAGGCGACGCGGGACCCAATCGCGCTCTTCGAGGACAAGCTCAAGGCCGCCCACGTCATGACCGACGACGACATTCACGCGACGAATGACCGCGTGGACGCCGAGGTCGAGGAATGCGCCCGCTTCGCCAACAACAGCCCCGATCCCGATCTCGACGACCTCTATAGCGACGTGACCGTCGAGAATGCGGGCGCCATCGCCTGGCGCACGCGCCCGAGCACGCCCCGCGACTAATCCGACGATACCCGTCATGGGGCGCCCGGCGGACGCCCTGCGATCCGTAGGGGCGCACCGCGTGCGCCTGAGACGAGAGAGACAAGAATCACTATGCGGACCATTGCTTACCGCGACGCGCTGCGCGAGGCCATCCGCGATGAGATGCGCCGCGACGAGCGTGTCTACATCATGGGCGAAGACATCGCCGGCTATGGTGGCACCTATTCCGTCACCAAGGGCCTCATCGAGGAATTTGGCGACAAGCGCGTCAAAGACACGCCGCTCGCCGAGGAAGTCATCGCCGGCGCGGCCATCGGCTCGGCGCTCGCGGGCCTACGGCCCATCGCCGAGATCATGACGGCCAACTTCAGCCTGCTCGCCAGCGACCAGATCATCAACAGCCTCGCCAAGTTCCGCTATATGTTTGGCGGCCAGGCCAAGCTGCCGGTCGTCATCCGCATGCCGGGCGGCGGCGGCGCTCAGCGCGGCGCGCAGCACTCGCAGATGCTTGAGACGATGTACGCCCACATCCCTGGCCTCAAGGTGGTCATGCCCGCGACCCCCTACGACGCCAAAGGCATGCTCAAGGCGGCCATCCGTGACGACGACCCCGTCATCTTCATCGAGCACGAGCTGCTCTACAGCGTGAAGGGCGAGGTGCCGGAGGAGAACGACGACTACATCGTCCCCCTCAATCGCGGCATCATTCGCCGAGAGGGCCGCGACGTCACCATCGTCACCTTCTCGCGCATGGTCCACATCTGCTTGCAGGCGGCCGACGATCTGGCGAAGGAGGGCATCGAAGCGGAGGTCATCGACCTGCGCTCCGTGCGCCCCATCGACCTTGATCTCGTGCTCGACTCGCTGAAGAAGACCAACCGCGTCGTGGTGGCCGAGGAAGGCTGGAAGTATTACGGCACGGGTCAGGGGCTTGCGGCGCTGATCTATGAGCACGGCTTCGACAACCTCGACGCCCCCGTTGGCCATGTCGCCGGCGCCGACGTTCCCATGCCCTATTCGAAGGTGCTGGAGCGCGCGGCCCTGCCGGCGAAGGCCGATGTGGTCAAGGCGGTAAAGGCGATCGTGCCGGCACGCGCCCAGTTCACCCAGGCGGCCCAGCCCGCTGGGGTCCGCTAGGAGGGGCGTCAGATGCATACGGTCGTCATGCCCAAGCTGGGCGACACCATGGAAGAGGGCAAGATCCTCAACTGGCTGAAACGGGAAGGCGACGCCGTCCAGAAGGGCGACGCACTGGCCGAGATCGAAACCGAGAAGGTCAATATCGAGGTCGAGGCGTTCAGCGCGGGTGTGTTGCGTAAGATTCTCGTGCCCACCGGCGCGACGGTGCCTGTCGGTGCGCCCATCGCGCTGACGGGCGCGGCCGACGAGCCGCTGCCGGCGGGGGCGACCGGGCAAGGGCAGGCGAGTGCCGCCCCCGCGCCAGCCGTCCCGGCGTCGGGACAGGCCGGGGTCGCGTCGCAGCCAGGCTCGCTGCAGCCGATCCAGGCGCAGCCTTCCGTCTCGAACGGCCGCACGGCGGTCGCCTCCAACGGCTATGCGTCCGCGCCAGCGGCCCAGGGGACGAGCGGCCGGGTCATCATCAGCCCGATCGCGCGGCGCATCGCCGCTGAACACAATCTCGACGCGGCGCAGATCCACGGCAGCGGCCCAGGCGGGCGCGTCATCAAAGAAGACGTTCTGGCGTACCTGCAGCAGGCTCCGGCCGCCCAGGCGCAGCCGGTCGTCGGCCCGGTGGCCCAGCCAGTGCCAGCGGCCCAGCCCGGCGAGGACGTCGAGGCCATCCCGCTCACTCAGATGCGCAAGACCATTGCGCGCCGGCTGCAGCAGAGCATGCAGACCGCCCCGCACTTCTACGTCACGGCCGCTATCGACGCGACGCGGCTTGGCGAGCTGCGCGCCACCATCAACGAGTACGCGGAGCAGCAGCCTCAGCCGATCAAGGTGAGTGTCAACGACCTGATCGTCAAGGCCGTTGCCACGGCGCTCGCGCGTATACCGCAGGTCAACGTCTCGTTCGACGGCGAGCGCCTGCTGCGCAAGAAGCGCATCAACGTCGGCGTTGCCGTCGCGTTGGAGCAGGGGTTGATCGTCCCGGTTGTCCGCGACGCCGACAAGCGCGGCGTGCTCGACATCGCCCGTGAGTCGCGCCGTCTGGTGGACGCGGCCCGCAACAACAAGCTCAAGCCCGAGGACATTCAGGGTGGCACGTTCACCGTGAGTAACCTGGGGATGTTCGACGTCGAGAGCTTCACGGCGGTCATCAATCCGCCTGAGTCCGCGATCCTCGCCATCGGCAGCATCGTACCCACGCCGGTCGTCCGCGACGGCCAGGTGGTCGTGCGCGACATTATGAAGGTCACGATGTCCTCCGATCACCGCGCGCTGGATGGCGCTGTCGTCGCCCGCTTCCTCCAGGAGCTCAAGCGCCTGTTGGAGCAGCCCGTCGGCATGCTCGTCTAACACGGTTCCCGGTTGGCCCGCTCGCGCGTGAGCGCCGCCCGCCTGCCGGAACGCGGCATGATGCCGCGGCGATACGAAACGGCCCCGTCCAAATCTTGGGCGGGGCCGCTCTCATTTCACGAAACTGTGGTGCTGGTTCCCTCTTGCCGGTTACTCGGGCAAGGGCGCCCCATGCATCCACTCAGCCGGGTCGGCAAAGCCAAGGCGTGTGTAGGGCAGGGTGCGCTCGGCCAGCGCCTGCGCCAGGGCGCGCGTCACGCCGTCATTCTCGTTGGAGGTCGGGGCACGATTGCCCAGGCCGACCACTGCCCGCGCCGCCAGGATGAGCCGGTCGCCGCGCATCCAGCCGCGCACCTCGCGCACCTGCGGTAGCGACCGCGCCGCCCGCCCGAAGTGCACGGCGACGTCGCGGGCGAAGTCCGCACGATAGGCCGTCCCCGCCTGCCCTTCGATGAGCGACGGCAGCTCCACCTCGATGCACGGCAGCACGACGACCTCAGGCGCCTGCGTCCCCTCGCGTATCCAGCTTCCGGTAGACTGGCCTGGATCAGACCAGGGGGAAGATTGCGGCGTCTGGTCCACTAGTGGGTACGATGGCGCGCCGTAGCTTCCGAAGGATGGAGGTGTGTTGATCGGCGAGGTCGCCGGTCTGAGGGGTTCGCTGCCCTGCGGATAGGGCGGCATGCTCGGCGCTTTCACCACGGGCACCCGCGGCGTCGAGTTTGGCCCTGTGGGCTGATAGCGAGGAATCGCCTGCGAATGCTGGCTGGGGTGTTGGCTGGGGTGTTGGCTAGGATGTTGGCTAGGATGTTGGCTAGGATGTTGGCTAGGATGTTGGCTAGGATGTTGGCTAGGATGTTGGGGCGGTTGGGAAAAGGCGCTTGTCTGCGACTGGCGCAGGCGCTGCCCCCAGGCCTGCG
>CAYYCB010000091.1:0-7517 GCA_964469715.1 uncultured Ktedonobacterales bacterium | reverse complement strand
GGTTGGGAAAAGGCGCTTGTCTGCGACTGGCGCAGGCGCTGCCCCCAGGCCTGCGCTTTCGCAGGCTCCACGAGCAGCGGTGTCCAGGGCACCTCGACAGAGCTAGCCATCGCCGTCGGTGGGAAGGCCAGCGCGAGCTCCACCCACACGCTCCGCTCGTCGGCGGAGAGCATATGCTCCTGCGTGGGGTCACGGTCGGCCTCAAGCGTCGTCCCGCCCGGACCCTGCCAGCGGACGTGCGTGAGTGTCAGTGGGTTCTCCGGCCAGCGGCGGCCGCCAAAGAGCTGGCCACCCTGACTCCCGAATGCGAGGAGAACCTGCGCTATGCCTGTGCTTGACTCAGCCGGGCGTCCGTGCCCCCAGCCGAAGTTCGACATGCAGCACCTCCACGAGGCCTCGCGGTGACTTCGCGTCGTCGTGCATGCGCGACCACGCGTTGTCCGTTACCCCTCCGCCCCATGCCGCTGCCAGGCCTGGGATGCGCAAAGCGAGGTCTCGTACTTCAAAATAACGGTTGAGAACATCGGGAAAATTGGGGTTCGTGGCGAGAGCAGCCTTGCCACGGGCACGTCAAATGCGGCTATTGGAAGCAGGCGCATTTTGCATGCCATGAGGTCACCGCTTTCGGCGGCCTATGTGGCGCGAGTATAGCATGGCCCCGACAACCCGGCAATCATCGCAACTTTCAGGCTAGCGGTTTCTCAGTGGGCGGAGAACGTCTCCAGCCCGTCCGGCGCGGCGATGATCTGCATTGCCGGTTGCGCGCCTTCGGGCACATCCTCGATGAAGCGCACCACGACGGCTCCGATGTTGTCCTCACCGCCGTTGGTGTTGGCCTCGCGCGCCAGCAGCTCCACGGCGCGACGCGGATCGGCCTGGCCGCGCAGGATGTGTTCGATCTGCGGGTCGCGCACCATCTCCCAGAGGCCGTCCGAGCAGAGCAGCAGCTTGTCGCCCGCCTGCAACGGCACCTCAAAGGTATCTACCTCGACCTGCCCCTGCTCGCCGCCGAGGCTGCGGTAGATCTGATTGCGCCGCGGGTGACGGTAGATATCCTCTGGCCGAATGACGCCCGCCGACACCAAGCTTGCCACCACCGAGTGGTCCACCGTGATCTGTCGCAGGCCGTGCTCAGGGCTCATGAGATAGGTGCGGCTGTCGCCCACGTTGATGATATAGGCCATGTCGTCCACCACCAGCGCGCCGGTGAGCGTCGTGCCCATGTCGAGCCGATCATGGAGGTTGCGCTCGTGCATCTCCTTGCCAGCCTGCTGCGCCGCCTTCCGGAGCAGGCCCATGAGCGTCGTCTCGTTAATCGGCGCGGGGCCGGTCAGCACGGGAAGCACCGTCTTCGCCACAGTTTCGATGGCGAAGCGGCTCGCCTCCTGGCCGTTGAGGTGGCCGCCCATGCCGTCGGCCACGACGAAGAGGCCATAGGGTTGTGTTCTCCCCTGCGCCACACGGATGCCCTGCACAGCGAGGATATTGTCCTGGTTCGGCTCCTTGGCTCGCTTAATGCCCGCGTCGGTGATTCCGGCCGCGAGCGGCATGAGCGCCAACCCCTTTCGCGCCCGCACGATTGGCTGTGGACGCATCGAGGGTAATTGTAAGGTCGCTATTGCCTCGACGCCCGCCGCCTGCGCCACGGGGAGCGGCTGCGTCGGCTGAGCGCCAACATCGGGCTCAAGCGCGTCGAGCGGTAGATCGCGCGGCAAGAGGTCGAGCGCGGTTTCCTCCGATGGCGGCCCGGCGGGCTTCGCCGGTGCTGAGGCTCGCCGGCGGCGCAGGAGCACGACTACCGCTGCCGCCAGGAGCGCGAGGATCGCGGCGATCATGCCCACCAGGACCACTACCGTCGTGCGGCGGGAACTATCGCTATTAGCAGGCTGCTGCGTGACCGGCTTAGGGGTATGCGGCTCGATCAGCGGGGGGATGACCGTCGAGTGCGCGGTCGCGGCGGAGAGGAAGGGCGCCGCCCCGGCAAAGTCGGGGTTCTCGCCCATGAGCGCGCCGAAGGCGGAGGCGGCGGAGGCGAATTGGGGCGGTTCGGTATAGTACGCCGCGAGGCCGTCTCCCCACTGCGTCATCAAGGGACCGGATGCGCTGGACACAGGGCCAATCGTGCGGCGTATCTCGTCCAGACCTACGAGCAGGTGGCCACCCTTGCCGTCCGGTGTCACGATCCCTATGAGCCGGCCATTCCCGTCGATCTCCGCCGCGCCCACACTCATCTGACCAAGGGCCGGTCCCGTGGCGGTTGCCGCGCCGGCGCCGAGCGCCGGGAAGTCCACGGGGTAGAGCGTCGTGGTCAGCTCGTCGCGCGTGACGGCATCGCGCCCCAAGGGCTGGCCGTCCGCGCCGGTGAGGTCGAGCAGGGTCGCCGCTGAGGGCGCGGGCGGCGCGTCGGAGGGTTGAGGCGGCGCGAGGACCGGCAGGTCGTGTGCCGGCGCACTGCCAGTGGGTGTCAGCGCGAGCACCTGGAGGGCGGGCGCACCCGCACCCCCGTTCGTCGAGATTGTGGATGGATCGATAGCGTACTGAAGGGCGCCCGGCCGAGCGGTGCCGGTATAGGCCACGTTGAGGCGTACGTCGATGTGGCCAATTGACCACACGGCGGCGCGTCCGTAGACCTGCTGGAAGGCTGCCTGCGCGCCCTGGCAGGGGGTCGTCGGGTTGACCGCCGCCGTGGGCGTCAGCACGTAATTGAACGGATCGAGCCCTTTGCCGGTCGTGCCGACGAGCACGCCAACCGAGGCGCAGGGACTGGGTGACGTCACCGGCGTGTCATTTGCGCTGACGCTGCCATCGTAATACGTCAGGACGCGGACCAGTGCGATGCGCGCGTAGGCGACCGCCTGAGTCGGGCGCGTGGATTGGGCAAGCCGCCCGTCGTGGATATGGGAAGTGGCGCTGGCAACGGGGGCACTGAGGCTGAGGGCGGCGAAGATCGCCAGCAGCGCAGCGCACAGCGCGGACCTTGCGCGCAGTCTGCCGCCCCATGCTCCCATCAAACGTCCTCCCGGCGCCATATCAGGCCACCGGCGCGCGTTCACCTCGCATTCCACGCGGGCGCGCACGCCGGCGGCGCGTGCCGTCTGCGGCGCGGCCAGTATATCATAGGCGTCGCGCGTTACTTGCCTGAATCCCCCATTCGTGGATACGCGCCGTATCCTGCGCGAGCACGGTGGTGGGTATCAGGCTCGCTTGCTGCTTGACCGCGCGTGCGCCGTGGGGCTAAACTTCAGAATGTAAACTGTTACGACGAGGCCAGAGGAAGGTGGCGATCTCATGACGCAGGTATCCGATCCGCGACAGGCTGCGGCCGGTGTCGCGCCGTCGCCTACCGCGTCGCTCGTGACGCCGCCTGCGGTTGCCGGTCCCGCGTCACGGCCGGCCGGCGCCAGCCTGCATAGGCGGCGCACGATCTGGCCGGACGATATTGACGTGATCTTCGAGAAAGATCCCGCCGCGCGCAACATCTTCGAGGTGTTGACCTATCAGGGGCTGCACGCGGTGGTGTTGCATCGCGTCGCCCACGCGCTCTACAAGGCGGGCGTACCCTTCCTCCCGCGCCTGATCTCTCAGTTTGCCCGCATCATTACCAGCGGCATCGAGATCCATCCTGGCGCTCGCATCGGTAAGCGCTTCTTCATCGACCACGGGACCGGCGTGGTCATCGGCGAGACGGCGGAGATCGGCGACAACGTTATGCTGTATCATCAGGTGACGCTGGGCGCGACTGGCTGGTGGAAGCACCGCGACGAAGGGCATAGGAAGCGCCATCCGACGATTGAGGATAACGTCATCATCGGCGTCGGCGCGTCGGTTCTTGGGCCGATCACCGTTGGGCACGACAGCAAGATCGGGGCGATGGCGCTCGTGGTTGATACGCTGCCGCCACACGCGGTGGTCGTGGCGCAGCCAGCGCAACTTCTGAAGCACGACGCCGAGCCGGAGAAGCTTTCGGGCCTGCGCGATGACGACACCCCTGACTACGAGATCTAGCGCCAGGACGCGATCTCGGCGTCTCGCAACCAGAGGAGACCGCATGAGCGACGAATCACGCCCGGCGGAGAAGCCGCGGTTCCGCGTGAGTGTTTTCGCCGTCATCGAGCGCGACGGTCGTTATCTGCTGGCGCGGCGCAGTGACATCCCCTGGTGGAACCTGCCTGGCGGCGGCCTAGAATACGACGAGTCGGTGGAGGAGGGCGTGGCGCGCGAGGTGCGCGAGGAGATCGGGGCCGAGGTGGAGGTTCTGCGGCTGGTCGGCGTCTATTCGAAGCCGCGCAAGCGCGAGGTCGTGCTCACCTTCCTCTGCCGGCTGCGCCCTGGCAGCCCGGAGCCGGGAACCAGCGAAGAAGTAGCGCGGGTGGCATGGTTCCTGCCCGCCGAATTGCCTAGCGACCTGCTGCCGAAGCATCGCCAGCGGCTTGAGGACGCGGCGCTCGACCGGCCGGAGGCGATTGTGAGGACACAGGCCACCTCGACGGAGGAGGATCAGGGGCTGCCTCGCAAAGCGTGACACAACCTTCCCATCGTCTAGACCGCGGCTCCTGAGCGTGCATATAGTGACAGGTGGCCGCCCAGCCACATCCACTTGCCGGGCGGTAGCGGGAGGACTCGAATGGATGCCGGTGCTCCCGAAGTGGCCGCGCAGACAATCCTGGTTGTCGAGGACGATCCCACCATCGGGCGGATGCTGCGGGAAACGCTGGAGGCGGAAGGCTACTCGGCAATCGTCGCCGCCACTGGCGAGGAGGGCGTGGCGCATGCCCTACGCCAGGTGCCTCAGCTCGTCTTGCTCGACATCATGTTGCCTGGTATCGACGGCTTCACGGTCGTCGAGCGCCTTCGAGGCCATGCCAAGACGGCACATATTCCCGTCCTGATGCTCAGCGCGCGTCACGACACGGCTGACAAGGTGCGCGCCTTCGACAATGAGGTGGACGACTACCTCACCAAGCCGTTCAACTCGGAAGAACTGGTCGCGCGCATACGCAAGCAGCTTCGGCATGGCCGCGACTCGCTGCTGAATCCTCTCACGGCGCTGCCGGGTGGCACACGCGTCGAGCGTGCCATTGAGCACACGTTGGAGAGCACCGACCTCTGGTCCATCCTCTACCTCGACTTCGACCACTTCAAGGCCTACAACGATATCTACGGCTTCTTGCGCGGCAACGACCTCATCCGTCTGCTCGGCCAGATCGCCGCTGACGTCGTGCGCGAGTGTGGCAATGACAGCGACTTTGTGGGCCATATCGGCGGCGACGACTTCATCGTCATCACCATGCCGGACCATGTGGAGCCTATCTGCCGCAAGATCATCGAGCGCTGGGACTGTGAGAGCAGGGCGTACTACTCAGATGAGGATGTCGCCCGCGGCGGGCTGATCGCGCCCGACCGCCAGGGCACCGAGCAGCACTACGGCCTGGTCACCATTTCCATCGGCGTCGTCACGAACATGCGCCGGCACGTCAATACGCTCGAAGAGGTCAGTCGCATCGCCGCTGAGGTCAAGCACAAGGCCAAGACTATCCCCGGCAGCACCTTCTATGTAGATCAGCGCGGCGATCCCGCCGGACTTGGCTAGCTCGGCCTTAGTGGCGTGTGGCCGACCGCTCGGCGCCGGTGCGCTATGTGATCGCGGCTGTGTACATCGGTGTGTACAATGCAGCATGGGGTGGGCGCGCTTCGTCGTCCCGCGGCGCAACACTTGCTGCGACTCAAGCTAACTTCAAGGAATGCCACATACATGCCAGATGCCGATACGACGCCGACCGTCCATGCGCAAACAGCCCCTGAGGACGCCGATGGCGAGCGCGAGCGCAAAGCCGCCCGCGAGAACGCCAAGCGCGTGATCCGCGAGAGTGGCATCGCAGAGATGCTGCGCACGCTCAACGAGAACGCGTTGCAAGGACGCGGGTGGTACGAGGAGTATGATACCGGCGTCCTCTTCAAGTGGGGCGCCGGGTATACGCGGCGTCACATCTGGATCGACGTCGCCGGCGACCAGCTCCGTTTCCGCCTGCGGCCCCACCGGCGCTGCGCCGCCGCCGTGCCCGCCTGCGACGGTGAGTACCACAGCTTTACGCCCGAGACCTGGGCGGATCGCGCTGCCCTGCTGCGCGAGCTCAACCGTAATTATCAGCAGCCCGTGGCCGAAACCTCGGAGGACTAGCCCCATGCCTCGACCGCTCGCCGCCGAAGACCTCTTTGCCATCCGCCTGCCTGAGGAGCCGCAGCTCTCGCCCGACGGCACGCGCGTCGCCTACGTCGTCGCGGAGATTGATCGCGACGCCTACGCCTATCGCCGCTCCATCTGGGTTGCGCCCGTTGCTGGCGGCGAGCCGCGCCGGTTCACCACCGGACCCGCGGATAGCTCGCCGCGCTGGTCGCCCAACGGCACGGAGCTTGCCTTCGTGCGTGCGCCGGCCGAGGGTACGAAAGCCGCCACCCGGGAGGAGCGCAATCGCGGCGTTGGCAAGCCGCAGCTCTGGGTGATGCCTGCCGACGGTGGCGAGGCGCGCCAGCTCACCTATCTGCGACACGGAGCTGCCGCCGCTGTGTGGTCGCCTGATGGCGAGACGCTACTCTTTGCCGCCTCGACTGGAGAGTATGACGATCCCGAGGTGGACGACGCGGCGCTCGACGGTAAGACACTGCCGCGCGTTCGCACGATTACGCACCTCTCGCACAGACTCGACGGCCACGGCTACACCTACGAGCTGCGCGCCCATCTCTTTAGCGTTGCGGCGGCGGGCGGCGAGCCGCGTCAGCTCACAGATGGCGATTGGGATGACCGCGAGCCTTGCTGGTCGCCCGACGGCAACCGTATCGCTTTCGTCTCGGACCGAAGCGGCGAGCGTTGGCGCTGGCCTGGCGGCCAGGTGTGGACGCTCGACCTCGCGAGCGGCGTGACGACGCGCCTGACCGAGGAGGCGCTCGGCTGCGGGTCGCCCTCCTGGTCGCCCGATGGTGAGCTAATCGCCTTCCTCGCAGCGCCGGTGCGTGGTGAATCGGGCCATACCGATCTCCATGTCGTTCCATCCGAGCCGGCGCGTGGCGCTTCGCGCTGCCTCACGGACGATTTCACGCCGGTCTGCCAGGATCGCTGCATTGACGATGTGCGCAACGAGCACGTAGGCGATCATCTCACGTGGTCGGCCGACGGCGCGGAGATTTATTTCCTCGGCTCACTGCGCGGAGAGACCCAGGTCTATGCCGCGCGCCCGCGCGAGCAGAGCTCCCCGCGGCAGATCACCACCGGCCAGTGGCACGTCTACAGCTTCTCGCTGGAGGCGCAGTCTGGCGTGCTCGCGCTCGCCGTCTCCGAGCCGACTCTCCCCGGTGATATCTTTGTGCAGTTGCCCGACCGAGAGCAGGACGCCACTCCAAGACAGCTTACCCGGCTCAACGAGGCGTTCCAGGCCGAGGTCGAGATCGCGCCTATTGAAGAGTTCGCATTTACAGGCGCTGATGGCTGGGACCTCCAAGGATGGGTCATGCGGCCAGTGCGT
>CAYYCB010000090.1:0-11310 GCA_964469715.1 uncultured Ktedonobacterales bacterium | reverse complement strand
ACCTACGGTTTACAAAACCGTTGCTCTGCCGTTGAGCTACGTCGGCGTGCGCGATGGACCAGGCGCAGTATAGGTGTCCTCCGGCGGCGATGTCAAGGAATTGGTCAGCGCTCGGCCGACATCCGGCGCAAGAGGCTGTTGTGATGCGGAAGTCTGTGTTACAATAGCGCAGACTGCCGTCTCGCGGACGGTGCGCTTTCATGCGCGCGACGCGGGCATGATTACACATTCGCCGTCTCGCGGGCATTCGTCCCGCAAGTAGTAGTGTAGGAGTCTTCCGTGGGCGCCCTCCCTAAGAAACGCCTGACCAACCGCCGGCAGGGCAACCGGCGCGCGCATCACAAGGTCAAGCTTCCCCAACTGACCGTTTGCCCGCAGTGCCGACACATACGTATGTCGCATCACGTCTGCCCGAACTGCGGCACGTATCGCGGACGCCAGGTGCTCGAGCCGAAGACGGCCCGCGCGGAGTAGTGGCCGGAGCAGCGGCATAGGCCCGCGTGACGGACGACGGAGGTTCGCGTGAGCGAGCGTATCGCCTTCGTGTTTCCGGGGCAGGGCAGTCAAGCGGTCGGCATGGGCGCGGACGTATCCAGCGCCTCGCCGGCCGCTCAGTCTGTTTATGCCCTGGCAGACGCATCTCTCGGTTTCCCGCTCTCCCGCCTCTGCTTCGAGGGGCCGGAGGAGACGCTACGCGAGACAATCAATACGCAGCCGGCCATCGTCGCCACCAGCCTCGCGCTGTTGGCGGCACTCCAGGAGGCTGCCGGCGCGCAAGCCCAGGACGGCCATGATCCCATCTTGACGGCGCCGCTACGGCCGGATTTTGTCGCAGGCCATAGCGTCGGCGAATACGCGGCGCTGGCGGCGGCAGGGGCGCTTGGCATCGGCGACACCCTGCGGCTGGTGCGCGAGCGCGGGCGCTTGATGCATCAAGAGGGTACGGTCTGCGAGAGTGGCATGGCCGCAGTGCTCGGTCTGGATGCCGCGCTGCTCGACGAGGTCTGCCGGCAGGCCACGGAAGAGACGCGCTCCGCTCTGAGCGCTGAGGCCGAGTCGGAGGGCGCGCACCCAGGGCTGGGGCGCGTCGTCATGGCGAACGACAACGCGCCGGGGCAGATTGTGATCTCGGGCGAGCGCCGCGCGCTAGATCGCGCGATGGAGCTGGCGCGCGAACGCGGTGCGAAGCGCGTGGTCCCGCTGGTCGTGAGTGGCGCCTTCCACTCGCCTGTGATGGAACCCGCCGCGGCGGGCCTGGCGCGGGCGGTGGATGCGGCGACACTTGCAGACGCGGAGATTCCGCTCGTGGCGAATATGACCGCGCAACCCATCACGACGGCCACCGATCTGCGCGCGGAACTGGCGGGGCAGATCGCCGCGCCGGTACAATGGACACGGACGGTCGAATTTCTCGCGGGCCAGGGCGTCTCGACGTTCGTTGAGATCGGCGCTGGTCAGGTGCTGGCGGGATTGATCAAGCGCATCGCCAAAGGCGCAACCATCCTTTCCGTCGGCTCAGCGGCCGAGCTCGCCGCGGTCGCAGACCGCTTGCGCGGTACGGCCGCACGCTGACGACGACCTGAGCAGCCACGCATGTTTATTGAGGAGGCGGAGCATGCAGACATGGGCCAACGGCACGAGTCGCTATGCGCCGCCGCCAGTTGCCGGGCTCGCGGAGGGCGGAGCGCCAGAGGCGCCTGATGCCAGCGCCGAGGAGCTTGGCGCGGTTCGCATCGCCCGGCGTGTCCTGCGAACGGTAGTCGTGCAGGCGGCGCTCGCGGTGCCCGGTGTGGTTCGCGTCGCGCGGGTGAGTCGCGGGCTGGCGGATCTGTTGGGCCGGCCGCTGCCGCACGCTGGCGTGGGCCTGGCCGTTCGCGGGAACACCGTCGCCGTGGACCTCTATCTCATCACGCAGCCCGACATGAGCATGGTGGAGGTAGGCACGGCGGTGCAAGAAGCGGTTGGGGCGGCAGTCGAGCGCATCCTGGGCATGGACGCAAGGGAAGTCAATGTCTATATCCAGGATGTGGCCTAGAAATGGCACTCACTATCCGCCGACAGGCCCGCACGATCGCCTTGCAGTCTCTCTACGAATATGATGCAAGTCGCCATGATGCGGAGGCGGTCCTTGAGCGCCATGCCGAGGACCGCAAGTTGAACCCGCGGGTGCTTGACTACGCGCGCGAGCTGGTGCGGGGTGTGCTGGCGCACCTTGACCAGATCGACGCGGCCATTGAGAGCGCGGCGCACGAGTATCCGCTCTCGCAAATGGCGCGCGTGGACAAGAATCTCCTGAGGGTTGCAATCTACGAGATTCTGTTCAATAATTCTGTGCCAGCAAAGGCCGCCATCAATGAGGCTGTTGAGCTCGCCAAGCTGTTCGGCAGCGACACCTCGAGCCGGTTCGTGAACGGCGTCCTTGGCACAGTGTATCTCCGGTCTCAAGGAGCGCCAGCGTCCAATGCCGGAAGTGAGGTAGGGTAGATGTCGACGACGTCCAAAGAAGATATCCTGGCGAAGCTCAAGCCGATCATCGCAGATCAGCTTGGCGTGGATGAGGCCCAAGTGACCGAGGACGCCTCGTTCACGGAAGATCTCAATGCCGACTCGCTCGATCTTGTCGAGCTGATCATGTCGCTGGAGGAGCAGTTCAAGCTCCAGATCAGTGACGAGGATGCCGAGAAGATCACCACGGTCGGTGAGGCTGTGGACTACATCCAGGAGCACGCGAGCTAGCGTACTCTGTCGAACGGTGAATGGCGCGCTCGCTATGCAGCGAGCGCGCCATTCTTTGTCTCGCGAGCGTCGCGGGCTCACTCCGCGACGGCAACGTCGGCGGTCGGAGCAAAAGCCGCCACCGGCCGCGCGCCTACCGTAGCACCGAAGAGCGCAGCCTGGCGCGGGCCGCCGAGCAGATCACTGCTGTCCCATGTTGGCCCCATAGCGGGAGGCGCAACCTCAATGCGCACGTGGCCCAAGCCTCGCTCGCCCAGGTGTCGGCGGATGTGAGTGCGAGCAAGATCAGGCGTATTGTTGGTCTTGCTGAGATGGGCGAGCCAGACCCAGCGCGGGCCGTCGTCAAGCGCCTGCGCCAGCGCTTCGCTCGACTGAGCGTTCGAGAGGTGGCCTGTGTCGCTCAGGATGCGGCGCTTAAGGTGCCAGGGATAGGGGCCGGCCAGCAGACGCTCGCGGTCATGATTGGCCTCAAGCACGATGAGATTGGCCCCACGCATCGCCTCTATGATCGGCGGTGTGCAATCGCCCGTGTCTGTCACGACACAGACGGTCCATGCGCCGGTGGAGACCACGAAACCGCAGGGAGCAACGGCGTCATGCGAGATGGCGAAGCTGCGAACCTCAACGTCGTTCAGGCGTGTGCTTCGGCCGACAGGCAGTTCTACCCGCTCAACATGGCCCAGGCCGGCAGTCTGCGCGGTGGGATGGGCCAGCACGGCGGCGAGCGTGCGCGGGTCAGAGATGAGCGGTATGCCATGACGCGCCGCGAAGGCAGCGGCGCCCGAAGCGTGATCGGAGTGCTCGTGGGTGATGAGAATGGCGCCGAGGGTCTGCGGAGCGACCCCTGCCAGGCGCAGACGGCTCGCGAGTGTGCGCGGACCGAATCCGGCGTCCACTAAAACGGCCGCGCGACTCGACTGGATGAGGAGTGCGTTGCCGCTGCTGCCACTGCCCAAAGACACCACTCGCACGGTCCGCCTCCTCTGCGCGCCATTCGTCGATGGCCTCATGGTAGCCCGTACAGGTCTCCCGCGGCAAGGAATTGCCCCGCATGGCGGGAAGGCTTCTCACCCCAACCCAAGGAGCGCGGCGGCATTGCCACCCAACGCGGCGGCAAGCGCATGCTCGTCAAGACCGGACGAACGGGCATAGTCGAGCATCCGCCGCTGCGCGAGCAGGGGGAAGTCGCTGCCCCAGAGGATCTTGCCCGGCCCGGCAATGCGCGCGACATGGGCGAAGATCTCAGGCCGATAGAGATAGACCGAAGCGGCCGAGTCGTACCAGACGTTGGCGGCGGCGGCGTGGACCTCAGGCATCAGCTCGTAAAATGGGAAGCCGCCGCCCCAGTGCGCCGCCACCACCCGGAGGTCGGGGAACGCTGCGATGAAGGCCTGCAGCTCCGATGGCGTGACGTCACCTTTACCGGGATAGAGATGGCCAACTGGCTCGCTCGTATGCGTCAGAACGAAGAGACCCAGGGAGAGCGCCGCCTCGACGAGCGGTGCGAGAAGGTTCCGGTCGCTCAGGCTATAGCCCTGGCCGTGAGGCATGAGCTCGCCGCAGCCCGGCATTCCCGCCGTAGCGCAGCGCTCAAGCTCGGCTATGGCGCGCGGGCCGGCAAGCGGCTGCACTGAGGCCAAGCCGACGATGCGGCCTGGGTAGTCGCGCATCGCCTGGATTACGTAGCTATTGCACTCTTCCGCCAGCCCCTGGTCGCTCCAGCCGAAGGGAAAGGCCACCGAAACGTCCACGCCATCGGCGTCCATGGAGGCGATGAGATCGGCAGCGGTCGCCATCTTCGCCTTCGGATGCCCATAAAGCTCCTCAAGGAACGGATCGCGTGCCAGGAAGTCGGCGCGGCGGGCGACGATCTCGGGGGGAAAGATGTGGGTATGGAAGTCGATAATCATGTCCTACCAGAAGCCTGTTGGTCGCCCGCACCCTTCACGCGACGGCGAGCGCCTCGCATCCAAAAGTATACCTGCTCGTTGGGCTTGCGCGTCCAAGCTGGCGCTGCTATAATTTGGAACGCGCGTTCTATTACCATCGTGAGCATCCGACCGCAGCTCATGCATGGGGCAGATGGCGCGGCCTGGTAGCCGTCATGACTGTGGCAGAGGACATGCGTTACGGCGGCGAGCAGGGGCTTCTTGAGTACGCTTGAGGCACCTGTGTTATACTTGAGCCTGACTTAGCGGCGGCTTCCTCCGAACGGCGGGGCGCCCCGAAGGCCCTGGCGACGAGAGGTGCGCTGAGTGGAGTACAATGGACGGAAGACTGTGCTCCACCCGGCGCCGGTGGCCGCCGCTGTGTCAAGACGCAGGACGTGGCCGGGCGCGCTTTCGCGCACCCGCGCGCACCACGAAAGGAACTGGGTGGTGAAGACAGTCAACGCGGCGGAGCCGACGCAGCTCCTCTCCACTTCCGAACATGCCGGAACCTCGTCCGAGCTGATCGCAGAGCAGGACGAGCGAGGAGAGGAGTCGTTCGAGGCGACGATAGTGCGGCTCGACGGCCTCACGCTTGAGCGTCTCTTCCGTCAGGCAGAGGAGTGGTAGGGGCATGACGGCGAGCCGGCTATCCGCCGGCTCAACGACCCATAGGTTCCGCTCCTTAGCACGACTGCGCGGCCGTCCTCCTTCGCCAGCCTTTACGGCGCAGCGGGGGTGTGGAAGGTGATCGTATCGTATGGATGTCATCAAGGTATCGCCCCGCGGCTACTGCTACGGGGTGGTCGACGCGATGGAAATTGCCCGGAAGGCGGCGCACGATCCCTCGTTGCCGCGTCCGATACATATCATCGGGCAAATTGTTCATAACCGCTTCGCGGTCGAAGAGCTCGAAAAGCTCGGCATCACAACACTTGACGGACCCAATCGTGCCGTGATCCTCGACCAAGTCAAGGAAGGGACCGTCATCTTCACCGCGCACGGCGTCTCGCCGCTGGTCAAACAGCAGGCGGAAGAGCGCGGGCTGCGTGTCCTTGACGCAACCTGTCCAGACGTCACCAAGACGCACGACCTCGTCCGCGCCCTCGTGGCGCAGGGATATCACATTATCTACATCGGCAAGAAAGGCCATCCGGAGCCGGAGGGCGTGGTAGGTGAGGCGCCTGAAGCGGTCTCGCTCGTCGAGACCGAAGCCGATCTCGCTGGCCTACCCCCGTCGCTGCGCGATGCACCCCGCCTCGCCGTGACCACACAGACGACCCTCAGCCAATGGGATACGGCTGCGCTCATTCGCGCCATCCAGGCACGCTATCCGCAGATCGAGGTCTACAACGAGATCTGCCGGGCGACGCAGGTACGCCAGGAGGCGGTCGCGGCTCAGGCGAAGGGCGCTGACCTGACGATCGTGGTCGGCGACCCGAAGAGCAATAATACCAACCGTCTGGTACAGGTCGCCGAAGAACTGGCTGGCAGCCGAGCCATACGCATCGAAAGCCTGGCCGATCTGACGCCAGAGATGCTCGAAGGTAAGCGGCGGGTAGCGATCACCTCCGGCGCTTCCACCCCGAGCCAGCTCACCCGGCAGGTCATCCAATACGTGCAGGGCTTCGGCGCCAAGACGCGAGAATTCCGCATCGAGTCGCCGGGCACTGACGCACGACCGGGCGAGACCGGGGAGGTGGCATAGCCGCCCACCCCTCACATGCCCAACTTGCACACGCCAGGCGGGCAAACGACCCGGATCTCCGCATCGGTCACATCACGCGTCAGTATCCTGCTTGTCCCGACCATGGAGGTAGGAAGCATGCATCCCGCGCAGCCGGTATCCGGGGCCATGCGGCCCGCGAGCGCTCTATGGCGGGCACTCGCGCGGGGAGCCGGCGTGTGGGAGCAGCCTCGGAGGTGCCCCCGCGATGAAGAGCCTTTCCACGATCCTGGCAGGGGAATCACTCGAGTCTTTACGCGCACTCGCCGAGTGGTGGGGCGCGGATCGGCCCGAGTACGATGATAGCGAAACGCGCCAGCGGCTTGAGCGAGCCATGCGCGATACGATTGCGGCCCGCTTTGTCTGGGAGCGCCTCGGTGAAGCCGAGCGCCGCCTGCTCTTCGCCATCGTCGGCCCCTCGGCCCGCAACTGGTGGCTCGTGGAGGGATTGGCCGAACGCGCGCACCTCTCGCCGGAGGAATGCGAGCATGCGCTGGCGCAACTCACGCAACATCGCGTGGCATTTCTCGAAGACGCCAAGGTGCAGGGCGGTGAGCTGGTTGGCCAGCGCGCGACGTTCTACGGCTACACCATGCCGCGCAACGCACAGGCGCCGATAGAAGAAAAAAGCATCGCGTACGTGCCGACCGAGCTGGCGACCGCGCTCTATACCGCCGGGCGCGAGCTCTTCATCCCAATCGCGGATCGCACGTCGAAAACCCTGGATGAACTGCTCGCGCCATATCGGCAGGGTGATCTTGATCAGATTGGACGACGCTTCGGCCTTACCCTGCAGGCCTACTATTCGCGGGCAGAGGTGCGCGCGGCGATGGCGCAGAACCTCGCGCAAGCCGAGGCCGTGCGCTACGCCCTCGCGCGGGTGGAGCCCCGCCTGCGACGCGTCTATGAGTGGCTGCGCGAACGAGGCGGCACCGGGCCAGTCGCGGAGATCCGCTCCCGGTTCGACGTCGATGGGTCTGCACTCTCCGCGCTGCTCCATGGGTTGGAGGACTACGCCCTCGCGTTCGACGCGTTCCACGACGGCGAGAGGGTCCTGTTCATCCCGCACGAGACACTGGCCAACTTGAAGAAGGCGGAGGGACGCGCCCACGTCTCCGTGGGACTGGCCGAGCGCGATATGCCCGGCGCAATCCAACCCTTCGATACGACGTTCCTCTGGGATCTCGCCGTCATCGTGGCCGCCGCCTATCATCAGGACATCGAGCTTACGCGCAGTGGCGCGCTGCCCAAACGTGCCGCACAGCGACTCGTGCCGATGCTGGTTGGCGAGCGAGCGCGAACGCGCGACGACGACGCGGTGGCCTACGTCGAGCTGCTCAAACAGGAAGCGGCAGAGCTTGGGCTGGTGCTCGCGCCGGCCTCTTCATCCAAAGCGCGGGGGCGGCTGGCGCCAGGCCCGAAACTCGAATCGTGGGCTCGCCACGATCAGGTGATGCAGGCGCGCCGGCTGTTTCGCCGGTGGCCGACCGACCGCTGGTGGATCGACCTGCCCGGCGCCAACTACCAGGAGTGGATGACGTTCTATTTGGAGCTGCCCATCGCCCGCGAGCTGGTGCAGCGGCTCCTGAAGGACTGCAAGCCTGGCGTCTGGTATTCGCTGTCGTCGTTCCTGGCGACCGTTCAGGGCGACAATCCATATGTGCTGCGGCCGTCGCAGCGCAACGCTGGCGAGTCTGGCTTCAAGCTCGCCGACGATCTGCGCGCGCAGTGGGAGCGCACCGACGGCGAGATCATCACCGGCATCTTCCGGTCAACGCTTTATGAGCTTGGCCTCGTCACCCTGGGCTACGACGGCGACCGTGTACCTAGCCTCGCGGACGGCCACAATCCGGTCAGCTTCATGCTGACGGACCTGGGCTATGAGGCACTGCACAGCGATCTCAGCGCCAGCCAGCAACCGCTGTCACGGTCGTTGGTAGTGCAGCCGAATTTCCAGGTGTTGCTCATGGAGCCGTACATGCCGGCACTCTACTGGCTCGTACGCTTCGCATCGCTGGAGCAAGTAGGCCGCGTGAGCCGGTTCACGTTCACGCGGGAAGCGCTAGAGCGCGGGCTGGCGGGCGGAGCCACGATTGACGACGTGGTCGCCTTTCTGGAACATCACTGCCAGAAGGCGCTCCCACAGAACGTCATCTTCACCCTGCGCGACTGGGCACGACAGGCACGCGAGGCGGCGCGTACGCAGCCGGGTCCGCGCTTGTTTCAGGTGAGCAGCGAGAAGGTGGCGGGAGAGATGGTGGCGTCGCCCAAGCTCAAGTCCTTCAGGCTCCGGCTTGCCGGGCCAAGGGCCATCCAGGTGCCGCCCGAAGCGAGCATTGGTGACCTGTTGCGCGCACTGGAGCGACTGGGCTACGCCAAGTTCCTGGGCGGCATCGAGGAGTTTGTAGCGACGGCTACAGGCTCAATGCCGTCGCGCAGGCGCGGGCGCACCCAAGCGCCCGCGGTGTTGCCGGCGACCAGCGCAATTGGCAAGGGCGCATAGGCCCGAACGATGCGGGCGCAAGACACACGTCGCAGCATGCCTCGCGCCCGTTCTCGCAACGCAGCCTGTGTCACGCGCCGCGCCGCATGAGCACCTCAAGTCGCTCGCGCACAAGCGGCCATTCCGTATCCAGGATGCTGTACATGACCGTGTCGCGCTGGTAACCGTCCTCCATAATCATCTGCTTGCGCAGCACACCCTCACGGACGGCGCCTAGCCGCTCGATGGCGCGCTGCGAACGCTCATTGCGGCTATCGGTCTTGAGCTGGACACGGATGGCGCCAAGCGAGTCGAAGGCATGGCGCAGCAAGAGATACTTGCACTCGGTGTTGACGGCGGTGCGCCGCGCCTCCGCTCCGAGCCAGGTCCATCCGATCTCCAGCCCGCGGTCGCGGCGCGAAATGTTGAGGTAGCGTGTCGAGCCGACAACCCCGTCGGAGCTGCTGCTGACGATGGTGAATGGAAGATCCGTCCCCACGGACTGAGCGGCGAGGGCATCCTCGATCCAGCGCTCCATGCGCTCCACCGAGCTGCTCAGATTCTGGGGCATGTACCGCCAGATGTCACCATCCTGCGCCGCGCGAAAGAGCGGTTCCGCATGGTGGGTGGAGAGCGGTTCCAAGCGAACGGCGGCGCCTTCTAGTGTTACAGGCGCTATCGCGAGCATAATGGACCTCCTCGTGCTATGAATGTGTGTATACGTCCGCAGTGTGCTTACCGCAGTACGCATGCTGCCGGCAAGGACCACTTCGGGCGGTCTTGGTTGGGCCATTTCTCGCGCTGTCGAGCGTTATCCACCCTACTCCACCACGTTCTACCTGAGGAGAGGCGTCGCCTCGGGGAGCCGCTCACGCCGCACGGCAAATAGGGAGATTCCGTGGTCACACTCGTTACCGGGGACGGAGCCGAATCGGGCAGGGTCGCCGGCGACGAAACGCATACCCCGGCAGGCGACGTGGCGAATGCCCCACTTCTGACACGGCACAACCTCATCGTGACACTCGCGCTCGTCATCTTCGGCCTCTGCGTGATCATCGCATGCCAGCTTGTGTGGCGGGTGCCTGTCTTCGGCCAGGCGGACACGCCGCAGTACGTCTATCAAGCGGAAAGCTTCCTTGAGGGGCGCTGGGATCTCTCCCTCGATCCGGCGATCTATAACGACGTGGTCGTGCTTCACGGCAAATACTACACGATCTACCCGCCGCTGCCCGCCATACTGATGCTCCCTTTTGTCGCGATCTGGGGCACGCGGACGAGCGATATCTTCTTCACGGCGGTCTGTTCCGCACTGAATCTGGGCCTCCTCTACGCGCTCTTTGAGCAAGCGCGTGCGGCTGGGTTGACGAAGCGTTCCTGGCGGCAGCATGTCGCGCTTGCGGCCCTGCTCTGGATTGGCTCGATCAATCTGTTCCTCTCCATCGGAGGCGAGTTGTGGTTCACGGCACACGTCGTCGGCATGACCTGCGCGCTGCTGGCGCTGATCGCCGCCCTGCGCCGCGAATTTACCTGGAGTGCGGCCTTCCTGGCGTGCGGGTTCTTCTCCCGCGGGACGCTGCTGCTGGCGTTCCCCCTGGTCTTTTTCATGGCCCTACAAGAGCATCCTGGCGATAACCTCTTCGCCCGCGCGCTCGCTACCCTCCGAGAACGCCGCATCGATTGGCGCACACTTCCCTGGCGTCGCCTCGCCGGCCCGGCAATCGTTCTCACCGTCGCCCTCGCGCTGTTCATGGCGCGAAACACGGCCATCTTCGGCTCGCCATTGGAAACGGGCTACAACATCATCATCCGGCAGCGGTATCCGCAGGTGACGGATGGCGTCTTTAGTCCGCGCTACATCTTTTCAAATCTGCTGGCAAGCTTCTACCGCTTCCCACAGGTCACCTTCGGCGGCCCCTTCGATCGCGCGCCGCGGATCGACTTCCTCAACGGCGGCTATGGGACGAGTGTTTTCATCACCACTCCACTGTTCCTCCTGCTGTTCTGGCGCAATCGCGCCTTCCATCCGCTGCGCGCCGCCTTGTGGCTCACCATCGGCCTGCTCGTCGCGACGGCGCTGCTGTTCCACGCGACCGGCTGGTATGAATTCGGCGCTCGCTATCTTTTCGAGGCGTATCCGTTCGCATTCCTGCTGCTTGCCGTGAGCGACGTGCGCATGGACTGGCGCCTCTGTGCCCTCGGAGTGCTCGGCATCGTCACGAGCGTCGCCGGCGCGAGCCAGTATTGGGGCAGATTCTATTGATGACCTCACTCACAGCAACCGGCAATTGGGCGGTAATGCGCGCGAGCCGGATTGGTGGGCAGACATACCATCGGTTTATCCGCCACGCGCCCTTCCTGGTCGTCGCGCTGGTGGCCCTCGCTTTGCTGACCGTCAACATCGCGAGCCCGTGGCGAGGTGTACACGAGGACAACGGCTC
>CAYYCB010000089.1:0-11321 GCA_964469715.1 uncultured Ktedonobacterales bacterium | reverse complement strand
GCGCCGGCGCCTTCAGCGCCGCGACCGCAAACGCCGACTCTCCACCTGAATTCCGCCACATGGTGACCATTCGTGGTCAGGGCCATGTCGTGTCGGGGTCGGCGGCTGTCTGTCCATCCGGGACCGCGACACAGCTCATGTCCATACAATCTCGGAACAAATCGCCCTCCGACGGGTGGCACTCCTCCAGCGAGCGCTGGTATTGGCGCACCTCGTCGCGCAGAGCAAAGAGCTCGGCGATCTCCCGATCCAGCGCCGAGAGCCGCTGATCGACCAACGCCAGCAAATCCTGGCGGATGTCCGCGCAGCGCGCATCCGGCGTCCCATCGAGCAGGGGTTTTGCCGTGGCCAACGGCGCCCCCAGCAGACGGATGCGACGCAGCAGCACGAGCCGATTCACATCAGCCTGCCCGTAGCGGCGGTACCGGTTCTCCGCGCGCTCCGCCCGAGGTAGCAGGCCGATCTCCTCGTAATAGCGAATGGTCTTGGCGTTGATGCCGGTCAGCCGGGCCAGCTCGCCGATCGTCAAGTCGTCCCGCATCTCCCGTGTCTCACAGCCGCAGACCATTGCCCCCGCGCCTTCAACTGCCCCGCTCGCCATACCAATCACCTCCCTCCGCTGACCAGCGTACACGTTCCAGTCGCTAGAAGGTCAAGCCCTCGCCATGAAGCAGATCATGACGTGAAATGACAGGACATGACCGGGTTTGGCAGGCGTTGGCGGCAGGCTGGCCCCCTTCCAGGCGCGAGCCTTCGCCACTCTGCATGCTACACTAGCCTCAATCGCCGGATGACGCGGCTCCATGTACCCTCATTCGGCCAAATCGGCCATCGTCGCCCCTGTTCCCGACTCACGTAGGCGAGCTTCCACGCGGTGCACACCATCCTAAGGCGCAGGTTTGACCCGCCGGCCCTCCCCCACAGAAAGGACACCACCCGATGCCCAGGCAGACCCTCATCCGCAATGGCAAACTGATCGACGGCGCGGGGGGTGCTCCCATAGCCGACGCCGTCGTCCTGCTGGAAGGCGAGACCATCCGCTACGCCGGACCCGCCAGTGGCGCGCCTCATCCTGAGGGCCTAGCCGCCGAGATCGACGCTCGCGGCGGCACGATCCTCCCCGGCTTCATCGACTGCCACGTCCACATGATGTTGGAGGTGGTCAACGTCGCCCAGGCGATGGCCACCCCTATCTCCCTTGAGTTCTACCGCGCGATTGGACGCATGCGCCGCACGCTCGATGCTGGCATCACCTCCGTGCGCGATGCGGGCGGCGCCGACCTTGGCGTCAAGCGCGCCGTCGAGGATGGCCTCGTCCCAGGCCCGCGCATGCAGATCAGCGTCTCCGTCCTCACCACCACCGGCGGCCACGTAGACTTCACCATGCGCGACGGCACCCCGTTCCAGCTCCTGCCCGCCTATCCCGGCCGCCCGGACGGCCGCTGCGACGGCGTCGAGGACGTGCGCCGCAAGGTGCGCGAGGTGCTGCGCGCCGGGGCCGACGTCATCAAGGTCTGCGCCACCGGCGGTGTCCTCAGCCCTACCGACCACCCCGAATTCACCCAGTTCTCCCCCGAGGAGCTGGCCGTCATGGTCCAGGAGGGCGCCTATCGCCGCGGCACGAAGGTCATGGCCCACGCTCAGGGCACAGAAGGCATCAAGAACGCCGTCCGCGCCGGCATCCACTCCATCGAGCACGGCATCTACCTCGACGACGAGGCCATCGAGCTGATGCTCGAGCGTGGCACCTTCCTCGTGCCCACCCTCCTCGCCGTCCTCAGTGTCATCGAGATCGGCCGCGCCACCGGCTCCATCGCCGACTATGCCATCCGCAAAGCCGAGGAGGTCTACGAGGCCCACCGCGTCAGCATCGCCAAGGCCCACAGGGCCGGGGTCCGCATTGCCATGGGCACCGACGCCGGTGTCATGCCGCACGGCCAGAATCTGCGGGAGCTTGCCCTCATGTGCGACGTCGGCCTCACCCCCATGGAGGCCATCGTCGCCACCACACGCACCGCCGCCGAATGCCTTGGCTGGCAGGACCGCGTCGGCACGATAGAGCCGGGCAAATTGGCCGATCTCGTCATCGCCCGCACCGATCCCCTGGCCAACGTCGCCTCCCTCGCCGATCCCGCTAATATTGCCCTGGTGATGAAGGGTGGCCGCGTCGTGAAGGATGTGCTGTCGAGCACGGGGATGACCGCCGCGGTCGCGGCGGAACTGGCAGCGCCTGCCGCCCATTCGTAGGGCCGGCATCGTGCCGGCCCCACCACGCACACACTACTATCCTACGCCGTGCGCTCGCTCTCCGTGCCGCCGGGCCTCAGGCGGACGAAGCCCTCGCCGGGGCGGTAGTCGGGCTCCTGCGACCGGAAGTAGGTGTTGTAGAGCGTGGCGTATTCCCCGCCGGAGGCCAGCAGCGCCTCATGGCTGCCCTCCTCGACGACGACGCCCTTGCGCAGCACCAGGATGCGGTCGGCGTGGCGAACCGTCGAGAGGCGGTGGGCGATGAGGATGGCGGTCCGGCGCTGGAGGAGGACGTCGAGCCCCTCCTGGATCTGCGCTTCGGTGAGCGGATCGACGCTGGCGGTCGCCTCGTCGAGGATGAGGATCGCGGGGTCCTGCAAGAGCAGCCGGGCCAGGGCGACGAGTTGGCGCTGCCCCATCGAGAGCGCCTTGCCGCCCTCGCCCACCTGGGTTCCCAGGCCGTTGGGCAGCCCCTCCAGCCAGTCGCCGCCGCCGATGCGCCGCGCGACCGCCCCCACCTCGTCGTCGGTCGCGTCGGGCCGTGCGTAGCGGATGTTGTCGGCCACCGTGCCGGAGAAGAGGAACGGCGCCTGCGAGACGATGCCCAACTGGCTGCGATAGTCATGCAAATCCAGCGTGCGGATGTCGCGGCCGTCTATGAGGAGCTGGCCGCCCTGGAATTCGTAGAACCGCGTCACGAGCTTGACGATGCTGGACTTGCCAGCGCCCGTGTGCCCCACCAGCGCCACAGTCTCCCCAGGGCGAATCGCCATGCTGAAGTCGGTCAGCACGGGCGCGCTGGCGACATAGCGGAAGCTCACCCGGCGGAAATCGATGCCACCCTCGAGGCGCGCCACGGGTCGCGGGTCGCTCTGCACCACGCGCGGCTCGGCGTCGATGAGCGCAAAGACGCGCTCGCTGGCCGCGAGCCCCTGCTGGAACTGGCTCCAGAACGAAGCGATGCTGGTGAGGGGGAACCAGAGGATATTGATGGCCTGGAGGAAGAGAAACCAGGCGCCTGGTGAGACGGCACCGCTCAGTACGGAGAGGCCGCCGAAGTAGACGATGATGGCGGTGCCGACGCCGGCGACCGTGCTGAGTAGCGGGAAGATGCCGGTGAAGACGAGGCCCTGGCGCAGGTTCACCGCGTAGGATTGGGCGTTGACGCTGCGGAACTCGTCGTAGATGCGCTGCTCCTGGCGGAAGTTCTTGGCGATGGAGATGCCGCTGATGGTCTCCTGCACGGTGTTGTTGACACGGGCGAGCGCGCGACGGGCACGCGTAGTGGTGCGCCGCGCTAGCCGGCGAAAAGCGAGCGCGACAACGACGATCACCGGGGCGATCGCCAGCGCCAGCAGCGCCAGGCGCGCGTCGATGACGAAGAGGACGACGGCGATGAGCAGCACCAACAGGCACTGGCTGAGCAGGTTGAGCACGAGGGTGACCACCGTTGAGAAGTCCTCGGTGTCGGAGGTCACGCGGCTGACAATTTTGCCGGAGGGATACTCGTCGTAGAAGGACATGTCGCGCGCCATGACGGACCTGAAGGCGTCGAGGCGCAAGCTCAAGACCACGTTGCCGACCGCCCGGGCCGTGTTGCCCTGGCGCAAGAAGTTGAAGGTCCACGACAGCACCGAGGAGGCGAGGATGGCGGCGATCAGCCAGCCGATGGTGCTGAGCGTGCGCGCGACGCTCAGCGCGTCGATGCCGCGGGCGATGAGGATCGGCAGGACGGTGTCGGCGACCGAGTTCAGCACGATCAGGCCGGCGACGAGCAACATGGCCCGCGCCTGTGGCCGGAAGTAGCCCAGGATGCGCCTGACGAGGGTGCGGTCCGAATAGGTGCGGTCGTACGCCTCGGCGTCCAGCCCGTCCATGATGAAGCCCATTGCTGCCTACTCCCCATCTGCCCTGCCCCGCTCGACGGAGCCGGGCGCTTCGATGTCGCCATGCCGATGGTCGCGATCGCGCGCGTGCCGCGTTCGGCGCCGTCAGGCCGTCGGTCGCGTCGCCGCAACGGACCGGTCCACTCCGTAGTGCGAGAAGATGCGCCGGTAGAGGTCACAGCGCGCCGTCAGCTCCTCGTGCGTGCCCTGGTCCACGAGGGCGCCCTGCTTGAGAACGAGGATCTTGTCGGCCCAGCGGATCTGCGAGACGCGATGGGTGATGAGCAGGGTGGTGCGGCCGTGCTGCGCCCGCTGGAGCGCACGCTGGATCTCGTCCTCGGTGGCGCTGTCGATGGCGCTGGTCGAATCATCGAGGATGAGGATGCGCGGGTCGGTGAGCAGCGCGCGGGCGATCGCCAGGCGCTGGCGCTGGCCGCCGGAGAGTGTCACGCCGCGCTCGCCGATCACCGTCTCGTAGCCATCCGCGAATCCCGCGATGAAGTCGTGCGCCTGCGCCTCGCGCGCCGCCGCCTGGATGGCCGCCGGGTCGGCGTGCTGACCGAGGCTGAAGCCGATGTTCTCGGCGATACTGCGCGAGAAGAGGAAGACGTCCTGCTCGATGGTGGAGATCTGCGACCGCAACGCGTCGAGGCTCCACCCGCGTACGTCCACGCCGTCGATGAGGACACGGCCCGCGCGCGGGTCGTAGGTGCGGTTCACCAGCTTGGTGAGCGTGCTCTTGCCGGAGCCGGTCTGGCCGACGATGGCGATGGTCTGGCCCGGAGCGGCGGTAAAGGAGACGTCCTTCAGGATCGGTGCGCCTTCGCCGTAACCGAACGTGACATGCTCGAAGGCGATCTCGCCGCGCATCCGCCCCTGATAGCCGGCGACGTTTTCGTCCAGCTCGGTCTCCTCGCGCAGAAGCGCCAATAGGCGGTCCGCCCCGGCGATACCCATCTGCACGAGGTTGAAGGTGAAGATCGAGATGAAGGACGGATAGCGCAGCAACGACATCAGCCCGAGATAGGTGACGAGGCCGCCGACGGAGAGCTGCCTGTGGGTCACGAGGTATAGCCCGTGGAGCAGGGCGACGACCAGGGCGACGCCGATCACCAGCGGCGGCAAGTAGCGCGCCTGGATCCGCCCGTTGCGGACGAAGGAGTCGCGGTAAGCGCCCGCGTTCGCGGCGAACTTGAGCCGCTCCTGGTCCTCCTGCGCGGTCGATTTGACGAGTTCGATGCCGGTGATAGCCTCCTCGAGCCCCGCGTTCATGGCGCCGAACTGCGCGCGCATGCGGGCGTTGACGGGGTTGAGCTGCCGCGTATAGCGGCGCAGAGCCAGCAGGAAGGCGACGGTGAAGAGCAGCGGCGCCAGCAGCAGCCGCGGATCGAGCAGGGCAATGAAGAGGATGGGGATGACCAGTCCCGTGAAGGAGTCGAGGATCAAGCTGACGCCCGGATTGATCATGGGGTTGAGCTGGCGTACGTCGTTGGAGGCGCGGGCCATGACGTCGCCGACGCGCTGGCGGTTGTGGAACGTCTGGCTCTTGCCGAGCAGGCTCAGATACAGCTCGTCGCGCGCGTCGCGCTCCAGGCGCTGCGCCAGGAATTCGCTGCCGAACGCCCCCGCGGCGCCGACGACGAGCTGCCCCAGCACGACAAGCAGGACCAGCAGCGCCAGCGCGAGCAGCTGAGCGCCCCGGTCGGGATAGTCCGGGCGCAGCACGACGGTGAAGGCTGACCCAGTGAGCGAGGGGATGAGCGCGGTCAGCACCTGGGCCAGCACCGTCCCTCCGACGAAGACGGCCAGGACCGGTTTGTAGTGCAGGAGGTGGGAGAGGATCCAGCGGATCGGCCCGCGCTGGTTGAACCGGCGCGCGTTCGCGATTGTGAACTCGGTGTTGGACACGCGATCATCTCCTCTTGAGATGTCACAACGGACGGCCCGCTCATGCGACCTCGGCCTCCGAGCAGCAGAGGAGTCGGCGGGCCGCGAGGAGCCCCGGCGGACCAACGCCCAGTCCGTCCGGACCTATTCCCCTGCGGCACCAGCGATGCGGAAACGCGACGCGCACAACGCGCACATCCAGACGCGCCCGGCGTGGGAGGCACCGTGCGAGTATACAGCAACCTAGAACTTTATTTCCAGGTCGCACCCGCACGCCCGTCTGACGGGCTAGCCCGCCCAGCCGCAGACGCGGCAACATCACGGCGCGGTCGTGCATGCTCCTATTGCGGGCACGCGATACGATGGAGAGGGCGAGCGGCTGAGCGAGAAGAGAAAGCGATTAGACGATGGTGCGGATGGGAGCGGCAAGCGAAGCAGCGGACTCGCGAGATTGGCCGGTGGCGGAGGCCGGCCGCCACTTCACCCTCCTGCGGCGCGATGTCGCGTTCCTCAATCACGGCAGCTTCGGCGCCTGCCCCGCGCCCGTCTTCGAGACCTATCAGCGCTGGCAGCGACAGCTCGAAGCCGAGCCGGTCGAATTCCTTGGGCGCCGCCTCCCCTCCCTACTCGCTGAGGCACGCGAATCCCTCGCCACCTACCTCAGCACCGATGCCGCTAATCTCGTCTTCGTCCCCAACGCCACCCACGGCGTCAATATCGTCGCGCGCTCGCTCGACCTCGAACCCGGCGACGAAGTGCTCGGCACCGACCACGAGTACGGCGCCGTCGCCCGCACATGGCGTTTTCTCTGCGGCCAGCGCGGCGCGACGTATCGTGAACAGCCCATCGCCCTCCCCGTCACAACGCCAGAAGCCATTGTGGACCAGCTTTTCGCCGGCGTCACCCCCCGCACGCGCGCCATCGTCGTCAGCCACATCACCTCGCCAACCGCCCTCATCTTCCCCGTCGCCGCCATCTGCCGCCGCGCCCGCGAGCTGAACATCCTCACCATCGTTGACGGCGCGCATGCCCCCGGCCAGATTCCTCTCGCCCTTGACGACCTCGGCGCAGACTTCTACACAGGCAATTTACACAAATGGCTCAGCGCGCCGAAGGGCGCAGCCTTCCTCTACGCACGCTCCGAGCGCCAGGACATGCTCCGCCCGCTCGTCGTAAGCTGGGGCTATGAGCCCCGGCAGCCCGGCCCCTCCCCGTTCATAGACCTCTACGACTGGATCGGCACCGACGACCCCTCCGCCTACCTCAGCGTCCCTGCCTCCATCGCCTTCCAGCGCGAGCACGACTGGCCCAGCGTCCGCGCCGCCTGCCACGATCTCGCCATCCAGGCTCGCGAGCGCATCGCCGCCCTCACCGGCCTCCCTCACATCTACCCCGACGACCCTGCCTGGTGGGCGCAAATGACCGCCATCCCCCTGCCCGCCGATCACTCCGACTCCACCGACGAGTTCCAGCTTCGCCTCTTCGACACCCATCTGGTCGAGGTGCCCATCGTCCCGTGGAATGGTCGCCGCTTCGTGCGCGTCTCCATCCAGGCCTACAACACGCCGCGCGACGTGGACCGATTGGTCGCGGGATTGACCGATCTCCTCTGATTCACGTCGTATACACATGTGTATGTAGATACTGAAAAATATACCGCGAGACGCCTTGCCTGCGGCGAAGCGGGCCGGAGTGGCAATTCGCGCTGCCCGTGGCATGTACGCTGCGTCTGGCCGGACCAGGCTCAGCAGTCACTAATGCCGGTTCGGCAGCGATGGTCGTCGCGTGCCGCGCCGAACGCCGTCATGGGGCGCATGCCCGTCTGCGCAAGGACTGAAAGGCGGAGGTAGGGTGGCGATGTCGGAACTTCAGTACGCAGGCAAGAACAAAGGGGCGTCGCGTGGCTTCGCCACCGCGCGTCACGCGGCGCGAGCACTGTGCGCTGGTGCCGGGTACAGCATGGAACGATGGTATCGGCTTACGGCCCCAACCATCGACGTCTCACCCGACGACCCCGCCGGGCAGGAACGCTTGCGGCGTGCCCGCCTTGGCAGCACGGTTCTCCTCGTCCTGATTCTGGTGTGGAATATGGCCGTGCTGATGCACTTCGGCCACGACAAGAGCCACCGTTTCGCCGTCTATCTGGCGGGCATGGCCATCTTCGGCGTAGCGCTCTTCTGCAACCATAGGGGCTGGCACCGCGCGACGGCGCTGCTGCTCATCGGCATGGTGGATCTCGGCTTCTTGCTGATCGGCTTCTCCGCCGGTCCTGCCGCAGACGCGGTTACCGGCGTCTTTAATATCCTCGTCTATTCCGAGCTGATCGCCGCAGCCCTCCTGACGCCCGTAGCCGTCTTCCCCGTCCTCCTGAGCAACGCCGCCCTCATGCTGTTCGCCGCCGCCTTCTGGCCTAATATGATGCATTCCGCGCTCAAGCGTTTAGGATCGCCCACCTACGCGATCCTGATGCCACTCACGCTGCAAGCCGTGGTTGCCATCGTCACATACCTCTCGGCGCGCAGCATGCTCGGCTCACTCCGCAAGGCCAACAGCGCCGACGTGCTCGCCAAGGCCAACGCCGAGTTGAAGCGCCTCACCGAGATGGCGACTGAGTCAGTACGGCTCAAGTCCGAGTTCCTCGCGAACATGAGCCACGAGATCCGCACGCCCATGAACGGCGTCATCGGCATGAGCGAGCTGCTGCTTGAGACTCCGCTCAGCGCCGAGCAGCGCGACCACGTGCGCACGATCCACGGCTCTGGCCTTGCCCTGCTCACCGTCCTCAACGACATCCTCGACTTCTCCAAGATAGACGCTGGCAAGCTGGACCTCGAATCCATCGACTTCGAGCCGCGCCTCGTCGTAGAGAGTGTCGCCGAGCTGCTCTCCCCAACCGCCGCCGAGAAGCGCATCGGCCTGATGACCTTCATCGCGCCCGACGTGCCCGCAATCTTGCGCGGCGACCCAACCCGCCTGCGCCAGATCCTGCTCAACCTCGCCGGCAACGCACTCAAGTTCACCCACAAGGGCCACGTCGTGATCCGCGTCGTGACGGACCACTCCGCCCGCCAGGCGGACGCCGACAACGTCAGCATCCGCTTCGAGGTGGTGGATACCGGCATCGGCCTCTCCGAGACCGCGCGTTCGCGGCTCTTCCAACCGTTCACGCAGGCTGACGGCTCCACCACGCGCAAGTATGGCGGCAGCGGCCTGGGCCTCTCCATCTCCAAGCGCCTTGTCGAATTGATGGGTGGCCAGATCGACGTCACCAGCGTCGAGGGCGAGGGCTCCACTTTCTGGTTCACCACGCCCTTCAAGCGCAACGGCAGCAGGCGCGTGATCCCCACCGAGCGCATCAAGACGGTCGCTGGCCGCAAGGCGCTCATCATTGACGACAACAGCACACATCGCCGCATCATCGAAGCCTACCTCAAGGCCTGGGGGATGCGCGTCGTCAGCGCGCCCGACGGCGCCGCGGGTGTGGCAGCGATGCGCGCGGCTCAGGCAGAAAATGACCCCTTCGAGGTGGCCCTCCTCGACTACAAGCTGCCCGATATGGACGGTCTGACCGTAGCCAGCGTGCTCCGCACCGACGCCGGCTCGGAGCCGCTCCCGATGGTGCTGCTGACCGCCTATGATGAGGCCGGTCTGCCACAGCTCGCGGCCAATGCGGGCATCTGCGCCTACCTCACCAAACCCGTGAGACAGCTCACCCTGCTCGATACCGTCGCCAACGCCCTCGCTCCCGCCTCCCCATCAACCTCCGCCCCCGATCAATCCCGCCCCAGCCGGACCGTCGAGACTGCCCGGAGCGGAAACAAACAGGTTGCCGGGGCGAACGCACGGCGGCCGCGAGTCCTTCTCGCCGAGGATAACGCCGTCAACCAGAAGCTCGCGGTGCTTCAGCTTCAGCGGCTCGGCTGCGATGTGGACGTAGTCGCCAACGGCCAGGAAGCGCTCGCCGCTCTGGCCAACAACTCCTACGCTCTCGTACTCATGGACTGCCAGATGCCGGTGATGGACGGGTACGACGCCGCACGAGCGATTCGTGATGGCGGCGCCGGGCCTGACACACACCTACCCATCGTCGCCATGACGGCCAGCGCGCTCGCTGGCGACCAGGAGCGCTGCCTCGCCGCCGGCATGGACGACTACATCCCCAAACCCGTCTCGATGGATGCCTTGCGCGCGGTGCTCGGCCACTGGCTCAACGCAGCGACAACGCCGGAAGTGCGCTCCCGCCTGGCGGCGCACGGCAAAGCCAGGCGGCCCATGGATGGCGAGCGGCTGAGCCGGCGGGTGCTCCTGGTGGATGACAACATCGTGAATCAGAAGACCGGCGCGCTGCAGGTGCGGCAGCTTGGCTATGAGGTGGATATCGTGCCTGGCGGGCGCGAGGCGCTAGCGGCCCTGGCGGCGCGCCCATACGGCCTCGTGCTGATGGATTGCAACATGCCTGAGCTTGACGGCTACGAGACGACGGGGCTGATCCGCGCGGCCGAAGTCGGCACGGAGCGACATGTCCCCATCGTGGCCGTGACGGCAAACGTCCAGGCCAGCGACCCTGACAAGTGCCTCACCGCTGGCATGGACGACTACATCCCCAAGCCGGTGAAGCTGGTCACGCTGCGCGCCAAGCTCGCGCGCTGGCTGCCGCCCGAGCCTTACGCCGTGGAACCCACGCGGTGCGAAGACCACGCGCTGCCGGCCGCTACCTTCACAGCGGACGCCGCTCCCCGGGCCCAGGCGCCCGCCAGACCGATGGCGAACAGTGATGATCTGGAGGTGACACCTGCGGTGCTTGATCAGGAGCAGCTCGCCAACCTGCGCGCGCTGCGGACGCCGGACGGGCCGGACGTCGTAGAGATCATCATAGACGAGTACCGCACCGAGACGCAGCGGCTACTCCAGCTCCTGCGCCACGCGCTCGTCGCCGGCGACGCCACGGCCTTCGAACGGCATGCCCACTCGCTCAAGTCCAGCTCCGCCTACCTGGGGGCTACCGCGCTCTCGGAGCACTGCCACACGATGGAGCAGATCGGCAAGACAGGCAAGCTCGATACCGCACTGCTCGTCCTCAAAGAGGCCGAGATCGAGTTCCGCCGCGTAGTCGCGGCGCTCGACACGGTCGCCCCCATGCCGGCCTGACCCTACCCAGATTGCCACATTCCCACTTGCGCCCGACTCGCCTATCCTAGTGCGAGGCCGGGCGCAAGCCTATTTGGCCCTACGTATTCCTGTTCCGCTTCATACTGATTTCGTCAGCGGTGTGTGGGCATCGCACGGGCTTTAGCCCAACCC
>CAYYCB010000088.1:0-11494 GCA_964469715.1 uncultured Ktedonobacterales bacterium | reverse complement strand
CGCTGTGAGCAGTCTCATAGCCATCTCATCCTCCGGCGCTATACTCATCATAACCCCACGGTACGGCGCTTCCACTCGTCGTCGCCGCGGCTGCCGGCCCCGATGAGTAGACCTACCAGTCCGTCCTCCCGCTGCACGCGCTCGCCGTCCTCAAGCCGTCCCACATGCGCCCGCGGAGGTGGCGAATCCAGGCGCGGTGGTCGCCGGAGCAGAAGCAACGCCAGAGGATGAAATATCGGCGGAAATAGCCGCGTCTTATGATCGTCATGCGGAAAAGTGGCAAAAATGGCAATGATGCTCGTCTGTCAGCCTGACGGCTGCGCTTGCCCCAAAGGGGCAGCTTTTTATACGGTCACCATGTCGTCGCGCGACAGGGCCAAATCGGCAATCCATGGGGACGCAAATGTAAAGAGCGGCAAAAATGGCAATGATGCTCGCCTGCCAATCGGGCGCGCAGGAGTGGCGCGGCGGCCCGCATAGCCGTCATGCCGACGCATCGTGTCGTCGTCGTTGAACAAGGCGCGAAACTTGCTACTTTCTAGCTGTCAGTGATTCGGAAAACACATGCCCAAGTCCCAAACCAAATACATTTGCCAACAGTGCGGCTACGAGAGCGCCAAGTTCATGGGCCGCTGCCCGGACTGCGAATCGTGGGGGAGCCTGGTGGAGACCGTGGTGGCCGCGCCCAGCGGCAAGAACGGCAATGACCGCGGCGCGACGCTTGCCCGCGGCGGCCTCGCCACGGCCATTCCGCTCTCCCAAGTCCAGGCCGAGGATGCCCGCCGTCTGCCCACAGGCTCCCCAGAGCTTGACCGCGTCCTCGGCGGCGGTATCGTCCCCGGCTCACTCATGCTGCTCGGCGGTGAGCCGGGCATCGGCAAGAGCACCCTGCTCCTGCAGGTCGCCGGAGACGTCGCGCTCTCTGCCGGTGGCGAGGTGCTCTACGTCTCCGCGGAGGAGTCCGCCCAGCAGGTGAAGCTGCGCGCCGAACGGCTCGGCGTGACCACCGACCGGCTCTTGCTTCTGCCGGAGACGGAGATCGAGGCCGTCGTCGAGGTCGTGGACCAGATGCGTCCGGCACTGGTCATCGTGGACTCCATCCAGACCGTCGCCTCAGGCGCGGTGAGCTCCGCGGCGGGCAGCATCAGCCAGGTCCGCGACTGCACCCTTCGCCTCATGCAGCTCGCCAAGGGCCGCCACATCCCCATCTTCGTCATCGGCCACGTCACCAAAGAAGGCACCGTCGCAGGCCCGCGTGCCCTGGAGCACATCGTAGACGCCGTGCTCTACCTCGAAGGTGAGCGCTTCCACTCCTATCGCCTCCTGCGCGGCGTCAAGAATCGCTTCGGCGCGACCAACGAGGTCGGTGTCTTCGAGATGCGCGGCGAGGGCATGGTGGACGTCGAGAATCCCTCGGCCCTCTTCCTTTCCGAGCACAGCGGGCGTAACACCGGCTCGTCCGTCATCGTCAGCATGGAAGGCACGCGCCCGCTGCTCGCCGAGGTGCAGGCGCTCGCCTCCTCAACCGCCTACGGCACCCCGCGCGTCACCGTCAACGGGCTGGACCACACGCGTGTTCTCATGCTGCTCGCCGTCCTGACCAAGCGCGTCGGCCTCTCGCTTGGCAATCAGGATGTGTACGTCAATGTGGCGGGTGGCTTCACCCTTGGCGAGCCCGCGGTGGATCTCGGTGTCGCCGCCGCCATCGCGTCGAGCTATCGCGAGCAGCGTGTCGCCGAGGGCACCGTGCTCATCGGCGAGGTCGGCCTGGGCGGCGAGCTGCGCAGTGTGCCGCGCGCCGAGGCGCGCATACGCGAGGCGGCCAAGCTCGGCTTCAAGCGTGTGGTGCTTCCGCGAGCGGGCGCCCCGAACAAGCGAGAGCAATCTAGTACTTCCGGCGAGGGCATCGAGCTGCTTAACGCTCCGACTCTCGCCGCCGCACTGGCGCTCGCCCTGGAAGAAGGCGTATCATGAGCAAGGCTGTTTGCATCGCCACTCGCGGCACATCCGCTTGCTATCGCCATCGGCGCGCGTCTCCCCCTGCGCGAGGGCGGAGCCACGCGCCTATTCGCCGCTGTGACGGCGACCCTGGCTGAGAGGAGGTCTCCACTCTCACTCGCGTTCCTAATAGGTGGCGTGATGCTGGCGGTCGCGCGCTCTCGCACCTTTCCACGGCGGCCATCACAACTGATCGGCTGGCCCGGCAACTCGGAATCATCCGCGTCGCGTATGCGGCGCACGCGCATCGCCCTCCCGCCGCCCTCACCCGCCCCGCGCGCAGGTACGCGCGCGGCGTATCGCCGTCGGCACCGCCTGTGTGGCGACGACGCTGAAGGAGGACGGTATGTCCGCGCGCACCATCATCAGGCTCGTTGGGATGGTCGTCGCCGCCGGCGCGGCGCTCTCGATCACCCTCTCGCTCAATACTGACCACGCCTGGCATCTGGCCGGCGGCACCATCGCCGGAATCGCTTGCGCCGGCGCGCTCATTGGGCTCTTCATCACGCCCATCGTTACGATCCCGCCCTATCGTTGGGTCGTCTACATGATCCGCCACGCTGAGGTGAGCGACCTCGTCGCGGGCGCGCTCGGCCTCGTCGTCGGCCTTGTCATCGCCGCGCTCACCTCCGTCTTCCTCTCGCAGATTCGCTGGCTCGCCCTCGGCCAATGGCTGCCCCTGGTGGCCGGTCTGCTCTTCGGCGTTCTCGGCGCCATGACCGGCATCATGCGCAAAGAGGACTTTGCCCGCTTCTTCTCCAACGCCTGGGGCCAGGGCCGCGCCGCACGCCGCAATTCCCGTGAAGAGCAAGAGGAAGATCGCGAGGACCACGGCCGGCTGCGCTTCGGCAAGCGCCCGACCCGCAATCCCGACCGCATCCTGGTGGATACCAGCGCCATCATCGACGGTCGCATCGCCGACATCGCCGAAACCGGATTCATCTACGGCACGCTCGTCGTGCCCCGTTTCGTCCTCGAAGAGCTTCAGCACATCGCGGACTCCGCCGACACCATGCGCCGCGCCCGCGGCCGGCGCGGGCTGGACGTCTTGCAGCGCTTGCAGAAGGAGCCCATCGTCCAGGTTGAGATCTCGGATGCCGACGCCGAGAATGTCCCTGAGGTGGACGCCAAGCTCGTCAAGCTGGCACGCCAGTGGCACTGCGCCATCATCACCAATGACTTCAATCTGAACCGTGTGGCCGAGCTGCAGGGTGTCAAGGTGCTCAACATCAACGAGCTGGCGCATGCGGTCAAGCCGATCCTCATTCCCGGCGAGGAGATGCAGGTGAAGATCATGCAGGACGGTAAGGAGATCGGCCAGGGCGTCGGCTACCTCGACGACGGCACCATGATCGTCGTCGAGAGCGGCAAATCCTTCATGGGCCAGACCGTGGACGTCACCGTCACGCGCGTCCTGCAGACCGTCGCGGGGCGTATGATCTTCGCCCAGCCGAAGCTGCCTCCCGCCAGTAGTCCCGCGCCCGCCCGCCGCGCGGGCACCGCCTAGCGTGTCCGCCGACGAACACGCTGGAGTCGTTCTCTACGACCCCGGCCTCGCGGGCGGCGACCACCCCGAGCTGATCTGGCGTTCAATCGCCGGGCGCACACTATTCGCGTGGGCCGTCCAGGCCGCCAGTCGTGTGCGGGGAATCAACGGTTTCGTCGTGGTCGTGCCGGCCGAGCGCACGAGAGCGGCCGAGGCGCTGATGGGCACCGTCGCCGGGGGAGCCGAGCGCGCCGCCGTCCTTGCGGCGCCGGGCCACGGCCTCGCCGCCGCTCTTTCGCGGGCCATCGGGGTGCTGCCAGCGCAATGTCGCTGGGTGGTGACCCACGATCTGGCCCGCCCCCTGATGGCGCCTGAGCTGGTCGTCGCGGGTCTCGCCGCCGCCCGCCAGACCGGAGCGGCGAGCGCCTCAGAGCCCGTCAAGGAGACGATCAAGCGCGTCGCAGACGGGAGCGTCGTTGAGACCGTCGAACGTTCGCACCTGCGCCTGCTCCAAACGCCGCAGGTCTTTGAGCGCGACCAACTGGATGAGGCCTGTGCCCGCTATCCGGCCGGTGGCGGCGCGCAGGATGCCGCGACCATCGCGCTGGCTGCGGGCCTCGCGGTCGTCACCTTCCCTGGTGGTCCAGATAATCTGGCCGTCCGCTCAGAGGACGATCTGGACCTTGCCGAGCGGCTCCTTCTCCAGCGTCGCGGCTCTGCGGGCTAGCCAGTTCCTTCTCAGATGCGACGAGGCCCCCTCCGAGATGGAAGGGGCCTCGCGATGCCTGATATGCCTGGGCTGCGTCGCCTTAGTTCGGATAGATGAAGGTCACGCCCAGCCCGGTGTGGATGTAGCGGTAGTCTACCTTCTGCCAGCCGGCGCCGCGCCAGTAGAAGTTCATCTCCGAGATGAGCACCCAGCCGTCGCCGCGGACCGCCACGACTTCGGCGTAGTGGCCCTCTGAGCTAGCGCCCTGCACACCACCCGAGAAGAAGACCGCCGCGCCGGGCACCGGTATGCTGCCCCGGCGATACTCACTGCCCCAGAGCAGGTCGGGTTGATTCGGGTGCAACACCTCAGGCCACCAGTTGCACCAGCCGAAGCCGGAGCGATAGACGTAGTTGGCCGGGTTCGGAGAGTAGATGTTGCCGTAGCAGCTCGGAGGCACTGCCCACTGGCTGATGTTGGCGGCCCACTGGTCGCTGCTCTGGCAGGGCTCGCCGGCCGCGCTGAATGCCTTTGGCAGGCCCGAGGTGGCCGCCGCGGGCCCGGTACCGTTTCCGCTGCCTGAGGGCTGCGAGACGAGCGCGTGGGTCGTGCCGCTGGCAATCTGGCCCCCGCCACTGCCCGACCCTCCAGCGTTCGGCACCCATGTGGGGTTGTCCGAGACGTAGCGGCCGTTCTCCTGATGCCACCAGGCGGTGCAGTGGAACGCGCCGTTGGCCCAGCCGTAGCAGAGCCAGCCATTATCCACGTAGTAGCCCCGCTGCCAGCGGTAGACGAGATTGCCGGTCGGGTGGCGTGTCGCCGCCATGCTGGACTGTAGTATCTGTGTCGTGATGCCGAGCAGGGCCGCGCCCACGATCACCAGGAGGGCGATGAGCTTGCCGGTCCGTCCGGGCTGTCGCTCCGCCATCCAATCCTTCGCCGTCGCAACGAGCTGTGTCACGTCTGGTCCCTCCCAAGCACTCCCTGTACGCGAGGTCCGCCGTCTTCTGCGGGCACTCGCTCTCCACCGTTGGGGCCAGACCGCGTCCTCTACGAGATGGCGCGGCCGCCTTGTGCACAGGGGCAACTTTACAGGTAATGGGTGGGAGATGGGGAGTCTTTTGGGACTTTTCGGTAGTGCGGAGTTATTGTTTTGTGGTTCGCTCGTTTTAACGGCCACATCTCGCTGGTACGATGCGGGGCTGCGCGCCCGCAGGCATGCGCGTCCCTATTATGGTTAACGGGTCGCGGCTGGGCAAAATCGTCCCCCATGTGGGGTGGCGGGCGGCGAGCGGAGCATGGACGTGGGTAGGTCGCAGCGGAGGGATACGCGGCTGATGCCGATGCTGGGCTGGACGGTGTCGTCTGTGGTCGCGGCACTCAAGGTGCCGGTGCAGGGCGCGAGGCGGGCTGAAGCCCTTACGCTACCCCAGCCCTCCTCAGACATACTCGGTGTGGCGAGGCAGGCAAGAGGCCCTTATCGGGTGAGGTAGGGGTCGCTGAAATGCAGCTCGCCGAGGAGGTCAGCCGCGGCGCCGGCGGCATCGAGCACGGCGGGGAGCAGGCGTGGCACGCCATTGAGCAGGGAGTCGTCGCGCGCCACTTGCTGGAGCGCCGCGTCGAAGTCCTTGACGTCGCGACGCTGGCCCGGTAGGCCCTGGAGCACGGCGCCACGGGTGTTGGTGTCGGCGGCGTAGATGGCGCGAAGGAACTCGCGGGCGACGTAGGCGTACCCGGTGTTGGTGAGGTGGACGGCGTCGAGGCTGACCGCGCCACCCTGGGCGATGGCGCCGGAGTCGTCGGCGGAGAGATATTCGCCGGTGAGGCGATAGGGCCTACCGTTGGCCAGCCGGACGGTGAAGGCGTCGATGCTGGGATTGGTGGGCGCGGAGCTGAGCTCACGATGGGTGAGGTAGGCGCCGGACTGCTCGGGGGCGAGCTGGGCAGCCTCGGTGAAGGGGCGGTTGGCGAGGCGCTGGGCGACCTCGTGTGTGTGGCGAATAGTGGCAAGGTTGCCGGCGCGGACGGCGCCGAGCACGTCGTTGGCGGCTTCGGTGTCGAGATAACCGGCGCGGACAGCATGCTCCACGACCAGCCGGGCGGCTTTGAGGTCGTCGCGCGTCGCGCGCTGCATGCGCTCTTGGAGGGAATGGACGTCCACCAGCCAGACGCGGCCTTCGCGCTGGCGTGCGAGCTGGCGGATGGCGGCGTTGTATTCGGCGATGACGCTCTCAAGTTCGAGAAGTTGGGCGTCGAGCAGGAAGGCGGCCGACGGTAGCATGGACTTCCAATGGCCGAGGCGATTGCGGACGAGGTTCGGGCTGGCCGTCGGGCTGGGCAGGGTGGCTAGGAAGACGTGGGGATGAGACTGGAAGTTGAGGACGGCGTCGAGCAGCAGGGCGAGCCGGTCACGGAAGATGTTGGGCGGCGTGTAGAGCGGCGTGTCGCCATCCCAGATGTGACAGTTGCACATGGTGGTGAGCACGTCGTTATTGCCGATCCAGAGGGAGACAATGCGCGGCTGCTGCGCCCTGGCAAGATCGAGCGCGGTGAGCGCACCGCGGCCGAGGACGTTGCCGACGAGATCTGCGCTCATGCGTGCGCCGAAGTCGTGCTGGCCGGAGGCGAGGAGGCCGGAGGTGAGCGCATGGAGCAGGCTGGGGTGTGAGCTGTCTCCGGTGAGCACCTTGGCCGCGCCGTCGAGCGCTTCACGGGCCAGGCGCATGACCTGGCCGCGAAAGGATAGCTTGAGGCCCGCGCGGCGTTGGGCGTAGGTGGCGGTGGAGACGTCCTGAACGGTGAAGCCGGCGACACCGAGATTCTGATAGGCTGGCGGGGCAGGCTCGGCGAGCAGATCGTCAGGCTGGGCGTCTTCGACGGCGCTGACGTAGTCGGTGAGGGCCTCACGCAGGACGGCGGCAATGGCGTCCACCTCGTCGTGGAGCTGCTTCCAGGCGGTGGGGCAGGGGAGTGTGGCGTGGGAATCGGCGGAGAGGAGCGCTTCGGCACGCCGCAGCACGAGCTCTAGATTGGGGGGATTGCCGACGTGGGCATCCGGGTGGCCCTGTGGTCCCTTGCCCGGCACGTATCCCTTCAAAACTGGCTGCTGGAAGGGGGCGCCGAGGAAGTCGGCGATCTGCTTTGGATAGGAGCGGACCTGGGAGACAGCGGCGATACCCATGGACTGCATGCCATGGGTGAGGCTGTCACCGAGGGCAACGTAGGGCGCGGGTTGTGGAGTGGCCGAGGCGGGCATAGGGATACATCCTTACATACGGTCCTGTAACTCATAGTATGAAACGGCGGGCAATCCTAGCGGGCCACGCGCTGGCTAGAGTGGCTAGGCGGCGAGGCGACGGGGCCGCGCGGTGGTGGCGTGCGCCATCTCATCGTCGGGCACGGGGTGTGCGTACAGGAGTGCTGATAGACAGATCGCCAGCCAGTCGCTTGCGACCCGCGGGTTGTCGTGGGTTATCCAGGGAGGATGCTGCATGATCGACCTCAAACAGTTCGAGAGCGCCGATCCGACGGACCTTTACGCGCGGATGCGTCCGGACCAGCGGACGGCGATTGCCAATGAGTTCGTGCGGATGCTGACGCTTGTGGGCGACCCGAAGGTGGACGAGCTGCGCCGCGAGGATTCCGGCTCTACGGATCGGAAGGCGGGCGACGTGGCGCGGGGCGCGCGTGAGGCGCTGCTGCCGCGCATGCTCTCGCCGCAGGAGGTCGCACGGATGCACGTCTATGCGCGGGACCACCGGCATGACGTGTTCGAGGAGGTTTTGGAGCATCCGGTGACGCAGGCGGCGCTGGCGCATCCCGGTGAGGAGCCAGGCGCCGGTGATGCAGGGCTGGAGGCGGCGGATATACAGCCGACCGTGGACGTGCCGAGCAGCCTGGATAAGGCGGCGATTGATCCAATGCTGAAGCCCTAGACGTCCGCGGTTGCGATGCGGCGCGTCGGGAAGGGCGGAGCTTCGCTGTCGCGGCCTTGTTTTGGCCGATTGTGGCCGATTTTCGTGTGCGTGGAGCAATTATCTGCTGGCGCGAGTCTCGAAACCTCCGGCACCCCATTGCCATTTTTGCCGCTTTTTTCGCGTGGATGCCGATTTTCTGGGCATTCACGGAGATTTGTGCGGCAAAGTGGCAACGATGGGCAATGGACGGCTATCGGGCGATACCGATTTGGGGTGAGCGGCTGTCGTGTGCCGTCGCGGCACCTAAAAGGGGCGGCGCGGGTGAGGTGGGCAGAAGCCCACACGATACTCCAGCACCTCAGACGAAATCGGTATCAAGGGGCGAGGTATGCATTGGGAAGGTGCGCCGCGTGCTAGGGGGAACGCGGCACGGCCCAGGAGGGGGCCGACGGTGGCAGTGTCGCATGGGAATGGGCGGAGGGCGAGGCAGGCCGGGACCACCAAACCCTGTCAAATCCCGTCATTTCCCGTCAAAGCCCGTCACGAGTTTTGACTGATACCGATTCAGGGTGAGATGGTGGCGGTTGCAGTCGCGGCGGTGAAACTGCCGTCGCAGGATGTGACGCGGGCAGGTGGCGGTCGCGGCGCTCAAGGCGCCGGCGCAGGGCGCGACGCGGGCTGAAGCCCTCACGATCCCCCAACACATCGGTGTGAGGCACGGCGAGGAAGGTCCACTCGGCGCCATATGGCGCATCGCGGCAGGTGCGGGCGTCCTGAGCGTAACAAAGGGCGCGCCCCGGGAGGATTCCCTGGACGCGCCCTGTTCCACGTGAAGCGTGGAGGGTGAGCTGTGGTTGGTTAGCGAGACGCCTCGCCGCTGTCGCCACCGGCTGGCAGCGCTGCCTCGGGCGGCGGCGGAAGCTGCTTGAGCAGATCGTCGCGCCGCTCGTGAACCTCAAGGACGAAGTTGCCTTCCACGACCACACCCTCGATGATGTCGCCCGGCCGGAACTTGCCCTGGAGCAGGCCCTCGGCCAGGGGATCCTCGACGAGGTTCTGGATGGTGCGGCGCAGCGGGCGGGCGCCATACTGCGGGTCGTATCCCTTCGTCACCAGATAGTCCTTGGCGTCGTCGGGGACCAGCAGCTCGACCTGTTGCTCGGTGAGCTGGGCGCGGACGCGGTTGAGCATCAGGTCCACGATCTGGCGCACGTGCTCCTGGCGGAGGCTGTGGAAGACCATGATCGCGTCGATGCGGTTGAGGAACTCGGGCTTGAAGGCGTTCTTCAATTCGCCGAGCACCTTGTCGCGCATCTGCTCGTATTCGCTCTGCGCCTGCTTTGCCTTGTCCTTGCCTTGCATGAAGCCGATGGCGGCTTCCTTGTTGAGCAGGGACGCGCCGACGTTGGACGTCATGATGATGATGGTGTTGCGGAAATCCACCGTGCGGCCCTTGGCGTCGGTCAGCTTGCCGTCCTCCAGGATCTGGAGGAGCATGTTGAAGACGTCGGGGTGGGCCTTCTCGATCTCGTCGAGCAGGATCACGCTGTAGGACTTGCGCCGGACGGCCTCGGTGAGCTGGCCGCCCTCCTCGTAGCCGACGTAGCCCGGAGGCGCGCCCACGAGGCGTGCGGCCGCGTGGCGCTCCATGAACTCGGACATGTCGATCTTGATGAGGGCGTCTTCGCTGCCGAACATGAATTCGGCGAGCGCCTTGGCGAGCTCAGTCTTGCCGACGCCGGTGGGACCCATGAAGATGAAGGAGCCAATCGGGCGCTTGGGATCCTTCAGGCCGGCGCGCGCGCGACGCACGGCGCGGCTGATGGTGTCGATCGACTCGTCCTGGCCGATGACACGCTTGTGCAGCGCCCCCTCCATCTCGAGGAGCCGTGCGGACTCCTCCTGGGCGATGCGCATCACCGGGATACCCGTCCACATGGCGACGATCTGGGCGATGTCTTCCTCGGTGACGGTCGGCTTGTCGCTGCCCTGGTCCTTATGCCAGCCAGCCTCAAGCTTCGAGATGCGGTCGCGCAGCTTGACCTCGCGGTCGCGCAGCTCGGCGGCCTGCTCGTAGTCCTGATTCTGGATGGCCTCGTCCTTCTCGCGGAGCACCGCTTCGAGGCCGCGCGTAGCCTCTTTGAGGTTGAGCGGGGCGAGGGAGCGCTGCATGCGGACACGGCTGGAGGCCTCGTCAATGAGGTCGATGGCCTTGTCGGGCAGGAAGCGGTCGGTGATGTAGCGGCTGCCCATCTCGGCGGCGGCCTTGAGGGCGCTGTCGGTGATGGTGAGGCGGTGGTGCGCCTCGTATTTGTCGCGGATGCCCTTGAGGATCTGCACGGTCTCTTCAACCGTGGACTCGCGGACGATGACTTCCTGGAAGCGGCGCTGCAGGGCGGCGTCCTTCTCGATGTACTTGCGGTACTCGTCGAGCGTGGTGGCGCCGATGCACTGGATCTCACCGCGAGAGAGCGCCGGCTTGAGGATGTTGGCGGCATCCACCGCGCCCTCAGCCGCGCCCGCGCCTACCAGGGTGTGCACCTCATCGATGAAGATGATGCAGTCCTGGCTGCTGCGGATCTCTTCGATGATCTTCTTGAGGCGCTCCTCGAACTCGCCGCGGTACTTCGTACCCGCGACGAGCGAACCGACGTCCAGGGTGAGCAGGCGCTTGCCCTGGATAGTCTCGGGAACCTCGCCGGAGATGATGCGCTGGGCCAGCCCCTCAACGATGGCCGTCTTGCCGACGCCCGGCTCGCCGATGAGGGCAGGATTGTTCTTCTGGCGGCGCGAGAGGATCTGGATGACCCGCTCGATCTCCTTCTCGCGGCCGATGATCGGATCGAGCTTGCTCGACCGTGCCTGGGCGGTGAGGTCGATGCCCATCTGATCGATGGTAGGCGTCTTGGAGTGCTTCTCACGGGTCGAGCCGCCCTCGCCATGCGCGGGGCCGGACTGGCTAAGCACCTGGATAGTCTGGGTGCGCACCTTTTCGAGGTTCACGCCCAGGCTCTCAAGCACGCCCGCGGCAATGCCCTCGCCCTCGCGCACGAGGCCGAGGAGCAGGTGCTCAGTGCCGATGTAGTGATGGTTGAGGCGGCGCGCCTCGTCCACCGCAAGCTCGATCACCTTTTTGGCACGGGGGGTCAGGCCAATGTCGCCCAGGACGATGCGGTCGCCGCGCCCGATGATGAACTCGACGGCGCTGCGAACCTTGTTGAGCTCTACGCCAAGGTTGGCCAGCACTTTCGCCGCCACGCCGTCGCCCTCGCGCACGAGGCCGAGGAGCAGGTGCTCGGTGCCGATGTAATTATGGTTGAAGCGCTGGGCTTCTTCCTGTGCGAGGCTCAGCACTTTGCGAGCCCGCTCCGTAAACTTATCGAA
>CAYYCB010000087.1:4381-11710 GCA_964469715.1 uncultured Ktedonobacterales bacterium | reverse complement strand
GTGCTGGAGCGCTTCACCTGGTGGTACACGCTCGTGGTCGTCGTGGGTATTCTGATCTCTGGCCTGTTGACGCTCGCAGTGCCAGGATTCGGCATTCTGCTGCTGGCGGTGTCGGCCTTCGGCTTGGTGGTGGTGCTGCTGCCGCGCACCTGGAAGCAGAACTTCCGCGTCGCGCTGCGCAACATCGGACGCCAGAAGGTGCGTACGGTGACGACGCTGGTGGCGCTCTTCATCGGCCTCTTCGTCATTGGCGTTGTGCTGGCTCTGGGCCAGAATATCCAGGACAAGATCGGGGCCGCGATTGCTTCTCAGGTGAAATACAACGCCTATGTCATCGCGGGTCCGAACACCAAGGATCAAACGGACGCGGCAGTGAAGTCCACCTCTGGCATCCAGGCCCAAGAGCTCAACACGCTGGGGCAGGGAGTCCCTGTCAGCGTCAACGGCACGCCGATCGAGCAGATCATCGCCAACGCGCCACGAAGCGGGGCCAACGCGACGGGTAAGGAGGAGCTGCTCGCGTATCTCAGCGCCGTGTCAGGCTATGACCTCGCCGGCGGCAGCGTGCCCGACGCCAACGACATCAAGCTAGAAGGACCGAAAGCCGGCCAGCAGGCGCCGCACGACCTGACGCCGAACGACGCTAACACGGGCAATGCGCTGTTCCCGGCCCGCAGCGAGCTCGCGCCTCTGCACCTGAAGGTGGGCGACACGGTGATCATCGCCGACCAGGACAAGCAGCATACCGAGACGCTGACCGTCTCTGGCTTCTATGCGGGCATCTCGTTCGTCGGCGGCGGGATCATCGCGGATAACAGCGTCGCGCAGATGGTCAGCGACGGGCATCCGTTCTACGCCTACTCGCTCAAGCTGGATCCCAACGAGGCGACGCAGAAGTTGCACGAGATTCAGAAGCAGGTGCCGGGCGTACAGACGTTCAACGTCGCGGACTTCCTGGCGGCGTTCACGAAGATTCTGGACAACTTCATCGGGATGATCACCGCCATCGGCTCGCTCACGATGCTGGCCGGCGTGATCATCATCGCGAACGCGGTGGCGCTGGCGATGCTCGAACGCCGGCGCGAGATCGGCATCTTCAAGGCGGTGGGCTATACGAGCCGAACCGTGTTGGGTGAGGTGCTGATCGAGAACGGCATCGTCGGCTTCACGGGCGGCATGCTGGCGCTGCTGCTGGTGGGTCTGGTGCTGACGGTGATGGGCAAGTTGGTCTTCAAGACGGATCTCGGCGTGGGGTGGCAGCTCACGCTGATCCTCGTGCTCGCCACGGCGTTCGGCTCGATGTTGGTGGCGGCGCTGGTGGCGTATCGCTCCACGCGGGTTCGCCCGCTGGAGGTGCTGCGGTACGAGTAGCGGAGGTTCCGTCCGCGAGATCTCGGACGACACCTTATAGAGAGCGGAGGGCTGGGGCACATCCTGGCCCTCCCGTTCTTTGTGCGCGTCTATGCTGGCGGCGCCGGATGTGGTAGGGTTGCGTAGATGGCGAGGAGCTGCCGAGGTGAGGCACAGCCGTTGGGCGAAGGGAGCGGGGCATGCACGCTGATCCGGCGGGGCTGCTTGCCTTCCTGAGCACCTACGGCTACCCGGCGATAGCCCTGCTTGTGGCGCTGGCGGCGGCTGGCGTGCCGGCGCCGTTCCCGGTGGCGGCGGTGTTCGTGGCGCTGGGCGCGCTCACAGCCGATCCGCGGGGACCGGCCTTCGTGCCACTGGCGGCCGTGGCGACGGTGGCTGCGGCGGTGGGCCATAGCGCGGACTATTGGCTGGGACGCGCCGGGGGACCGCTGCTGCACCGTGGCATGACACGATTGGAGCGCATGCTCGGCGGCGACCTGCTCGCGCGCCTGGAACGGGGTATGGCGCAAGGCACAGGCGGTACGCTGCTCATCTTCTTGACGCGCTGCGCGCTGACGGCGGTGGCGACGCCGGTAAGTCTGCTCGCCGGGGCGGCGCGCGTCCCCTATGGGCGCTACCTCTGGCTAGAGCTGGCCGGCGAGGCGGTCTACTTTACTGGATATATGGCGCTGGGACGGGCGCTGGGGCCGACAGTGGCACGCGACCTCCCCACGATGCTGCTCTTCTCGGTATTCCTCCTGGCGCTCGTGCTCGCTCCGACGCTTGTGTTGCGCCTCCGACCGGGGCTGCTGCGGCGTGTGACGGCGGATGTGGGGTGATCGTCGCGAGGCGGCCTGGGCCGATTGGACGCGGCGATGGGGCGTTGATGGGGCATGAACGCGAAAAAGCGGAGGCGCGAGGGTGCGCGGAGCGGATGCTGCGGGACGGCCGAGGGCACGACCTGTTTCCTGGATGTGGACCATCGTGGCGGCACTCTGTATAGCGCTCGCGGCCTGCGGCGGACCCGCGACGGCGCGCCAGCAGACACCACCCACGCCAACGGCGACCGCTGGCATGGCCGCGGCAGGGCGGATTGACGGCTATCTCACGGCTGAGACGGCGGCGCGCCGCTTCAGCGGCGCGGTGTTGGTGGCGTCGCACGGGACGGTGCTGCTGCGCAAGGGCTACGGCATGGCTGATATGGCTCTGGGTGCGCCGAATCGGCCAGAGACGCGCTTCCGCATCGCCTCGCTGACCAAGCAATTCACCGCGACGGCGATCCTGCTGCTACGTGAGCGGGGCAAGCTCTCGCTTGACGATCCCATCTGCCGCTACCTCGACGGGTGCCCGGAGGCCTGGGGACAGATCACGCTCAAGATGTGCCTGACGCATACCTCGGGCATCCCAAACCTGGCCGACGGCGACATCGCGGACTACACGCAGCCGCTCGCGCCGGGACAACTCCTCGCGCTGATTCAGGCCAAGCCGCTGGACTTCACACCAGGGACGCGTTTCGAGTACAGCAACGCCGGCTATAACGTGCTCGGAGCCGTCGTAGAGCGCGTCTCTGGCGAGTCCTATGCGCGGTTCCTGCGCGACGCCATCTTCGCGCCGCTGCACATGGACGCGACAGGCTACGACACGAACCATCCGCCGGCGCCGGAGCACGCGACGGGCTATGCGACATGGGGACAGCCCGCGGGCGACTTTGACATCACATTGCCGTTCGCGGCGGGCGGCGTCGCCTCGACGGTAGACGATCTTTACACGTGGGATCGGGCACTGGCGGCACATACGCTGCTCTCGCGGGCATCCGAGGATGAGATGCTCGCGGCGCAGGTGGGCATCTGTGCGGGCGATGCGGCATGTCCACCGTCGGCGGCGTCTCGCGGCTATGGGTACGGCTGGTTTGTGGAGAGCGGGGCCTTCGGCACGGTGGAGTACCACGTCGGGGATTTGCTGGGGTATAAGTCGCTGATCGCGCGGTATCCGGGGAGGGATGCCACGGTGATCGTGCTCGCGAATCTGGAGACTGTGGACGCTGAGGGGACACAGACACAGATGGAAAGACTGCTGTTCCAAGGGGTTTAGATTGATTCCGGGTGGGAAGGTGTTTTGTGCGGTCGCGGCAGTGAAACTGCCGGCGCAGGATAGGCAGTCGCGGCAGTGAAACTGCCGGCGCACCGTGCGCCGGGGGCTCAAGTCCGCACACTACCCCAACACCCCAGGTGCAATCGGTAGCAGACGTCAGGCGACGCGGGAGGGCGGCCAGACGAGGACGTCTAGCCGATGGGCGTAGTGGAGCAACGGCGGGATGGTCGGCAGGGCGACGCCGTGCGACGAGGCGAGGGTGTTTACGGTGAGGTCGGCGGTGGCGGGCTGGAGCGGCCAGGGTATGTGGTGGATCTCGGCACGGTAGACATGACCGGACAGGCGGGCGGCGTAGAGGCAGTAGCGCGCGGTGAGGAAATCGTCTAGCGTACCGGGGTGAGCGTGGTAGACCGGCCCGGTGGGGCGATAGGTGGCGTGGAAGTGAGCCGGGCCGGCGGGGTGGGCGGCATCGCTGGCGTACTCAACGTGGTCCCCCTTGAGAACGGCGCGCATGGCGGCAGTGAAGTAGGGCAGGCCGAAGAGGACGCGGGCGAGACGCACGGCGACGGGATTGGCGGCGTCGAGGCTGAGGAAATAGACACCGGGCTTACCGCCAAGGGTGGCGTAGGTGCGGACATTGAGCTCAGGAAAGGCGGAGAGCCAAGGGACGGCCGGAAGCCCACGGGGACGCACACCACTCATGCGGAATGGGACGATGCCGAGCCAGGCGCTGCCGTCGAACGTGTCGAGCGTGAGGGCGGGCGGCAGGAGGGGAGCCAGCGCCTCGGGTGGGATAGGCCAGTGCGCGAAGAGCAGCTCGTGCCATACCTGCTTCATGACCCACGGCCCACGTGGCAGCGGCCAGGGCCGGTGGGCCGTCTGGTTCAGGACGTCTGCCGGCCTCATGCGTTTCCTCGCTGCTCTCAGGAGATTGCTCCAAGGAGAGCATAGGGCGGAAGAAGCTAGGAGGCAACGGGCGAATTAGCCGCCTATAGACTCGCTGGCGAGCGGGTCGCCGCCGGAGCGGGCGCGTAGGGTAGGACCGAAAGGCGAGAGGACATAGTGGTTGAGGAGGTCGGAAGGGTCGTCATAGATGGCGCAGGCGCCCTGGAGGCGGTCCTCGGGGAAGGCGCCACAGCGCAGCGCGATGGTGCGGACGCCGACCTTGCCGGCGGACTCGACGTCGTAGGGCGTGTCGCCGATCATGATGGCCTCATCGGGCGACAGGTTGAGCTTCTTGAGGGCGATCTCGACGGGCCTGGGAGCGGGCTTCGAGTCGCCGGCATCGCTCGAGGTGACACGCTCAGGGAGGAGGTCATCCACGCGGGCCGCCTTGAGCAAGGCCTCGACCTCGTCAGATTGGGCGGAGGTGGCGACGATCAGGCGGAAACCGTCGTCGTGCAGGCGCTGGACAAGCTCGCGGGCACCGGGCGTAGGCCGGAGAGACGGGAGGAGCTTCTCGAACAGGATCGCCTTGCGGCGGCCGGCGATCTCTTTGCCGGCGCCCTCCTTATCCGAGAAACCAGGCAGCAGCGTGGGGAGCAACTTGTCGCCGCCCATGCCGATCAAGGGCCGGACCTCGTCGAAGGGGATGGCGTAGCCGTGCTCGGCCAGGGCCTCCACCCAGGCGTTGGCGTGGGCGTCGTTGCTGTAGAGTAGTGTGCCGTCAATGTCGAGGATGACGCCGCGGCCGATCACAATGGGCCTCCTTGCGGGGACGCAGACTATTCGCCGCGAGGGCGTAAAGGCGACATAGGGTGCTACGTTGGGCAGATGAGGGTCGCAAGATGAAGGCCAGAGAGCCCGGTGGTGAGATGCATGAATGCGCTTGATTTCAGGGATTGCGGGTGGTGTTATGTGGGAATCGTGGCCATGAATAGTCAGTGCTTCAAGGATCCTGCCCGTGAACGGGCGGGCACGGTGGCGAGGCGTGAACGTCTTTGTCCGTAACTTTACAGGCGCAGCCTGCCGCGGGCAGGCGGTCATCCGGTCACGGCACGGCCTCTGCGTCCTGCTTCGGTCGGATACTCCCGCTGAGGCTGGCGGGAGGCAAGGAAATCTGCGCCAAGGAGGCGACAGAGTAGGAGGAATCCGTATGCGTCGTTTGCCGTTCGAACTCTATGGAGCGTCGGCACTGATGGTCGCCGCCACGGCCCTGCTAGTGCGAGCGTGGCGGCGCGAGCGCTCGGTGGCCAACCGCGCGATGTCGAAAGTGTCGCACATCGTCTCGCGTCGCGCCGCATGAAGCATCGCTCGCGCGCCTAATCAGGAAACGACCACGAGCGGGAATCTCCATGGCCCCGCCTACCGGACATAGATGTCGCATTCGATGATCCCGGCAGACAGGCGGGGCAACGCCATGCTCGCATAAAAATTTCTTTGAGCATGCGCCGGCGGTGATTCTCCTCGCGGAGGCCTCACCCTGGGTCCACCGCGTCGTCTCCCTTTGTTCGGTTACGCCTCACCCTCCGATTCGTTCCAGAAATGACTGGCTAGCGGAGATGGGGGAGGGGGCGGCGTGTGGACGGCGAGCGGACACAATCAGACACATCGGTCGCGCGGGAGCTACCAGATACGCATGACGTGGCGGATGCCGCCACGCCTCGTGGTGAGGGTGAGACAAGCCCCGACGAGGCCGTCACGGCCCCGTTGACGGCGATTGCGGACACTGGGCATAAGCGCGATATACCGAGGAAACGCAGGGCACGAAGACGGCGGCTTGGGGCGGCGCTCGGGGCGCTCGCCGGGTTGCTGGCAATCGGAAGCGCGCTGCTGGCGGCGAATCCCTCGTCGTGGAGCCTCTTTGCGTTTGGGCCGATGGCGCAAGCGACGGCCACTCAGACGCTAGAGCCGACATGGACGCCTCCGCCCACCTTCGCGCCGGAGCCCACCTGGACGGCGAGCAATACCCCAACGCCGACGGCCACCGCACCAGGGAAGGTCGGCTCACCGCCGGTGTATACGCCACCTCCGGCCATTCCGCTCAACCTGGGGTGCGGGGCGAACGCTTCCCCCCCGCCATCCTATGCGGTGTATGGCGGGCAGACGTCGCCGCCCAGCGTGGCGCTCACCTTTGACGACGGGCCGAACCCCAACGCCACCGGGGACATCCTCTCGATCCTTGAACAGAAACATGCGCCTGCCACCTTCTTCGTGGAGGGCGTTTACGCGCAGCAATATCCCGGCTATCTGCAGCGCATGGCGGCGGACGGCTTCCCCATCGGGCTGCACACCTGGAATCACCAGAATATGCTCATGCTCTCGGCGGCGGATCGCGCCTGGCAGCTCGCGGCGACGGCCCAGGCGATCCACAATGCGGTGGGAGCGAGCTACTGCATCCCCTTCTGGCGCCCTCCGTACGGGTCCTACAATGGCGCCGTGCTCACGCAGGCGCGAAACGCGGGCCTGACGACGATCATGTGGAACGACGATCCGGCGGATTGGTCGATGCCGGGAGTGCAGACCATCGTGGATCGGGTGTTGTGGGCGGCGAAGCCAGGGAGCATCATCTTGTTGCACGACGGGCCAAGCTGGCGCCAACAGACCGTGGCGGCCTTGCCGGCAATCATCGACGGGCTGCGGCAGCGAGGATTAACACCGGTGACGCTGCCAGACCTGTTGCGCGGCGGCCCTCCGCCCACGCCGGTTCCGACCGCGACGCCGATTCCCAGCCCCACGGCCACGCCGAGCCCGACCGCAACGCCGCCCCTTACTCCGACACCCACAGCCACGCCAAGCCCGACCGCAACGCCGACCGACACGCCGACGCCGACGCCTATTCCAACCGCAACGCCTACGCCGGTTCCCTCACCCTCGCCGACGCCGTGAGCTGCTCAGATCTGGCGCGCGACACGCGAGAGGGGATGGCCTTTGGCCTTCATATCAAGC
>CAYYCB010000087.1:0-4281 GCA_964469715.1 uncultured Ktedonobacterales bacterium | reverse complement strand
TCAGATCTGGCGCGCGACACGCGAGAGGGGATGGCCTTTGGCCTTCATATCAAGCCGATTGAACCAGCCGAAGGCGCTCTGGGCGACCGCATATCCGTGCTCTTCGAGCAGGCGCTGCGTGCGGTCGAAAATGGCGCGCGAGACGCTGGGCGAGGAGAGCTCCACGAAGAGGTGAGAGAAGGAGTGGAGCACGACGGTGCGCTCGCCCAGACGCGCGGCAACGTCTTCGATGGCGGCGACGGCACGCTCGGCCACGGCATCCGGCTCAGCTTCATCAGCCTTCTCCGTGGCGGCGAAGACAACCAGCCCCTGCTCGATGGCGACAGGATGGGGCGTGGCGTCGGCCACTTTGGAGCGGCCACGCTCGGTGGGCTCGGCGGTGAATGCGTCAACATGCCAGATGAGCAGGCGCATGAATACGTTCTCCGGTGAGGGCGGGCAAAGTGTTGTGAGGACTATCGCGGCGGCCGGCGCTAGGCGAGCCGATCAGGCGCAAGCCCGTGGGCGACGAAGTCCATCACCGCCTCATAGACGCCGGGCGGCAACTCGGGAGGCAGCGCGGCTGTGGGGAGGGCGTCTGAGTCGCCAGGCCGGTCAGCGCCGGCAGATTCCGCAGGCCAGATGATCCAGCGGAGAGCGAGGAAGTGGGCGATGCCCATGAGCGTGTAGGCGATGGCCTCAACGTCGGTCTCGCGGATCTCATGGGCGGACATTGCGGCCCGCAGCCCGCGCTCGTAGCCGAGGCTGATGCGGCGGTAATATTCGCGGGCGGCTTCGGGCGCGACGCGGCCGGCCTCCTCAACAATGCGATAGATGCGGCGGTGGTCGGCGACGAACTGGAAGAATGCGGCGAAGCCGCGGCGCTCGGCCTCAAGACGGCTCGACGTCCCCTCGATGGCGGCGGACGTGGCGGCGCGCAGCCGCTCGCCGATATCCTCCACAAGCTCGACAAAGGTCTCGCGCTTGGAGTGGAAATAGATGTAGAAGGTGCCCTGGGCGACGCCGGCGCGGCGAGTAATCTCCGAGACGCTGGCCTCATAGTAGCCAAGCTCGCCGAAGACTTCTTCAGCGGCGTCGAGCAGCCGGCGGCGGGTGGCCTCGCCGCGCGCCGTCACCGGGGCGAGGATGGCCGTACCCTGCCGGGAACCTGCGGCATCGGATCGAGACGTGCCATCGGCCGGGAGGTCTTGCCGATTGCGCGCCGCCATACTTTTCGCTCCGTCCTTCTCGCAGACTGTGGGGCACTATCGCACACAGTCGAAACAATGTCTACCCAACGGTATACCGCGGGCGAGCGGAATTGACGCGTGATTTCGAATTCCGTCGGGATCGCCACAGATGGTCGTCTTAGCACTGATGCGGCGGGCCGGCTCATACCACCGTGCCGCTCAGCCATTCGAGGCGGCACGGACGAGATAGCGGATGCCACGACTAGTGGGCGGTCCAGCCGCAGTCGATGGTGACGGCGCTGCCGGTGACGCCGCTGGCGGCTTCCGAGCAGAGGAAGACGGCGTAGGCGGCGACCTCCTCCGGCTCAAGCAGGCGGCGGATCGGCGCCTCGGCGACCATGATCTTCTCGACCACCTCGGACTCAGGGATGTTGTGGATGCGCGCCTGGTCGGTGATCTGCTTCTCGACTAGCGCCGTGCGGACGTACGACGGGCAGAGACAGTTGCAGGTGACGCCGTGTGGCGCGCCCTCGATGGCCGTGACGCGGGTGAGGCCGAGCAGGCCGTGCTTGGCCGCGACGTAGGCCGATTTGTAGGCCGACGCGCGCAGCGAGTGGACCGAGCCGACGTTGACGATACGCCCCCAGCCACGCTCATACATGCCCGGCAGGGCGGCCTGCGTCAGCAGGAAGGGCGCCGTGAGCATGATCTCGATCAACTGGCGCCACTTCGCCTCAGGGAAGTCGGGAATCGGAGAGACGTGCTGGATGCCGGCATTGTTGATGAGGATGTCGAGCCGGCCCGCCGCGGCGATGGTGTCTTCCACGAGGCGGCGTGCGCCGGCAGGATCGGTGAGGTCGGCAGCGGCGAAGCGTGCGTTGGCGATGCGTGACGCCTCGGCCTGGCCGTGCTCGACGTCCACGTCCGCGAGTGTGACGGAGGCGCCGGCCTCCGCCAGCGCCCGCGCGACAGCAAGGCCGATGCCGCTCGCCGCCCCTGTCACCAGCGCGACGCGCCCCTTGAGGAATGTCATGGGATCGTCCCTCCTCCTACTCGATTGGGATCAGCAGCGTCCGCCTATCGCGGGCCGGTGTGCTCCGCGATGAAGCCGAAGAACGCTCGGCGGAACTCGTCGGGTCGCTCAATGTGCGGCGAATGGCCGCAGTCAGCCACCACCACCTCATCATAGCGCCCACCGTTTGCATTGTACTTATCGAGCAGGCCGCGCATCTGCGATACCATCGGCTGCGATGGGAACACCTCCGCGCCGGGCCACCCTGGGACGAAGCCAAGCTGGCCGAGCGTGCCAAAATCAAAGAAGGAGGCGTCCGAGACGATCTGATCGTCGGCTCCGCGAACCCAGAGGACGTCGGGCCTGGGCGCAATCTCAGCAAAGGCGCTCAGGTCACAGTAGGCGGGCGCCATGGCGTTGTTCACGCCCCTCGTGCCGGGGCAGACACCAGGCCAGTTGGGCGAGGTCGCCGTGTCGCCGGGGTAGTTGTCGTCGCCGACGACCATGCGCAACATTTCTTCGACGTAGAGATCTTCGCGCTCTGCTGGCGCCCGGAATGGCGGCTTGAAGTAAAAGGCGTTCATCACGCTACGCGGCGAGTTGGGCGAATCGCTGGAGCGGTCGCCAGACGCCAGACGCTGCACATAGTCCGGATTCGCCGTACCGCCGCCCGAACCGGCGGAGTCCGGCCAGCAGGGGGTACCCGCGGCATCCTTGGTGCCACCGAACCCGTATGGCGCGAGCGGATCGATGAGCGTGAGCGACGCCACATTGTCTGGGTGGTCGATGGCATATTGCTGAACGACCCCGGCGCCCATTGACCAGCCAAGGAGGTGCGGCTTGCGGCCACCGACGAGATCGAGGGCGACGAAGAGTGCGTGCAGGTCGTCAGCGAAATCGCGCAGGCCGCGAGTGGCGTCCACCGGCTTCGCCTCGCTCGCGCCATAGCCGCGCAGATCGGGTGCAATGGCGAAGTAGCCATCGGGGAACGCCGCCAGCGTCTCCTCGAAGAAGCGGCACGACGAGACATTGCCATGGACGAGCACGACCGGCACGCCGGTTTCGGCTCCCGCCGCGAGCAGGTAGGTGCGGAGGCGCGACGTATCGAGCACGCGCGACGAGACGCCAGGCAGCAGCGAAGTCGTAGTCATGATTGCATCCCTCCTTGTCGCGGCGCCGGCCGCGGCCATGGGCATTGGAACGGTGTCCACATCGCCGCCGAGATAGAGCGCGCGGATGGCGGCGTTCTGCGCCAAATCGGCCGTCGCGCCTTGCAGGGCAATCGTCCCCCCTTGCAGGACGTAAGCGGACGAGACGATGCCAAGCGCCTTGCGCGCGTTCTGCTCAACCACCAGAATGGTCAGGCCCTGCTCGCGGTTGAGCCTTGCGATCACGTCGAAGACGGTATCAACGATGGCGGGCGCGAGGCCGTGTGAAGGCTCATCCAGCAGGAGAACGCGCGGGTGCGACATGAGCGCGCGGCCAATGGCGAGCATCTGCCCCTCGCCGCCGCTGAGGCTCGCCGCCTGGGCGTCGATGCGCTGCGCAAGGCGGGGGAAATATGTAAGCATGCGCTCGATGTCGCTCGCGATCTCGCGCCGATCTGTGCGAGTGAACGCGCCCATGATCAGATTCTCGCGAACGGTGAGCGAGCCGAAAAGCTCGCGTCCCTCAGGGACGAGCGCAAGGCCGCGCTGCACGCGACGCTCGGCTGGCAGGCGCTCGATGGGCTGGTCATCCAGCATGACGCTGCCGGCGCGAGCGCGGATAAGGCCAGTGAGCGCACGCAGCAGCGTCGTCTTGCCGGCTCCGTTGGCGCCGAGGATGGCGACAGCGGCTCCGGCGGGCACGTCGAACGAGATGTCGCGCAGGACCTCAAGCGGGCCATAGCCCGCGCGCAGCCCTTCAACTCTCAGCACGAACCACCTCCTCCTCACGGCCAGAGACGCCAGCGCCGTCGCGGCCCAAATAGGCCTCTAGCACGGCCGGATCGGCCAGGACCGCCTTGGGCGCGCCCTCGGCCAGCTTGCGGCCATAGTCGAGGACGCAAACGGTGTCCGCGACGGATTGGACCAGCGGCATATTGTGCTCGATGAGCAG
>CAYYCB010000086.1:5536-11771 GCA_964469715.1 uncultured Ktedonobacterales bacterium | reverse complement strand
ACTCGCCGGCGCGCCAGTTCGAGTATTCGTCGCAGACCTCGCGGACGAGGAGGGCAGAGAGCCAGGGGCGGCGCGACTCGGCGTCGTCGCGCGCCACGCCGTAGTTGCCGACGAGGGGGTAGGTGAGGACGACCATCTGGCCGCGGTAGGAGGGGTCGGTGCAGATCTCCTGGTAGCCAGTCATGCCGGTGGCGAAGACCACCTCACCGCGACGGTTGTTCTGGAGCAGGGCGTCGACGGCGCCGAAGGGGCGGCCGGTGAACATCGCGCCGTCCTCCAGCGCCAACACGGCGGTGAGGTCGCTGCGATCTATCTGCATGGCGTTGTACCTTCTATTTATCGCTCCATCCCGCCACGTCGTTTGTGTGGATGCGCTTACGATTGCTCCGCCGCCGCGTCGTAGACGAGCTTCCCGCCAAGCCACGTCTGCCGCACGCGCCCGCACAACGTGAGGCCCACGAGCGGTGTGTTGTGGCCCTTCGAGGCGAAGCGCCCGGGGTCCACAGTCCAGCGCTCGTCGGGGTCGAAGACGGCGATGTCGGCAGGAGCGCCGACGCGCAGCGTGCCGGCGTCGAGGTTCCAGGCCCGTGCGGGACGTCCCGTCAGCGCGGCGACGAGCGACGGCAGCGGGAGCTTCCCCGCGTGGACCAGCGCCAGCAGCGATGCCAGCGCCGTCTCCAGGCCCGAGATGCCGAAGGCCGCCTCGCCGTATTCGCAGGCTTTATCCACCTGGGTATGCGGCGCGTGGTCCGTGGCGATGGCGTCAATGGTGCCGTCCAGCAGGCCCGCGAGCAGCGCCGCACAGTCCTCAGCCGCGCGTAGTGGCGGATTGACCTTGGTGCTCGTGTCGTAGCGGGGACCGGGGGGCAGCGTCGCCCCGTTGGCCGCTAGCGCCTCTGCCAGCGGACCAGACCGTTCACCCGCGACCCATGCGTCCGTGAGCAGGAGGTGATGCGGGGTGACCTCCGCGGTGACGGGCAGACCCGCCGCCTTCGCGCGCCGCACCAGCTCGACGGCGCCCGCCGTGCTGAGGTGCGCGGCGTGGTACTTCGCACCCGTCAGGCGCACAAGCTCCAGGTCGCGTGCCAGCATCACGTCCTCGCCCGCCGCAGGCCAGCCGCGCAGGCCTAGCATCGTCGCCACCGGCCCCTCGTGCATCACGCCGGAGCCGACAAGCTCCTCATCCTGGCAGTGCTCCACGATGGGGAGGCCGAGCGGCGCGGCGTATTCGAGGGCGCTGCGCATCAGGTGGCTGCTCGAGACGGGGCGGCCGTCGTCCGAGAAGGCCACCGCGCCGGCCTCCGCCAGCTCAGCCATCTCGCTTAGCTCTTTGCCGGACTCGCCTTTGCTGATCGCCGCAATCGGCCGCACGCGCGTCGGGACGTCCCGCGCCGCATTCAGCACGAAGTCTAGCGTGGCGCGCGAGTCGATCACCGGCTGCGTGTTGGGCATACAGCAGATCGTGGTGAAGCCGCCGCGCGCCGCCGCCGCCGCGCCCGTCGCGATGGTCTCCTTCGCCTCAAAGCCTGGCTCACGCAGATGCGCATGCAGGTCCACGAAGCCAGGGGTGAGCACCCACGACGCCGATAGCTCAACTACTCGTGCGCCGTCTGGCGCCTCGATGCGCTCGCCGGTGGCCGCCACGCGTCCGTCTCTCACCAGTAGGTCGCCCCGCATGTCGAGGCCCTGATCGGGATCGAGCAGGCGCGCGCCGCGCAGCAAGACCGTGTCGCTCATGAGGCCATCGCTCCTTGGCCGCGGAGCAAGTCGAGCACGGCCATGCGCATCGCGACGCCGTTCGCGACCTGATCTTCGATGACGGAGGCCGCGCTGTAGGCCACCGCTGGATCTATCTCCACACCCTCGTTCATCGGACCCGGATGCAGCACAAGCGCACCGCGTTTCGCCAGCCGCAGCCGCTCCGGCGTCAGGCCATAGCGCAGAGTGTATTCACGAATGGAGGGGAGCAGTCCCGCCTGCTGCCGCTCCTTCTGGAGTCGCAGCGCCATCACCGCGTCGGCGCCCTCCAGGGCACGCTCGATGCGCGGCTCGACGATAACGCGCCGCGTCGCGCCCGTTCCGGGGACGGGGCGATCCGCGTAGAGTCGCGCCGCCGCGGGCGGCAGCAGGGTCGGCGGCCCGCAGAGCACGACCTCAGCGCCTAGCGCCGTCAGCGACCACACATTCGAGCGCGCCACGCGGCTGTGCAGGATGTCGCCAAGGATCACCACCCGCCGGCCGGAGAGGTCGTCCCAGTGGTCCGTCAGCGTCAGCAGGTCGAGTAGCGCCTGTGTGGGGTGCGCGTGCCAGCCGTCGCCGGCATTCACGACCGTCCCGGCGACGTTGCGCGCGAGAATGTCCGCCGCGCCTGCGTGGCTGGAGCGCATCACGAAAATGCTCGCGCCGAGCGCTTGGAGCGTGCGCGCCGTATCGATCAGCGACTCACCCTTGGTGACGCTGCTGGCCGAAGCGGTCACACTGGTGACGTCCGCACCGAGCCGCTTGCCGGCCAGCTCGAAGGAGACGCGCGTGCGCGTGCTGTTCTCGTAGAAGAGATTGACCATCACCTGGCCGCGCAGCGTATCCAGCCGTCGCCCAGGCTCGCGGACGATCTCGCGCATATGACGTGCTCGCCCCAGGAGGTTGCGCAGTTCGTTCGGTGTCAGGTCGTCCACGTCGAGCAGGTGGCGCCTCGGCAGACTTGCACATATTGACGCGGCAGGTGCGGTCGTCATCGCGTGAGGCTTCTCCGTCGTGCCCACGCCACCGAGAATATCCCCTCGCGCCGCCATGTTTTCGTAGCGAATATCGTCGTCATGCGGGTCGGTGAGGATTCCCGAATTCATCTCATGCACTGCCATGGCAACTACTCCGGTTGGCGCGCGAGCAGCACGGCGTCGAAGCCGTCAGTCTCGCGCAGGCGCACTTTGATGCTCTCGCTCATCGCGGTAGGGACGTTCTTGCCCACGTAATCGGCGCGGATTGGCAGCTCGCGGTGTCCCCTATCCACCAGCACGGCGAGCTGCATCTTGCGCGGCCGGCCGTGGGCGAGGAGCGCTTCGATGGCGGCGCGCGCCGTCCGGCCGGTAAAGAGCACGTCGTCAACCAGCACGACCACGCGATCTTTGACGTCCACTTCCAGCGACCCGCGCGGCTTGCCGTAGGACTCGTCGCGCGGCCGGTCGTCGCGGAAGTCGGTCGCGTCGAGCGTCGCCATGGGCACGCGCACCCCCTCGAATTCTTCGATGCGCGCGGCCAGCCGCGCCGCGAGCGGTGCGCCGCGCGTGCGCATGCCCACCAGCACGACGTCCGCCGCGCCGCTGTTGCGCTCCACGATCTCGTGTGCGATGCGCGAGATGGCCCGGCGCATCTCCTCTTCCGTGTAGAGCACCTTCTCGGCGGTGTCCTGCGCGGCGGCCGTGCTAGTGTGCTGCTGGGGGTCACTGCTCATGCTGGACTCCTCCTCCCGGCGCGGCGTGTCGGGCACTGCTGTCGCCGCTCGCGGGCAAAAAAATACCCCCACACCCACCGCCGCCGGTGGAGTGGAGGATTCGTGGCTCTCGGTGCTTTCGCGCACACGTCATGGACGCAGTCTCCTTCGCGACCTCGCAGGGCCGACGTTAAAGGGCTTCTGAGAGTAGAGTATACCACTCCGACGTCCCACGGACAAGGAAGGTGGGAGTAATTGTGGCAGGCGGGCGGGAATGGCTACGCCGCAAGCCCGGCACACATGTTGCACAACGTGCGGTAGAGCTTCGGGTTGCGCGAACTGGCGGGATGGGACGCCGGCCCGCGGCCGGGCTCGTGGTTTTCATCGTCGATCATGATGCTGGCGCTTCGTCCTCCTTGGGATGGGCGAGCGCACGCCGTCGACGCGGACGGCGGGAGGTATCGTATGGCGCTCCTGGCGGTCTCGGTCTCGTTCACCGTAAGCGATCTCGTTTTGTGGCTGATCATCGGCGCCCTGGCGGGCATCGTCTTTGGTCAGGCCTTGGCAGGCCGGCTACCGGATATCGTCGGCGATCTCGCGGTGGGCGCGCTCGGCGCGCTGCTGCTCAACCTGCTGATTGGCTACCTTTTCAACATCGGGCAGTACGGTCTCAACGGGCGCATTGTCGTCTCGATTCTCGGCGCGGCCATCCTGATTGCCGTCGCTCACATGACACGCCTAAGCGACCGCTACCCCTATCGGCGAACGATATCGTGATCTAAGAGGTCCCTTCCCGTTCGCGCGACGGGCGCGCCATCACCGGATGACGCGCCTGTCACGTTTTCCTTGCCCGAGGTCGCGGCCGGCAGCCTCCGCACGATCTGCGCCGGTGTTATACTTGAGCCGAGCGGAGGGTGCTGCGTGGCGGACATGGATCAGGGGATCAAGCGACTGCTGCAGCGACACCCAGCGGACGTCTTGGCGCTCGCCGTGCCCAACGCCGAATATCTCGGCGCTCTACCGACCGAGCTGGTGACGGAGCCGCAGCGCGTTTTAGATCTCCTCTTCCGCGTGCGCTATCGCGGCGAAGAGTGCGCGGCCGACGTCGAGGTCGAGGCGCGTCCTCGCCAGGATATTGCGCGGCGGCTTTTCGTCTATGGCTCGCGGGTCGCGGCCAACACCGGCCTGCCGGTTCTATCCATCGTGCTCTGGCTGGAGCGCGGCGGCACGCCGCCGTCGTCGCCTTACGAGATCCGTGCAGGTTCCGAAGTCTTGAGCACGTGGAAGTTCTTCGGCGTTGAGCTTTACAAACTGGATGCGCAGACGTTGATTGCGCCGGGCTTGCTCGGCTTGCTCCCGCTGGTGCCATTCACGCGCGACGGCGGTGACATCGCCGTTATCGAGCGCACTGGGCAGCTCGTGAAAGAGCGAGCCCCGGCGGATGAGTTGGGCGAGTTGGAGACGTTGCTGGCGATTTTCGGCGCGCGGACGTTCGGAGACGACGCCATGCGCGCTATGCTGCGGAGGTTGGCCATGTCGACGGAGATTCTCGACACCTCGCCACTGTATCAGTCCTGGAAGCGCGAGTGGATCGAACGGGGTCGCGAGGAGGGCGCCGCAAACAGCGCGCGGTCCGCTCTGCTTGCGGTCTTGCGTGGCCGCTTCGGTGAGCTGCCCGAGCCGCTCGCACGTGCCATCGAAGCCGCGCCGCGCGCCGCCATCGAGGCCGCGCTTCCCTACGCCGGCACCGAGACACTGGACCAACTCGCCGCGAGGCTCAACCAGCCCGCCGAGTAGCGTTCCTTCCTCATTTGGTGCGCTGCCTTACTCCATAGGCGTAAAGTGACGCTGCCGTTACGCCGCCGCTGCGCGCCCGTCGCACACTGCGATAGGACGACGGGCCGCTTCACCTGCCCCGCCACGTTCGTAGGAGAGGTAGGGCCATGGACGCGACGACGGCGGCACAATCGACACATACACCAGCCGCCGCGCTCCCCGCGCAGCCGCGCAGCCGCCTCGGCCTCGCCGCTTTTGCTGGCGTGTTCCTCGTGCTGCTCGCCGCGAGCCTTGTCCTCATCGCGCAGATCGGCATGACCGGCGACGAGCCCTGGTACGTGTTGCAGGGCTATAGCCTCCTGCACAATCACACCGTCGATATGACGGCTGCGATCCATGACCGGCTGTTCTACAGCCAGCTTCTCGCGAGCTTCCCACCTGACCACGTGCGCGACTACCGCGGGAATGGCGTGCTCGTCGTACCCTACCTCCCCGGCTATTCGCTCTTTGCCGGCCTCCTCTATCTCCTCGGTGGCCGCTTTCTCATCGTCATCGTGCAGGTGATGATCGCCGCCGGCGTTGCCTCGCTGGTGCTGCGCGAAGGTTTGCGCCTCTGGCAGTCGCGCGCCGCCGCGCTCTTCGCCGTGCTTGTGCTCCTTACCTCACTGCCCGCGCTGCTCTACGTGGGTCAGGTATTCCCGTCCTCACTGGCGGCGGCCCTCGCCTTCGGCTCGTTCGTGCTGGTCGCACGCACGCTTCCCGCGGCAACCGGCAGGGGGCTTCTGCTGGCCGCCGCAGCGATTGGCGTCCTCGCCGCGCTTGCGCCGTGGCTCCACGTCAGGTACGCGACGCTCACGGCGGCGATTGTCATCGGGGCGCTGCTCCAGCTTGCCCACATGGCGAAGGCAAGGGGGCCGCTGCCACGCGTCGCTCTGCGTTCGGCTTTCGCGCTTGTCTGCGGGCCACCTCTGGTCAGCCTCGTGTTGATCGTGCTCTATAGCCGGCACTATTTCGGCACCTGGTATCCCC
>CAYYCB010000086.1:0-5436 GCA_964469715.1 uncultured Ktedonobacterales bacterium | reverse complement strand
AGCCTCGTGTTGATCGTGCTCTATAGCCGGCACTATTTCGGCACCTGGTATCCCCAATACCATTCGCTCGGCGAAGCTGCCTACAGCGGCTTCGATCTCACGCGCGTCGCCCGACTCTACGGCGAGGTCCTGCTCGACCGAACGAGTGGCCTCATCCCCTGGGCGCCGCTCATGCTGCTCGCGCCGGTAGGCTGGTTCCTACTCGCTCGCACGCGACGGCGCTACGCGTTGCTAATGTTGCTCTGGGTCGGCGGCGTGCAGGCCACCTTCTTCTCCGCCGCATTCGCGCCACTCGTCGGCCAGGCCTACGCCCTGCCGGCCCGCTTCACCGTCGAATGTCAGCCGTTCCTCGCCCTCTGCGTGGGATCGCTTTTCGCCGCTGCGTGGCCTTATCTGCGCCAAAGTATCAGCGATCTACGCCAACACGTGTCGTTTCGACTGGTCTCCTGGGGCGCGACGCTTGCCCTGCTCTGCCTCGCGCTGCTGGCGGTGGACGCCTGGTTCACCCTGGTCGCTCTCCGCGCTCCCTACCTCTTGTACCCCAATGCCGCAGGCGCACGCCTGGTGACGGCGTTTCCACATCTTCTGCCCGGTTGGTGGTTTCACCTGTTTGTGGTCCATCCCGTCTGATTCCGCCTCAAGTAGCATCGGCCGCCTGCCACTAGCGATCTCGGAGGGGCCAGTCACCGTTACTCGCCCCACCGGCTCCGTTATATCTATCGCGGCGGATTTGCGAGGGGATGGGGAACATGCGGATAGCGGCGGCCAGGCACGAACGGATGACCAGGGGGCGACTGGCGCGCGGCGGCCTTTGGGCGCTGCTGGCGCTTGCCGTCGTCTATTGGGTGGTCGCCGCCGTCCTCGCCATCGTCTTCGTCCCCGAGCCGACCGGCTACTCCGATTTCGCGATGTACTTCGCCGCCGCGCTGGGATTGCGCGAGGGAGCCGGCCCCACCATCTACTCCTCCGCCACACTGGCGCGCGTCGCCGCGGCGCATGGCTCGTGTACCTCCGCGCCCATCCTCGCCTACGTGTACCCGCCGCTGCTCTCCGTCCTGCTCTTGCCGTTCACGGCGCTGCCATGCGTGGCCGCGGCTCATCTATGGCGCCTCCTCAATGTACTCCTATGGGCGGCGACGGCCCTTATCGTCACCCTCCATCTGCACCGCCGCTGGCCTCGGCAGAAGCTCCTCGCGACGACGATCATCGTGATCGCCTCTGGCTGCTCGTGGCTCCTCCTCTTCAATCTCATGATCGGCCAGGTCGTCTTCATCGTGCTCTGCTCGCTCGTCCTTTCCGCATGGCTGGTCGAGCGCGAGCGGCCGGCGCTGGCGGGCGTCGTCCTGGCGGTGGCCGCCCTCGTGAAAGTTGTCCCCGCTCTTATCATCCTCTACTACCTGCTGCGTGGCCGGTGGCGCGTCGTGGCTGGTGCGCTCGCGGGCGCGGCGGTGCTCACGGCGGTGATGGTCGTCTTTGCGGGATGGTCCACCGTGCTCGCCAGCCTGCCTGCGGCGCTCTCAGCCGGCGTGCGCTACGCGCGCCCTCCGGGCGACGATGCGGTCTCCGTGATGTTCCCCGGCTTTGGCGCGGGTATCAGCATACTCGGCGGTTTCCTCTTCGTCGCCGTGTTGTGGTGGGCACGTGGGCGCGGGGACGAATGGCTTGGCCATGGTTGGGCGGTCTGCACCATGCTCCTCGTGTCGCCGCTCGTCTGGTGGCTCTATCTGCCCTGGCTGCTCACGGCCTTTGCCGCCTGTCTCGGCGCCGTCCGGCCTCGCACTTGGCTGGTGCTCCTCGTGCTCTGCGCCTTGTTCATCCCTGAAGTTCTGCCTCTCCCGGCCGTGATCCGCTCGCTCGACATCGTCGCATGGTGGCTGGCGACTGGCCTGTTCTTTGTCCGCTCGGTTGTGTCGCCGGTGGAGCGACCTGTGCAACGTCCTGCGGACCATCGCGCGCCGACGATGACGCCCATCATGCTCTCACGGTCGGGTAGCTTGTCGCCTGATGAGGTTGGCGCTAGACCATCCAGAGTACAATGAGGGCGTGGCGGACGGGAGGCATTCCCTGCGGCGCTGCGAGAGCACGGCCGCCACGGGGATGGATGTATGAGCGCCAAGCCCATCCGTTTCGCCACCTACCTCGCGCCAAACATGCTCCCGGTCTACCAGTTCATCGTGGAGTATGTGGGCGCGCGGCTGGCCTGCCCCACCGAGCTTGCCGTCGGCATGTCGTTCGACGCCTTCGAGCGCGGCCTGATAGACGCCGGTTTCATCTGCGGGCTCCCCTACGTCGAGCTAACACGCCCGGCCGAGCCGGCGATTGAGCTGCTGGCGGCGCCCGTTCTCCAGGGTGATCGCTATCGCGGCGAGCCGATCTACTTCTCGGACGTGATCGTGCGGCGCGATCACCCGGCGCGTTCGTTCGCGGAGCTGCGCGGCTGCCGCTGGGCTTACAACGACCGCGACTCGCACTCCGGCTACAACATCACGCGATACACGTTGGTGCGCATGGGGGAGACTCGCGGCTACTTTGGCGCCGTGGTCGAGGCCGGATTCCACCAGGAGGCTATCCGTCTGGTCTGCGAGGGGACGGTGGATGCCGCGGCCATAGATTCTCAGGTGCTCGCCGTGGAGCTGCGCGAGCACGCCGACCTCGCGCAATGTATCCGTGTGATTGACACGCTCGGCCCGGCGACGATTCAGCCGGTGGTGGCGGCGCGACGCCTGCCAGCGGAGACGCGCGACGCGCTGAGGGAGGCGCTCCTGGCGATGGGGGATGACGCCGCCGCACGCGAGCGCCTGGCCTACGGTTTCATCGAACGCTTCGTGCCCGTGACCGATGCGCGCTACGACGACATCCGCGCGATGGTTGCCGCGGCTGAGGCGGCGGGCTTCCTCACGCTGCGCTGACTTCCTCACTCGCGTTCCAACTAGCGGCGACTCGCCGACGCGCCGTTCGGGCTCGGCGCACGCACGACGATGCGTACGCGCCGCACCGCTCCCGCCAGGTGCAATGCGCCTCATCTCGTTCATCCCACCCTTCTAGGTAGCTAACGGCGACTGACCGCCGAGACCCCGTTGTATGCACGCGGGCCAGGATCGAGACCAGCGCGTGAGTCCAGTGTGCTACGGAGTAGGAGAAGAGGCAGGAATGTGCGAAGGGAGCATGGCCATGTCTGCGTCCATCTTGGGATCTCCATCGGTGAGCCAACCTCGTCGGGAGGCGACCGTTGCTGAGTGGGCCGAACCTTCATGGAAGCCACTCTACCGCGCCGCTGGTGTGGCGGCCCTGCTGTCCATCGCGTTCACCCTCCTGGCGATCGTCGTCTTCATCGCCAATCCACCCCCAACGACAATCACCGCCTGGTTTGCGCTGTTCCAGCGCAATGCGCTGCTGGGTCTGATTAACCTCGATCTGCTCATGCTCGCGACGTATGTCCTGATGGGTGTGATCTACATCGCCCTGTATGGTGCCCTCCATCGCGGCCACGCGCCAGCCATGGCCCTGGCTGCGATCTGTGGGCTCGTCAGCATTACAACCTACATCGCTTCCAATTCCGCGTTCAACATGCTCATCCTCAGCGGCAAGTATGTCGCCGCAACCACGGATGTGCAGCGTGCAGAGCTTCGCGCGGCAGGACAGGCGATGGTGGCGATCTGGCAGGGGACGGCCTATGACGTGAGCTATGTGCTGGGGGGAGTCGCCACCCTGCTGGTTGCGGCAGTGATGTTGCGCAGCCGCGTCTTCGGCCGCGTGACGGCCTACGTCGGCCTGGTGTTGGGAGTACTGACGTTGGTGCCGGCGACCGCCGGGATGGTCGGCCTGTACCTCTCGCTCATCTCGCTCATCCCAACCGTGGTCTGGTTCGTCCTCCTGGGCTGGCGGTTCTTCCAGCTGGCGGCACAGCCCGCACAGCCGGGCGTCGACGCGCCTGACGTCATGCCGACGGCGTGATGAGGGCGTGACTGGACACAGAGGCCTACATAGCTAAGCAATCCAGGCGCTAAGCTCGGAAGGAGGAACCAGATGACACCCAAGACCGTGCTCATTACGGGATGCTCGACCGGGATCGGACACTCCCTCGCGCAGCGACTGGGGCAGGACGGCTATACGGTGATCGCCACCGCGCGCCATCCCGAGACGTTGGCCGATCTGCCAGTCGCGCTTGCGCTGCCGCTGGACGTGACTGATTCTACGTCGGTGGCCGCCGCCACCGAAGAGGTCGTGCGCCGCTTTGGGCGCATCGACGTGCTCGTAAACAATGCTGGGTACGCGCTGCGCGGCGTGATCGAGGAAGTGCCAGTCGAAGACGTGCAGGCGATGTTCGACGTCAACGTCTTTGGCGTGCTGCGCATGACCCGCACGGTCGTCCCATACATGAGGCAACAGGGCGGTGGTCGCATCATCAATGTCAGCTCGATTGCCGGCAAGTGCTCAACGCCGGGGACTGGGGCCTACTCGGCGACCAAGTTCGCAGTCGAGGCCCTGAGCGATGCCTTGCGCTGGGAACTCGCACCGTTCGGCATCCAGGTGGTGATCGTTGAGCCAGGCAGCATTAGCACGCCGTTCGACGCGACCGCCCAGGCACGCTCGCGGGCCATCCTGGCCAATGACTCCTCGCCATACCGCGCTCTCTATGCGCACGCGGCGGCCTTCGCGGCGTCGATGCGCAGGCAAGGAGCAGGTCCAGAAGTCGTCTCCCAAGTGATCGAGCAGGCGATCGTAGCGGACCGCCCCAAGCGCCGCTACCTGGTGGCCATTCCGTTCTCTGGCAGACTGGTACTGCGTCTCGGCGACGGCGTGTGGGATCTAGCGGTCAGGCGGCTGTACCAGATCACGCCTGGGGACCAGCGGCCGAAGGAGGCGCGCGAGGAGATACGCCCATCCGTGCCCGCGCATGTATAGCCCGCTCGTGCGCAGCGCGTCTATCGACCTTGGGATGATGACTGGGGCAGGCCGCCGTCCCGGAGCATCCATCAGCGAGAAGGGAGCGTGCATCATGGCCCGTGTGCAAGGGCAGATTCTCATCCAGCGGCCCGTGGAGGAGGTGTTCGACTTCGTCGCGGATGAGCGCAACGAGCCGCGCTACAACCCTCAGATGCGCCGTGCCGAGCAGACCTCAGCCGGCCCCATCGGCGTCGGGACGACGTTCCAGGCGGAGAGCACGTCACAGGGGCGGCCGGTGCTGATGACGATTGCCTTCACCGAGTATCAGCGCCCACGCCGCCTCGCGTCAGCGACCCACCTGTCGAACATGGACATTCAGGGAACCCTTACCTTTGACCCAGTTCCCGAGGGGACCCAGATGCGGTGGTTCTGGAAGCTGGAGCCGCGAGGCGCACTCAAGCTCCTGACGCCATTGGTCGCCGCGCTGGGCCGCCGCCAGGAGCGCACCATCTGGACCGGCCTCAAGCGCTATCTTGAAGCGCGACCGAC
>CAYYCB010000085.1:0-11786 GCA_964469715.1 uncultured Ktedonobacterales bacterium | reverse complement strand
ACCAGTCCATCACCTGCCGCGAGCGTGTCACGCAGGTGTAGCTCTGGGCTGTCGTCGAGGCCAACCGCAGCGGCAAGGCCGCCCTGGGCGTAGCGCGTATTGCTCTCGCCGAGGACGCCCTTGGTCACGAGAACGATACGCAGCGCTGCCGGCAGCGAGAGCGCCACCGAAAGCCCGGCGATGCCGCCGCCGAGAATAGCGACGTCGCACTCCATGCGCCCGTCGAGGGTTTGGATGTCGGATGTCGTGGGTGTCGCCATGCGAGCCTCCCCCCGCGTCCTCGCCGGAACACCGGCGCCGCGGGAGTGCATCTGGGCGCCATGCGCGATAACCAGCTCGGCACGACGGAAAACGACATGAAGCGAATGTTATGGGCGCTATAACGTTCTGTTAGTGTAAAGTGTACTACATACACTAACTCTGTTGCAGAGGATTATACCACCGGGAGCCAAGAGGGGCAACGCCCTGAAACATCCTTGACGATACTAAATATATTAGTTATAATACTACTTCCGTTAGCCATGCGGACGGTCAGATCATCACACGGGAGAAGCCCTATGGAGACACGCTACCTGGACATGCCAGGCGGGCGACTAGCCTACGACCTCTACGGCGGAGAACACGAGGAAGGGCCGCTCGTGGTCTGCGCCCCAAGCATGGGCGACCTGCGCGCGGAGTATCGTTTCCTCGCGCCACAGCTCGCCGCCGCGGGCTACCGTGTGGCAGCGTTCGACGTACGCGGGCATGGCGAATCGAGCGTGCGTTGGGATGATTATTCAGTTGCGGCGGTCGGCACGGACATGCTGGCCTTCGTCCGGGCGCTCGGCGCTGGACCATCGTTCCTGGTGGGCACGTCGATGGCGGGTGGGGCGTCCGTCTGGGCGGCGGCGGAGGCGCCTGATCTGGTCGCGGGTGTCGTCCTGATCGACCCGTTCGTGCGCGACGGCGACGGACCACTCTGGCTCGCGCGCCTACTATTTGGGACGCTCTTTGCACGGCCCTGGGGTCCAACCCTTTGGATGCGCTACTTCGCGTCGCTTTATCCGACGAAGCGTCCCGCCGACTTCACGCAATACGTGCAGCGGTTGGGCACGAGCCTGCGTGAGCCTGGACGCTTCGGGGCGTTACGCCGGATGCTCCTCGCCTCCAAACAGGCATCAGGTGAGCGCCTTGGGCGTGTCTCTGCGCCGGCATTGGTGATCATGGGCACCAGAGATCGGGACTTCAAGGATCCCGCAGGCGAGGCTCAGGTCGTCGCCGGTCAACTGCGCCCGACGCAGGCGGAGGTGCGCTTGATTGAGGGAGCGGGCCACTATCCGCACGCCGAGATGCCCGACGAGACAGGGCCAGCAATCGTCGCCTTCCTCGATGGCATCCGCCATGGCGAGGGGAGGGTGACACATGGCGCGTAGCGGGTCGCGGCGCGGCCTTGACGAGGCGGCGGTACTGGGCGCGGCCGCCGAATTGGTGGATGCCGAGGGGTGGGACGCGTTGAGCCTGGCGCGCCTGTCCGAGACGCTGGGTGTGCGCACGCCCTCTCTCTATAACCACGTCGCGGGTCTCGACGGCGTCCGGAATGGGCTTGCGCTCAGAGGCCTGGTCGAGCTGCGCGACCGCATGGCGCGCTCGGCAATCGGGAGGAGCGGCGCGGAGGCTCTTCTGGCTATCTCGGACGCATACAGGCGCTTCGCCAAAGAGCATCCCGGACTCTATACCGCCGGGCTACGCGCGCCAGCGCCCGATAACGCCCCGCTCATCCAGGCCGCAACCGACATCCTGGCGATCATCCATGCGGTCCTGGCGCCCTACAGCCTTGACGAGACGGCGGAGATCCACGCCATCCGCGCCTTTCGCAGTCTCGTCCATGGCTTCGTCTCGCTGGAGCTTGCTGGCGGGTTCGAGATGCCCTACGACCTGGACGAAAGCTACCACACGCTCGTGCGCCTGCTCATTCTGGGCCTGGAACGGCAGGTCCACCCGGATTCGCGAGCGCAGCCTTAGGCGCGACTTTGGCGGAGAGGACCGAGCGGCATACCGTGGGGCAGAGCCAGCGCTCATACCGATTTGGGTTGGGTTGTTGTGGTTTGCCGTCGCGGCCCTGAAGGGGCCGGCGCAGGGTGCGAGGTGGGCAGGGGGTAGGGGCACTCGCGGCAGTAAAACTGCCGGCGCAGGGTGCGAGGTGGGATAAAGCTCTTGAGATATACCAACAACCTAGACGAAATCAGTACCATACAGCCTCGGTGTTGATCTTCAGCCTGGTAAATGCCGTTGGAAGAATCGGATGAGGAGCAGTTCTGGCTAGCAAGCCGGTTCCGGGGGAATGGTGCGGCCTTCCTCCGCGACATAGGCGATGAAGCCGGTCGCCGTGTCGGCAATGAGCGCACTCGCTGGCAGGCTGCGCAAGTGCGCGTAGGCTTCGAGATCACCCACCGCGCCGGAGACATTGCCGGCGAAGGCAAGCGCCAGGCACGCACCGAGATCGGGAGATAGCCACGCGACGATGATGCCGCCAACGCTGAGAATGATGAGTGGCGCCAGCGCGACCGCCGCGTAGCCCGCGCGTGTAAAGAGCTGATCCGGCGCGGTACAGTAGAGCGCAAACGGCAGCTTGTGACCGAAGCGCGGACTGCCGCCAAGCGCGGCGATCACGGCGGCGTGGATTCCCTCGTGGAGAGGCAGAATGGCGACGTACCCGGCAATGTTGGCGGCCACCAACGCGGCGACGCGCAGCCAGAGTGGGCCAGCTCCTAGCAACGGGCCCGCGCGATGGGCATATCGCGCGGCGACGGTGAGCGCGACGTAGCCTGCGCCAGAGGTGAGCAGCAGCACGAGGCTCCTTTGGGCGAGCGCCGTCAACTTCTCCGGCGCCAGCGCATCCATCCGCGCCACCTCACGCACGTTGCCGCCTGCGAGCGCAGCCTCTAGTTGCGCCCGCAGGCGCGGCGGCGCAAGCCGGCTCACGAGGCGGCTGCGCCCCGGCGTGCGGGGCACGTCCACGTCCGTCACCTCCCGCCTGCTCCTTTACCTACTCATAGACGGCACCGCTTCGGACCATTCACGCACAAACGTCACGGACTCGTAGAGCGCCACGAAGTCCAGTGCACGATAGAGTAGCTCGGCCGGGTTGCCGCGTTCGACAAAGAGACAGCACAGATCGTTCGCCGGCGTGATGGTCTCACCTGTCGAATGGTAGAGCAGCGTGCGCGCCACTCCACGTCGCCGCGCTTCGGGCAGGGTGTAGACGCCCATGATCGTCGGAATATCCTCATAGAGGCTCACATAGCAGCCGCCGATCATCTGCGCGCCGATACTCGCCGCATAGTAGCGGCACCAGCCTCGCTCCTGTTCGCGCCAGCGCTCTGTCGCGCGCTGGCTGACGAGGGCGTCCGATGGGCGCGGCTCCTCGTAGAAACACCGCCGGCTGCCGTATTCGTATTCCCACATCTGCTGGTAGGACGTGATACGCCGCACCTCCACGGCGGGATTCTTGGCGCTGGGCGGGATCGGTCCTTGGTGTCCCATCAGTTGCAGATGCTCACTTGGTCGGAAGCCCGCCGCGCTCAATGCCTGCGGCAGTTCCTGCTCGCCCGGTCGGCTGGGAACGACGGTCCATTGCGTTTCGAAATGATGCATATAGGCGTAGCGAAGGACGTGAGCGACGGCGTCTGGAGCCCCTCCCGCGACGAGGCTGGCGTACGCGACATGCAGGCAGCCCGACTCGATGCGATAGCGCGCTGTACCGAGATTCCCCAGCATAGGCCCTGCGTCAGTGTAGCGCCCCATCCGCTGCCAGAGGACACGGCGCGCAACATCCTGCCTGTCCATGGGGCTCTCTCCCAAAAATATGCCGGGGACGATGATAGGCTAGAGTTTAACCCAGCGGCTGAGCGGCCGGCAAGACGCCGCGACAGCGGGGCCGGCTACGCGGGAGCATGCTCGGTTGGCGGCCCTGCAAGATTTGGTCAACCAATAAAGATGGGCCGCTCCCAGGAGCGGCCCGCGATTGGCATGCGGTGAAGGTATGTTATGGGCGGGGCTGCGTCAGCGCTCCATGCGCGCGGCTTGACGCGATGGTGCGCGGCTACCGCCATCCATCCCGCCGCCGCCGTAGCCGCAATACGGGCAGACGTTCCACTTGAGCTCCAGCAGATGCTCACAGCGCGGGCAAGGCCGGCGCAGCTTTGTGCCGCAGGAGGGGCAGACCTGGAACTCGCCGTCGACGCGATAGTGGCAGGTGGGGCAGGTCTGGCGCTCGGTCATCTCCGCCAACAGTGACTCTTCTTCGAGCTGGCGCTCGTAGAGCTCGGCCAGGGTCTGGCGCGGGCGCACGATGAGGTAGATGAAGAGGCCGCCCAGGCTAAAGACAGCCACCAGCAGGGTCGCCGTGATCTGGAGGATGGTGTCCTGCGTGCGGCTGCGGACGTCGCGCCAGGTCCAGAAAATCAGGGCTACCCAGAAGATGACCACGAACGCTGCAAAGAAGAAGACGATGATGAAGAGCAGGCCCTTGAAGCTATCGAGTGGGCTGCTGGACGTCGTCGCGCCCGCGGAAGCCGTGGTGGTGTCCGCTGTCGCCGAGGCCGTCGCCGAGGCGGCAGGCGTCCCGGTGGGGGCGATGTTTTGCAACGCATTCAGGATATGCGGAAGGCCGTGCTGAAGGCCAGCCGCCAGCAGGGTACTCACTCAATTCCACCTCTCTCGCCGCACGTCTCTTACGCAGCGTGCCATGCCTCACCTCTCCGACCAAGATGGTCCCTGCTTGTCATGGGGCCAGCTCCGGCGGGTCATCCATGCGTCCCACGCCGCGCGGGCGTGGCGCAGGGTGCTCCTACCCCTTTTTATCGAGACGCGGCATGCTGCCACACCATAACAGGGGTTCCCACTGGTCCGCAAGCAGCCATGCCTACCTGGCTATTGCTAGTCCCGCTCGCCTGGTGGCTCCAACCGGAAGAGCAGCGTCTGAATCTCGCCGCCCCGCAGGTGGGTGCGCACACCTGTACTCAAGATGCGTGCCAATCTCGCGTTCTCGCCGCCATGCGCTCGCTCTTCAGCGAGATTGACGATCTCCGCCTGGCGGAACGGCGTGGCCAGGATCACCTCGGCGACTACAGGACGGCGCGACGGATTCACCAGCCGCACAATCAGCGCATCTTCCTGCTCGGCTCGTTTGACCGCGCTCACGAGCACGTTGCCTGGCGTGACGTGGACGAAACTCCACAGTGGCGGCAGAGTTCCTTCGTGCTGTTCGGTCGCGTGCGCGCGCAGCGGCGCCTCGTAGGCGTGTGCCTCCTGGAGAACGGCGCAGTCCTCCGCTTCCCATGTGCCGGGATGGGGCATCAGCGCATACTCGAAGGAGTGCGAGCCAAGCCCCTGCGCCTCGGGAGTGTGTATCATCGGGCCGGCGTGGCCCTTGCGGGTGGTGAGGTCGTCGCGCGAGAGCCATTCCACGCAGCGCAGCAGGGTCAGCGCGACCGCGCTCGTCGCGCCGTCCAGGTGCAACAGCTCGTACTCGGGCAAGCCGCGATTGAGGACGGCCAGCCCGACCGTGCCGTCGCTGACGTCCACGAAGCGTTTCTGGGGATGCGTGTCCACGGGTGCTTCGATATAGTCGGAATACGGCGGCTCACCGGCGCGCGGCTCAGGGCATCGCGCTGGCCGGCGTGTGACGGAGAAAGCGTCCTCCGCGTCGGCATAGCTGGCGAGAAAAGGTACCGGGAAGAGGACACGGAGCCGGTGATCTTTGGCAGTGTTCTCCACGGTCGTGCGCAGCTCAACGCGCCGGGCGCCCGCCACCAGGGATACGTCGGTGATGATCGTATACGCAACCTTCTCAATAGAGCGGGCGCGCCGGTCGGGGGTGCAGGACTTCGGCAGCAGGTAGGTCGCAGTGACGCGCAGCGTGCCGCGCGCCGGTCCCATCTCGATCAACTCCACGGTAGGCGGCCAGGCGGGCGTCTGTACGGTCGCATCCGAGGTGGGTGGACAGTAGTTGTAGAGATCGCCGACATCGCCGCTGTCCACGAAGCGGTTGAGGCCGGAGAACTCGCTTCCCGTACGCTTGTCGCGCAACGTCAGGGTCCCACTCGCAGGGTCGATAGTGACGCGCAGGTGCGCATTCTCCAGCCGATCCGGCGTCGCTTGCATGCTCCGGCTCAACGGGCGAGTCTCGGTTGCGCGACGCGTCAGATTGGGATCTTCGTGGGAACGCGGACGCACGAAGAGCACTCGACCGCCGTAGGCTGGCACATCGCGGGCAAAGAGCAGCAGGTTGGTCTTGCGCGCCTCGTGGGCTACGACGTGGAAGGCGGTGATATCTTCGCGCAGGGCGACTTCTTGCACGTGCGCCAGCGTCGCCTCGAAGGCGGCGACGTTCGGCGCGACATTCTGGGCCACCGTCAGCTCCACTCGCGCCGTCGAGGAGCCGTGCCGTACTGATACGTGCCCATGGAGGATGCTGTATCCGTAGGCGCGGCCGCCCTCCGCCATGCCGAGGAAGGCCAACAGGAACTGCTTGTCCAGCGTCTGATCGAGGACAACGCCGGAATGTGAGGAGAGCGCCTGATACGGCAGGACTTGGCCCTCGCCGTCCACCACCTCGGGGTCGGTAAACGGCACCACCACCTCACAACGCGCGACGTCTGTGCGCGGGCCGCCCGCCGGATTCACTACGACGATGGGGATGCCGCGCTCGGGGCCACGCGTGTCCACCCGGGCGGCGATGGCGGTTACGGCACGGTCGGCCACTTCCCCAGCGATCTGGGCGCTCTGCGCGAAGCGGGGCATCATCTCGGCATGAACCTGATCTATGCCGCAGCCACATATGCTGTCGTGTGGATGGCAGTGGAGCAGATGCTTCCAGGCGACGTCGAGCAGACCGTGCGGATATCGTTCGCCTAGCACCCAGGCCCAGGTCGCCGCGGGCTCCGCCCAGCGCTCAAGCAGCGCCTCGCCCGCCGCATTGCGCTGCTTGAGCCACATGCGCGTCGAGAGCACGCCGGGCAGAAGATGCGAGAGGTAGCTCGAGCGGAACTCGCCGTCGTGCCGCTCTAATCCGTGCGCTGTTTCACGCAGGTTCGCGAGATACTGTGGCAGCGTGCCGATGGCGAGGGAGAGTCCATCAGGCGCGAGCAGCGCGTTGGCGCGGCGCAGCGCATTAGGCATGCCCGGTTGTGGCTCGATGTGGTCCGTGCCGTTCATCAGGAGCAGCGTATTCGTGACGGCACGCTCGCGCATACGCGCGGCGATCATGCGAGCACGGGCGGCGAGGGCCTCGGGATCGAGCGGGAGGACCGCGGCGTTGGAGTAGCCGAAGTCGTCATACAGCCAGGCGGCGAGCACGTCGCTGCCGTCGGGAGCGGCCCAGCGAAACGCGCCGCATTGCACGTCCGGCCCGACACCGCGCCAGAAGACGGCGTTGTCTATCCCGAAGCCGCGCAGAATCTGCGGGAGCTGGGCGATATGCCCGAAGGTATCCGGCACGTAGCCGACGCGCATCGCGCCGCCGTATGCGTCGCCCATGCGCTTGCCTCGCAACAGGTTGCGCACGAGCGACTCGCCGCTTACGAGGAACTCATCTGGCTGGAGATACCATGGCCCAATCAGGATGCGCCCTTGCCTGATCAGGCGCTCCAGCCGTTCGGCGTTCTCGGGGCGTATCTCAAGATAGTCCTCAAGTATGATGGTCTGGCCGTCGAGCATGAAATGAGTGAAGGTAGGGTCGGATTCGAGCGTTTCGAGCACCAGGTCTACGGTGCGGACGAGTCGCATGCGGAACTGCTGAAAGGTGAGATACCACTCCCGATCCCAGTGGGTGTGGGGCGCCACCAATAGATGGATCGATTCTGACATGCTACTCCCGCGCAATCCTGGTGCAAACCGCCGCCGGCAACCAATCCGTCCCAACAATTTCGGCTAGTATAGCGCATGTATAGCGCTGGCGCACACCGGCGCCCCGACCACGGTATAGAGAGCGGGGCGCCATGACACAAGGGAGAGACACGGCGCACGAAAAATGCCACCCACGTCGGGGTAGGCTGTATGTGATGGCGGGCGTACGCTCTGTATGGCCAGGCCAGAGCTAGCGATGGGAGGGCATGCTACCATACAGATATGAGCACGTACCGCCCCGATCTCCGCATCGATGAGTACATTGCAACTCTCCCCGACTGGCAAAAGGCCATCTGCCGTCGTGTACGGGAGCTGGTGCATGCAGCCGACGCTGATGTCGCCGAGACCATCAAGCGTACCAACCGTCCCTACTTCACGCTGGACGGCAACATCTGTGCATTGCTGGCGGCCAAAGACCACGTCAACATTTTCATCTACGACCCCATTGCCCCAGATCCCGAGGGCATCATCAACCAGGGGCAGGGCAACAAGACCGCGCGGGCAATCCAGATCCGCCAGGGTGATACCCTCAACGAGCGTGCACTACTGAACCTCTTCAAGGCAGTGATCGCCAATAACCGCGCTGGCGGCTGGCGCAAGCTGTAATATCAACTTCGAGTGGGTTGTTGTCCTTTGCCGTCGCGGCGTCTGGGTAGTGGTCGGGAAATGGCTCCATTAGCGTCACATAGGTGAGGTCAGGATAGGTCACGTGCTCGACGACGATGACTTCCCAGCCGAGCCACAGCGCGCGCCCGACCCAAGCGTGGAAGAGATGCTGCGGAGGGCGCGCGCTGTACGCTTGGACGATGCTCATGGGGCAGCCTACACGAGCGCACCGCACTTCAGGCCATTTGCCGCCGAAGAAGGTCAACCTGCGCTTGGCGGCTGGCTCCGCGACTGCGCCTTGCTGGTGATCGGGGTACTGCTCGGGGCGCTCGTCGCCTGCACGGCGATCCGCGTCGGTACGTTGGTGAGCAGTGCATCGACGCTAGTGCAACCGGCTAGTCAGAACACCCCGACTACTGCTCCCCCCGCCACGACGACCGCTACACCGCTCCCTACCCCGACCGATACGCCATCACCCTCCCCGACGGTGGTGCCCACCGCCACGGCGGCCGCTATCCCAACACCTCCGACCACCAACGAAGTCGTATCGCTGGTGCAGGCGTACTACGATAACGACAGCCCATTTGCCGGAACCTATGTGCTCGTGAACATCACGAACATGCAGCTACAGCACCAGGATGATTCGCAGCTCATGGTGTGCATCGCGTACCAGGTCGCCACGGCCGCGTCACCCGTCACTGTCGCAGACAGCAACACACGCCCGTTTACCCCCACATTTCGCAGTTGCGCATCGGCGGTTTTCTGGATTTCGTACCCACATTCCGCACGGGTGCTTGGTAGGATTTTCGTATTTTCGTTGGAGGCCCGAAAACATCAGGGTTTCCACGGATGCGTGCTCTCGCCGCCTATCGGAGCAGACGATGTCGTGTCATGGGCTGGAGGATCGGACAATCAAGGGGACGCCTCTTCCCTAACAACAACGCCTGTTCGCGACGCAGCGGCACGGATCCTCAGCTTTTGGCAGGTAGCCCACGGTAGATCGGCCGCCTGCCGAACGTAAAATCCCAAAAATCAGCAACGGGACGTGCGGAATGTGGGCTCGATCATCGGCTCTCACGCCACATAACTTATCTGGTTGTACTGAGTGGTTCATCCGGCAAGTTCAGGCGACTAACGGCGCGGCGGCGACGCCGGGCTGGCGGCGCGGCCGGTGGCGCCGCCGACGGCCCCAGATGAACGGATGCTTGTGGGCGTTCCAGTAGGCGGTCGCGCGTTCGACGGCACGCCAGAGCTCGTCCCAGGACTCGAAGCGCCGCCCCTTGAGCGCGAGCGAGCGCAGCACCTTCCACCACGGCTCGATCAGATTGAGGTAGGCGGCGTACCGCGGCTGGAAGACGAACTACCAGCGCGGGTGGGCCAAGGCGAAGAGCAAGACGTCGGGCGCGCGGTGGGTGCTGAGGTTGTCCAGGATGGCGTAGACGCGCTCGGCGTCCGCCGGCAGCCACGCCTCGACCTGCTCCAGGAAGGCGACCCAGGCGGCCGTGGTGCGCCAGCCGCTCCAGCTCGCGCCGCTCCTCGTCGGTCGGCGTCCGCACCTTCACCGTCCGCGCCATGAGCCACCCCCTCCCGGAGATGCCTCATTCTAGCAGACAGTTGCCGGATGAACCACTTAGCCGCTCGAGCAGTTGCAGGTAAGCGGCTGTTTGCTCTCTTCGTGGCGGTGGAGGCAGTCGACCTGGTACCCGCATCTACAGGGAGCGTTATGCTCTTCTACCTGGCGCGTTGCGGGAGCGCCGCAGTCTGGCGGCGCCGCGCCTCCAGGCCGACGTACAAGGCGGTTATCAACAGCAAGATCCCGATGACGCTCAGCACATACCAGTTGAGGAGTCCGCCGGTGGTGAAGTCACGCCGGTAGACGATCGCCCCCGCCAGGAAGAGCGCGTGCCAGAGCGCGATGCTCTCCACCCCCACGCGCCAGGCGCTCCAGCGGCTGTCGCCAGCGATCACCACATTCCCCACGCCGATCAGCGCGCCCCAGCCGGCGAGCAGGCGAGCCGAGAGCGGGGTCAGCGCCCACGGCCAGAAGGCTATCAACACGTGAGGGAAGACAAATCCCACCACCGCGACGGCGATGAGCGCGAGGCCCAGCACGCGTACCGCCCACCGCACCGCCTCCGGCACGACGACATCGCCAGGCTCGGGCGTGCCCGGGTCGGTCACCCGGTTGTGCAGCCATATCCACGGCACGAGCACTGGGGTCACGATGTAAAGCACCAGCCAGAGCTGGAAGGCAAACCTCCAGAGGTCAAACTGGCCCCACTGCGCCACGGTGGCCAGGAGCATGCTAACAGTAAAGGTGGCGATCGCCGGAAAACCGGCGGCAACGCGGTGCCAGCGGCGTCCGAGGAGGGCATGGAGGAACAGATAGGCCCCTCCGAGGTAGCCCGCCCCGACATACACCGCCTGCAAGTTGCTAGGAATGCGGAAGGCGAAGCGCTGGCCTGAGAGTTGGGGAGTGAAATAGAGGATGAGAAAGGCGAGCACCAAGATGGGAACGATGATGGCTGCGATGACTCGGGTGGAGGCGAAGATGCGGTCATCTCGCGTGTCGGGCGATGGCGCTCTCATCGGTGGAGCCTCCAAACCGCTGCTGGCGCCCCACAAGGCGGCGCAGTTGACCTGGCATTCCCTCTGGCATTCCCATGGGACGTGCAGAGGGAAGGGGAAGATGTACGTGCAGGTTCCGCTGGAGCATCCGGGCTGAAACGCTGGTGCAGGTGTCGCTAGACAGGTCGGTGCGCGACCGCCGCACCAGGCCGCCGCGGAGGCGGGCTGAGCCGCCCCTGCTCCCACAGCGTAGTCTACGCGATGTGCATGCAGTCGGCAATATCCCCGTACTGTCCCAACCGCCCACATTTCGCAGCCTCAGTCCTCGACTTTGTAGAGTCTCTCGCAGGACGGTCCCAATAAGGCGGCGACCTGCTCGTGGAGCGGCTCTAAGTTGGCCAGATCCTGGCGTGGTGGGCCGTGAGAGGAATGGAAGGTCACCAGGCTCACGCCTTCGAAACACTGGAAGATCCAGCGCATCGTCGGGCGATCGGTCGGCTGTTTGAGTTGGTTGGGAACGGTCCGGCCGGTAGCCGCAAGCTGCTCGCGGAGGCGGTGCTCCGCCAGCCGGTAGACGAGTAAGCAGAGGACCATCACCAGCGACAGGGCCACGATGCGCTGCTCCTTGTAGGTCTGGATGAGCTCCTGGCCGGCGAGCTGCGCGGGATCCAGCACGTTGGTCGCGACGAGGAAGGACGCGTGGCGCCGCACCTCCCGCGCGACGA
>CAYYCB010000084.1:0-11791 GCA_964469715.1 uncultured Ktedonobacterales bacterium | reverse complement strand
CAATCGGCCCGGCGGCGCGCGGAAGGTTCAGGGAGGTGGCGGGGTGACGACGCTGGAGAAGCGCCTACTAGCGGTGGCGATGGTGTTTGGCGTGCTCACGCTCTCGGTGGTGGTGGCGCGCGGCGGCCTTGGCGGTATCTGGAAGGTCCCCGACGCCCGCGCGGCCAGCGAAGCGTATTATGGCGCGAACGACGCATGGGCCTCGACCGCCGCCGTCGATTGGCCGCAGGCAAACTCAAACTGGTGTGGCATCGCAAATGTCGAGATGATTGTCAACTATACCTATCAGGCCGCCGCGAACAACCAGAACGCTATCCGCTGGGGCACGGGAAGCAACGGACAGCAGCAGATCTTCAATGATATGAATAGCACGACGGGCGTCAGCCGCTGGGGCACGGCTGCGAGCGGCCCAAACGTGGCCGGCCCGTACCTCAAGGCTGACATCGCGGCAGACGGCGGCACGGACCCACGCTCGATAGCCTGGGGCATCTTCTACGAGTCGGCGTACGGCGGCTACCTCAAGGCGCAGCAACCCGGCTATCTGCTGCCCAACGGCGCAATGGGCTATCACAACGTTATTTATCATACCGACGTGCAGCACGCCGTCGGTGGACTTGCCCGAACCCTGGAGCGCTATCGCCTGCCAGTGAGCGTCACGATGGCACACGGCCTCCATTCCGACGTGATCACGGGCGTCTATTCGAATAACGATCCCATCCAGAGCTTTGCCGCCGACGTCAACGCCGTCGTCGTCTGGGATCCCGGCGTGGGCAGCCCAGACGGAGGATATCAGCAGGCGCGCGAGGTCGTGTGGTCGAACTATACCTTCAACAACGACTGGCAGATGTGGGGCTCAACCTACCAGGCGAACCCGTTCAATGGCGTCGCCTACGACCCCGACCCGTCGGTCGGCATCTATACGCCCAACGGCACCTATCCACGCCACTGGATCGGCTATTATGTAGACATCGAGCCCGATAGCTACGCCGCGATCTCGCCTGATTACGCTGTGGATGAGAACGGCAACATCATGCTTCATCCGTAAGGGATGCATTCGAAGTTGCGGTGCGATGGCGACGGAGATACGCACGCTCCACGGTTACTGTTGGGAGACGTCATCACCCCATGAGCGACACACGGCGAAATCGGGGCGCCTCTGCCAGGCTGCGTCCGAGGATTGGCTGGGCCGGCATGCGGGAGTCGGGCATACGTCTACGCACAGTCGCGCTTGGCATGTTGGCGGCGGTGGCTGTCACCGCGTTCGCCGTCGTCCTATTCGCGGGGCATGACGACTCCGGGAATGGGAAGACGCGCGTGCAGCAGTGGCAACCTATCGCTACCACAGCCTCATCCAGTGATGTGCTGCAAGCGGTGCAATCGTCGCAACTCTATCAGGAGGTGCGCGACTCGGCGCAGTCGCTGCTTGGGCAGACGCTTGAGCACGCGACGCTGGCTACGCCGGTGCTGGTGCGCGCATACCACGCCGTGCCCGGCCAGTATGACATGTATGTGGTGCCGGTGCTCCAGCCTGGCAGTGACGGCAAGCCGCAGGTGGTGGCGCTGCTCGACGTCGCCTATGACGCCAAAGCGTCGCGCGTCTCGGCCCAATCCATTGCCGGCCCGTTCCAGCGAGGCGACCCCGAGTATGGCAAGCCATTCCCACAGATTTCACAGGATGAGGCCTCAACAATCTTTACTTCAGCGCACCAGGAAGCCACGGGCAGCGCGCCGCAGCTCATCTACTTCTCGGCGGATCTCGCGCGCATCACCGACCCACATAATCCGCAGAAGTGGACGAGCGGCGGCCAGTTCCCCGATCTGGCGATCTGGCTCTTCCACGGGGCGGACGGCCAAGACTATATCGTCGGCACCGACAAGCGCGTGATCGCGGCCTCGGCGCTACCGCTCGCGACGGCCACGACGAAGTAAAGCCGATGAATCCTACGGCTCGGCGGCGCTCGCGATATCGTATGCCGGCGCGTCCTCCGCCGCAGGCAGGTAGATCGGAGCAATGAACGCCAGCGCGTCGCGAATCTGCTCCTCGGTGATGTGATGCGTATGGTCGTAGAGCCGGAGCGCCAATGAGTCTGGCGCTCTCTCGGCGTATAGGGGTCGCGCGGCCTCGTGGAGACGCAGCGCGCCCGCGACGGGAACCATGTTGTCGCGGCGGCCGTGGGATAGCAGGAGCGGTTTAGGCGCAAGCTGGGCGATGTTGGCCACGACGTCATGCTCCTGGGCGAAGGCGCGTGATGCCGGGCTTGGAGGTCGCGAGCCGAAGAGGCTAACGTCCAGAATATCGGGGAGAGGCGATCCGGCAAGCGAGACCACGCCCGCCACGCGAGCATCCTCCGCGCCGGCGACCAGCGCCGCCATGCCGCCCATGCTGAAGCCCGCCGCAAGCACGGCGTTCGGGCGCACCTCGTCTCGGCCCAGAAGCTCGTCGATGCCGGCGCGCATGTCCTCCAAGGTGTGTCGCACGACCTCAAGGAAGTAGTCGGCTGACATCTCCGTTCGCCAGCTCGGCCCCGACGCGGGGAATCGCTCGCCGTGGCCCCAGGCGTCGGCCATCAAGACCACGAAGCCAAAGGCGGCGAGCACGGTGCCGAAGGGTAGAAGATCAAATTTCTCCGCGCCGTAGCCGTGCTGAAGGAGAGCGGCGGGATGACGACCGGGCGCTTCGGGGCGAACGAGAAGCGCCGGCACGCGATCTGGGCCAAGCGCGAGACGCTCGACATCGCGCGGGGCGTAGCGGGGCAGGAGATCGAAGGCCAAGGGGACGAGTCCTTTCCGGCGAGACACGCGAGAAAGAGTGTTCGGTTGGACGGGCGTTCCCGTTCCACTCTCTCTTACGCACGATACCGCCGCTGGGTGAGCAGGCGGTCACGCCGGAGCTGGGCCGTTTCTGTCAGATGTTGAAGAAGCCGTCGAGCTCGGGGGAACGCTCCACCGCACGTCGCTGGTAGTCCAGCGGCACGGGCAGGAATGTACCTTCGGCGGTGGCAACGATGGTCTGCGGGTCGTCGACCAGACGAATCTCACCCTCGGCGGTGAGCGCGCGGCTGCGCGAGGAGACCGTGCGCGCGACCACACGCAGGGTCTGCCCGACCGGCGCGGCGCTTCGGTAGCGAATATCGAGGCGGGCGGTCATCATCCACCGACCTTCGCGTGTGGCCTGGCGGTTGAGCGTCTCATCCAGCAGAGTCGCGAGGATTCCGCCATGCACGACACCCGGAAAGCCCTGGAAGCGCGCATCGGGGGTGAACTCGCAGACCACCTCGCCACTCTCCTCGCGGAACACGAGCTGGAGTCCGGAAGGATTGCGCTGGCCGCAGGCGAAGCACTGCTGATAGGCGCTGGTATCGTTGAGATGGTCAGCGGCTTCGGTGGAAGGCGACTCGTTAAGATCATCGGCCACGTCGAATACTCCTGAGTTAAGGTGACGCGACATATTATAGCTGGACCCTGGGGTAGACGATACATTTCCGTGCCGGCCCGTGTTGGCGAATTCGCGGAGGACCGGATATGCCGGCCTTCCGTACCGCCTTCTTGCGACACGGAAGGCGCGCGTGCTAGACTGGGCGGCGGCTTGGCAAGGCAATCTTCGAGCGGAGGAGGCGGCGCGGCGCTATGTGGAGCGTGTATCTGGACACGAATCCCGCGCGGGCCGGCCTCGTGCGTACCCTCGGGCACGCCTCGCGCCGCGCCTACTTCGGTCCGTTGGCGCCACTGCGGGCGCGCCAGCTCAAGTCACCCGCCCTGCCGGGTAAGCACTGGGTGCGGGTGCGCAATACGATGGCCGGCATCTCCGGATGGGAAGTGGCGCTTGCCCACCTGCAAACGGACGCACGCGTCTCGCCGATGGCGTTGCCTCGCCAGCCTAGGGTGTATCTGGGCCGCGAGGTCTGCGGCGAGGTAGTGGACGTTGGCGCTGACGTCCACTATGTGCGCATCGGCGACCGCGTCGCGTATCAACTCGACCAATGTTGCGAGACGCGCGAGATCGAGCCGCCCTGCCAGTTCTGCGCCGCCGGGAACTATAACCTCTGCGAGAATCGCTACCTGCCGGGTCCGGGGGCCATCGGCGGCGGGTGGGGCGATGAGATGGTCGTACACGAGCGGCAGCTCTTCCTGGTGCCGGATTCGCTTTCAGATGAACAGGCGGCGCTTCTGGAGCCGGCGGCCTGCGCGCTGCATGCCGTGCTGAAAAGGCAGCCGCAGCCGGGCGAGAACGTGCTCGTCATCGGCGCGGGCACGCTTGGGCTGCTGGTGACGCAGGTCTTGCGCGCGATGTCGCCGCACGCGGTCGTCACGGTGTTCGCACGCCATCCATTCCAGGTGGAGATGGCGACGCAGCTCGGCGCCTCGCGCATTCTGTACCCTGAGGATGGCGCGGCAGGCGTCGCGCGCTATACGGGCGCGCGACACTTCCGGCGTCGCTTCGGAGGGGAGTTGCTCATCGGCGGCTTCGACGTCGTGTACGACGCCGTGGGCACGCCCTCCTCGGTGCAAGATGCACTGCGCTGGGTGCGGGCAGGCGGAGCAGTCGTGCTTGCAGGGTCTCACCTCGCCCCGATGTCGCTCGATATGACGCCCGTCTGGCATCAGGAAGTGCAACTGCTCGGAGCGACCGGGCACGGTATGGAGCGCTGGCCGGGCAACGCCACGCTCGCCGGGTGGGAGGGCACACAGGGCGGACGTATCGAGACCTTCGCGCTGGCGGCAGCGCTTATGCGCGAGCGGCGGCTGACGCCGCAGCGGCTCGTCACACACCGCTTCCCGCTGCGAGAGGTGCGCCGGGCGATTGAGGTGGCGCGTGACCGAGCACGCCACAAGGCCATTAAGGTGCTGCTCGACATCCGCAATGTGCCAAGCGTTGACCTGGACGAGGCGGCGATGCTGGAGCAGGAGCCGTCGCCACTGCCTCAAATTCAGGGAGAGACGCAATCCACGGCTGGAACGGCGAGATAGCCGCTTATTACACGTGGAACATCGGCAGGCCGCCGACGGCCAGGGCGAAGAAGAAGACGACAAGCACGGCGAAAAGCACGCTATCCATGCGGTCGAGGATGCCACCGTGGCCGGGGATGAGTTTGCCACTGTCCTTCACGCCGGTGCCACGCTTGAGCAACGACTCAGCAAGGTCGCCGACGGAGCCGACGACGGCCACGAGTGCGCCCAGAATAACGGCGCCGAACCAAGTGACATTCAGAGGATGGCCGAAGGCGTTGGGCAAGGCGATTGCGAAGACGAAGGCCGCGAGGATGGTGGCGACTAGGCCGCCGAAGAAGCCTTCCCACGTCTTCGCGGGGCTGACGTGCGGGGCAAGCTTGGTGCGGCCAAAGTAGTGTCCGGTGAGCAGGGCGAACGTGTCGTTTGCCCATACCATAAAGAACAGGGCCAGCAGCCACCAGAAGCCGGCATTTCCGGCACCCATGGCGTCGCCGCGGAGCAGCAGGAAGAAGGCGAGCGGCCATCCAAGGAAAAGGGCGCTACCCATCGCGAGCGCCCAGTCTTGCAGGCTTCCCTCGACGGTCGAGCGTGTCATGATGAGCCAGGCAAATGTGAGCAAGAGAAACGCGCTGACACCCGCCGCGAGGATGAGCAGGACAGGCCCCGGCTGAGGACGCAACACGAAGACGCGCGCGGCAATCAGGAAGGTCAGGCCCATCGCGAAGCTGAGGAAGCTTGGTGGATGCCAACCTTTGTGGACGAACATCGAATGCAGCTCGTGGGAGGCGAGCAGAAGGGCCAGAACAGCACCGCCGAACGCGATCCAACCGCCGAAGAAGACGAGGGCGATGACAAGCGGGATCAGCACCAATGCGGAGGCCGAGCGCTGCGCCAGCGATTGGACCCACGAGGCATTGGCGCTCGATGTGGTCGGGATGGCCATACCCGTTGGCTCCCCAGACTTGCTCACGCGCTGCACCCCGAACTTTCCGCCGGCCGCCGTGACCAAGAACGTCCTCTTGTCCATCCGGGTTGCTCCCAACATTCTGCCAGGTTTGCCCGCATGCGCAGTGCCACGCGCGAGAAGGCTAGTGGGCACCCTTCACAGCGGCCTCCGGCACCTGCGACGCGGCCGGGCGTGCTGACGAGCCCGCGCTAGCGGTCTCGGGCGTAGTGTCGTTATTGTTGTCAGTGTCGTGCCCTCCGGAGGACGCCTCCGCCGCAAGCTGTGCGTCCGTCTTGCCGAATCGGCGCTTGCGGTTGGCGTAGGCATCCAGCGCGGCCACGAAGTCATCATGGCCGAAATCCGGCCAGAGGACGGGCGTCGAGTAGTACTCGGCGTAGGCGACCTGCCAGATGAGATAGTTGCTCAGGCGCATCTCGCCGGCCGTGCGAATCACCAGATCGGGATCGGGCAGTCCGCGCGTGTAGAGATAGCGCTCGATCAACTCCTCCGTGACCTGATCCGCCGGCACGCCGTTCGCGATAATCGCCCGCACCGCATCGACGATCTCGGCCCGGCCACCATAGTTAAAGCATACATTCAATGTCAACTTGTCGTTGCGCTCGGTCAGCGTCTCCATGTGGTGAATGGCACGCTGAATGTCGGGCGAGAGGCCCTCGATACGCCCGATATGGCGCAGACGCACGCCTTCGCTGTGCAGGCGATCCACGTCCGTACGGATCGTCTCCCACATCAACCCCATGAGTGCATCCACCTCATCGAGGGGACGCCCCCAGTTCTCCGTGGAGAAGGCGTAGACAGTGAGCATCGGCACCTGATAGTCGTGGCAGAGCTGGACGACCCGGCGCAGGGCCTCGACACCGGCGCGGTGGCCGAGGGAGCGGGGCAGATGGCGCTGGGTCGCCCATCGGCCATTACCGTCCATGATAATGGCGATGTGCTTGGGCGCCGCCCGCCCGTCGCGGAAATGCAGCCGGGCAAGCTCGGCGCGCCGCTCCGCCTCGCGCGCTCGCGCGCCGCCATCCAACGCGGCGCCGGCCACCCCCAGCAGCTTGCGAATCCGTCCCTTTGCCATGGTGCCTACCGTCTTTCCGTCCCGCTCGCCCGACCGTATCCCATCCTACCGCCGCCACTACCTTTCCCCTATACCGAGAGGACCTCCTGCTCCTTCGCGGCTGCTACCTTCTCCATTTCGGCCGTATATTTGTCGGTCAGCTTTTGGAGCCTATCGGTGCCGCGCTTGAGGTCGTCGGCCGTGATCTCTTTGTTCTTTTCCTGGTTGCGCAGATGATCGTGCGCGTCGCGGCGAATATTGCGCACCGCGACCTTCGACTCGTCGGACTTCTTGTGCACCACCTTGACCAGATCCTTGCGGCGCTCCTCGGTGAGTGGCGGGACGACGATGCGAATGAGCGCGCCGTCGTTGTTGGGATTCAGGCCGAGGTCGCTCTTCTGGATGGCCTTCTCGATGTCGCCGAGCGCCTTTTTGTCCCACGGCTGGATGGTGATGGTGCGCGGGTCGGGCGCGTGGATCGTCGCAATATTCTGGAGTGGCTGGGCCACGCCATAATATTCCACTTGCAGGCGCTCCACCAGCGACGGGCTGGCACGCCCCGTCCGCACCGCCGCAAGCTCGCGCTTGAGCGCCTCGATCGCGCCCAGCATGCGGTGTTCGGCATCCGCGAAAATATCGTCCGCCATGTGGTAACCCGCTCCTTCACTCAAGGCCGCATCCCCGGCCCGAGCGCGAGCGGGGGCGCCCTGTGTCTATTCGTCCGCCCAGACGGCGTCCGCACCCTCGGGCAAATCATGTACGATCGTGCCCACTCGCTCACCTCGCACGACGGCGGCCACGCCCCCTCGATGATTCATGTCGAAGACGACGATGGGCAGCTTATTGTCTTTGCAGAGGGAGAGAGCCGTGCTATCCATCACCGCGAGGCCCATATTGAGCGCCCGCATATAGCTCACCTCACGGAAACGCCGCGCGGCGGGGTCGCGCAACGGATCGGCGTCGTAGACGCCGTCTACCTTGGTCGCCTTGAGGAGCACATCGCAATGGAGCTCAAGAGCACGCAACGCGGCGGCGGTGTCGGTGGTGAAATAGGGGTTGCCGGTGCCCGCGGCGAGAATGACGACGCGCCCCTTCTCGAAGTGGCGAATGGCGCGGCGACGGATGAACGGCTCGGCCACGACGGGCATCTCGATGCCCGTTTGCACCCGCGTCTGGATTCCGTTGCTCTCTAGGGCGTCTTGCAGCGCGAGGGCGTTGATAACAGTGCCGAGCATGCCCATGTAGTCCGCTTGCGCGCGGTCCATACCCTGGGAGGCGGCGGTGCGACCGCGAACGATGTTGCCGCCGCCGATGACGATCGCAACCTCGACGCCCGCGCGGCTGATGGGGGCAATCTCCTCTGCGATGTACTTGAGCACTTCGGCGTCAATGCCGTAGCCTTGCCTGCCCTCAAGCATCTCTCCGCTCATCTTGAGCAATACGCGCTTGTACACCATCCCCGAAGCCATGGGCGCTCCCGATCGTGCGAGGGGGCGCGGAAGCCGCGCCCCCGATCCGCGCCGGGGAGGAATGGGCGCATCGCACCCTATGCCATACCCGGCGTCATCACATCCGCCGTATTCTACTCGCCAAGGGCGAAGCGAGCAAAGCGACGCACGACGATGTTCTCACCTGTCTTGCGGATGACCTCGTCCACCAGCTTGCCGACGGTGGTTTTGTCATCCTTCACCCAGAGCTGCTCAAGCAGAATCTGCTGCGAGAGTTGCTTCTTGACTTTGCCCTCAACGATCTGCTCGCGCTTGTCCGCAGGGCGCTTCAGCACTTCCGGATCGTTGGCGGCCGCCTCACGCATGGCCGCGAGCGTCTCCTGGGGTACATCCGCGAACGAGATGTACTTCGGGTTGGTGCCCGCGATCTGCATCGTGAGCTCTTTGGCGAGCGTCTTGAAGTCGTCGCCGCGAGCGACGAAGTCGGTGCTGCAGTTGAGCTCGAGCAGCACGCCCAGGTTGCCGCCGTGGTGGATATAGGAGGTGACGGAGCCTTCGCGCGTCTCCCGCTCTGCCGACTTCACCTTCTCGGCGCGTTTCTGACCCTTCTCTTCCAGGATCTTGACGGCTTCGTCCATGGACTTCGCCTGATCGAGGGCCTGCTTGCAATCGGCAAATCCAGCGCCCGTCATCTCGCGTAGCTTCGCCACGTCTTTGGCGGTGTACTCCATAGCGGTCTATTTTGCTCCTCGCGCCCAGCGTCGCCGTTGATCGTGCGCGCCGGGGGCACGTTAGTCCCGGTGAGAGATGTTACCACGCGCGCTGTCCAGATTCGCGCACATGAGTGCGCGCCTTGGCCAACGTCGCGGGCACACAAACGCGCGGCACACCGGGCCGTGCCGCGCGCTCCGGCGGACGCCGCCGCCGACGGTCTACTCTTCCGGCAAGGTGGGCGAGTTGCCTCGATTGGCCGACACGCGGCCAGCCAACCTCACCGTTCAAGGCTCCTACGCTTGCGAGGCGCTAGGCCTCCGCCGGGACCTCTTCGGCCGCGGACGGAGCCGCAGGGGCCTCAGCCGTGGTCTCAGCCGGGGCCGTGGCGGCCTCACCCTCGGTGATGCCAAACTCCTCAAGGCTGACCGGCGCCTCGGTTACGCGGCGCTCTTGCTCGCCCGCGGCGCGATCCCGAGCCGCCGCCTCGCGCTGCTGCTTGCCCTCGGCGGCAGCCTGCCCGATCTTCTCGCAGAGCAGGCGCACCGCACGAATGGCGTCATCATTCGCGGGGATGGGATAATCCATCTCGTCGGGGTCGGTGTTGGTGTCGGCGAGCGCCACGACCGGAATATCCAGGCGGCGAGCCTCGAGGACGGCGGTGTGCTCCTTCTTCGTGTCCACCACGAAGATCGCACCGGGCAGCCGGCGCATGTCCTTGATGCCGCCGAGCAGCCGCTCCAGGCGGGCGCGCTCGTCCTCTAGCTTCTGCGCCTCCTTCTTGGGGAGACGCTCGAAATCACCGCGCTCCTTGCGAGCCTCTAGCTCGCGCAGATACTTGATGCGCTTCTGGATGGTCTCGAAGTTCGTCAGCATGCCGCCGAGCCAGCGCGAGGTGACGTAGAACTGCCCGCTCTCGTGAGCCGCCTGCTGCAACGCCTCCTGCGCTTGCTTCTTCGTGCCGACGAAGAGCACGGTATCGCCGTTGGCGACGGTATCGCGGATGAAGGCGTAGGCCTCATTGAGGCGCTGGACGGTCTGCGCCAGGTCGAGGATGTGAATGCCGTTGCGGGCGGTGAAGATGAACGGGTGCATCTTCGGGTTCCAGCGACGCGTCTGGTGTCCGAAGTGGACGCCGGCCTCCAGCAACTGTTTCATGGATGCAACATTGGCCACGGTCTGTCAGTCCTCCCTTGTGGTGGTGTTTTCCTCCGCCTCCTTCGCGCCATCCGGGGAGCGCCGCGCTGTAGCGCCCGCGCCAGGGTCCCGAACGATCTGGAGGCGTGTGTACTCTGTGTGTGCCGCCTTGTGAACGGCGCACACCCGGTCAGTATACCATAGGACGGCTGCGGACGCAACGCGCGCAGGGTGTGGCTTCGAAGTCTCAGCCTGGCAGCGCCATCTCGGAGAGCCGCCGTTGCAGGAAGCGGCGTTCCGCCGCGTTCTGACAGAGCTCTAGTGCACGGATGTAGGCGGATAGGGCCTCCTCGACCCGGCCCGCACGGCGGAGCAGGTCGGCACGTGTCGCGTGGAAATGGTGGTAGGCGCTGAGCGCCTCGCTGAGCCACGGCTGGTCAAGCAGCTTCAAGCCGATCTCGGGACCATCCGCCATCGCCAGCGCCACGGCCCGATTGAGCTCGACCACGGGGGACGGTGCCATGCGCTTGAGCGTGCCATAGAGCACGGCGATCTGCCGCCAATCGGTCTCGCTCGCCGTGGGCGCCTCCGCGTGGAGGGCGGCGATTGCGGCCTGTATCTGATATGGACCTACCCGGCGCATCAACAGCGCCCGGTCGACCATCTCCATCCCTTCCGCGATTTCATCCTGGTCCCACAAGCTGCGGTCCTGATCCTCAAGCAGAACCAGATCGCCCTGCGCGTCCACTCGCGCCAAGCGCCGGGAATGGTGCAACAACATCAGCGCCAGGAGCCCTTGCGCTTCGGGGTCGTCAGGCACTGACGGCTCGCGCGCCAGCAATTCCACGAGCACGCGCGCCAGGCGGATAGCCTCCGCACAGAGCTCCTGGCGAATGAGACTATCGCCTGACGTCGACGCATACCCCTCGTTGAAGATGAGGTAGAGGACGGCGAGCAGGCCGTCGAGCCGCTCGGGCAGCAGGTGGACCGGCGGGACGCGATAGGGGATGCCGGCGTCGCGAATCTTGCGCTGCGCACGGACGAGACGCTGCGCCATGGTTGGGACGGGCACCAGGAACGCGGCGGCGATCTCCGGCGTGGAGAGGCCGCCGAGGGTACGTAGGGTCAGCGCGACACGGGCATCGAGGATGAGCGCCGGATGGCAGCAGGTGAAGAGCAACTTGAGCCGCTCATCAGGAATGGACGTGTCGTTCGTCTCAGGGTCATCGGCCGCGCGCTCGAAGTCCGCAAGCGCCTGGAGCTTTTCCTGCTTGCGAACGAGAGTGGCGTCGCGGCGCAGGCGGTCGATAGCCTTGCGACGGGCGATGGCGCTGAGCCACGCCGCCGGATTACGCGGTATGCCGTCCGTTGGCCACTGTTGCAGCGCGGCGATGCATGCGTCCTGCAGCGAATCCTCAGCCAGCGTGAAGTCATGGACGGTGGCAATGAGGGCGGCAAGAATTTGGCCGGATTCCTGGCGATAGGTCCGCTCGACGACGCGAGAAACGCTCTCCATCTCGCTCCTGC
>CAYYCB010000083.1:8069-11844 GCA_964469715.1 uncultured Ktedonobacterales bacterium | reverse complement strand
CAATCCACGCCGGATGCGGCGGCTAGGACTTCGGCAGGCTAATCTCGCTCTGAGAGAGCAATCGCTTTATACTTCACATGGCGAGGTGGCTTCGCGGAGGATGGGCGCCGTGCTCTATCACGTGAACGCACATGGTTGTGGTAAGGAGGGCGTGGGGATGCTGCAGGAAAGATGCACCGGCACGGGATGGGCGGCGGTGCGTGATCTTGCGCCTAACCGCGAGGCGGGCTGCCGGTAGACGTGACGCGGCTCTATCATCGCTGCGCCTGCTCACTGTCCTCAACGGCGTCTAGCGATCAGCCAGGTGGGCGATGTTCCCGCGCATAGGTCGCCTCGTTGTACTGATGTGCGCGGATTGTTCAGGGATCTCGATCTCTGGGGCCAATCCGACGATTTCACAGGTCTTTCTCGTCGTGTCCGTAAATCACATGCCATCATCCGCGTCCTATCTGCCGAGAACGCGGTAGCGCGCCTCGCGGCGCGGCGGAAGGTGGCATCGTTGGATGGGGCTGAACGCAAATGGCACGATATCTCTGTGCCTGGTGTCCGTTGCGGGCGCCCGGCGGGTGACGCGCCAGCGCGAGCGAGTGGCGCTCCGCGCCGAGGTCAGCGCGCCGGTTGAGGTCGCGCGTGACGAAGCGCTACTCACCGCCGTCTACCGTGCGCACAGCACCGCTATCCACTCCTACGCCTTCCGGCTTGTCGGCAACCAGGAGGACGCCGACGACGTGACGCAGGAGGTCTTCATTCGCGCCCATGAGCGGCTCGAACAGCTCCGCGATCCCGACCGCCTGCGTCCCTGGCTCTATCGCATCGCTACGAATCTGTGTATGGATCTGTTGCGCAAACGAGCACGCGTGCGGCGCATCCTCGGGATTCCCATCTACCTGGATGCGGATCGGGACGAAGACAGCGAAAGCGCGCCCTACGAGATTGCCGCGCCGGCTAGCGTCGCGGCTTTTGAGGGGATTGCCGAGCTAGACCACATCAGCCGGGCGCTGCGCAGCATGGCGCCGAAGTACGCCGTATGCCTCGCGCTGCACGGCGCGCAGGGCCTCAGCTACCGCGAGATCGCGGAGATCCTGGGCATCACGCCAGGCGCTGCCGCCGTTCGTCTTGCCCGCGCACGCGACATGTTCGCGCGCTGCTACGAGGAGCTGCGGAAGGAGGAGCGCCGATGAATGCGTCGCGTCCGCTCTCCTGCCGCACGGCCCGTCCGTATCTTTCGGCGCTAGCCGACGGTGAGCTGGTCGAGCCGCTGGCCTCCGCTGTCGCGGGCCATGCTGCTGTTTGTCGGACCTGTGGGGAGATCGTGGCTCATCATCGGTCGGTCGCCGCGCTGCTCGCGGACTTGCCGCCATCGGAACCGTCGCCGGAGGTGTTTCAGCGCGTGCTCGCCGCGCGGGCGCCGCAGGTGGTCGGCCCTGTTGCCCATGAGTCGTTGCGTCCGCGGGCCGGCCACACACGCCATGTTCGCCGGTTGGCGTTTCTCGCCGCGCTGATCGGCGCGACTGCCGCGACGCCTTACCGCTCAAGGCCGCGACCCGCTCTCTGGGTTGCGCTGCCGGCGCTGGCGGCCGTGCTCGTGCTTGCGCTCACGCTCTTTGCGCTCCATCGCGTCCCGCAACAGACCGCAGGCTCGGCCAATGCGTCGATGAGTCAGCCCATGTCGGGCAATCCACTAATCGACGCCCACATCGCGGCCGACGGGCAGGCGCAAGACCTGGGATTCGCGCCCGTGCTACCGCGCTTCTTGCCACAGGGCGCGCGCTTCGTCTCGGCCCACATCACACCCGCGGCCGCGCTCGGCGGCGCGGCGCGACTCGACATCTCGTGGACGCTTTCCGGCAGCGTAGCAGCCCTCCATGTGCGCGAGTCGTCACAGGCGCTTGCCGCCTGGGGAGATTACCGGGCGCAGTCATCCCCATTGCGCCTGGCCTGGCAGATTCCCGGCTATCAACCGTGGCGCGGCGTCCTCTTCGTGCCCGATGGGGCGCGCTGGGCGGTCGCGCAGAGCCGCGCCGCGATCTCCATCGCCGCGGACGTGTCTTTCGCCGATCAGACCGGGGCCGACGAGCAGGCACGCGTGACGGCGGAGGACGTGCTGCGGCTCGTCACGCTCTCGATGGACGCCGCGCCAGATCTGAGCTCTGCGCCCCTGCCGCCTGATCCCGCCGCCACGGTGGTCCACTACATCGCGCAGGGGATCGTTGGCGGTACTCGCTACGTCTGGGAGGCCTACTTGGATGCGGCGGGCGGGCGCGGCCGCATCGACGTGCGCGATGCGGCGGGCGATCTGCTCTATAGTGACGTGATCGCGGGCGGCGCTCTGACGCGCTACGATGCCGGCGAGCACGTCTATCAGCGCATTGCCGCCGGGGACTATCCAGCGGAGGCGCAAATCCGGCCAGGAGTGGCAGCATTCTTCGCGGCGGGCAATAGCTATGTGCAAGTCGGCAAGCTGTGGCGCATGGGCCTGACGCAGTGGCGAGGGCGTACGCTGGCGCGCTTCGCCCTTACCACCGCACCTTACCTCACCTATCTCTACGTGGACCCCGCTACGCTGCGCGTGGTGGGCGCGTCGGTGGACGTCGGATCGGCCGACCAGCCGGGTACGATGGATGGCCTGTCTCAGCTTGCATCGGCGAGTGAATGTCTCTCCTACACGCTCGTGGACTATCTGCGGCCGAGCGACGTCCCGTCCGGCGCGCTTGAGGCGCCGGCATCCTCCGGTTATGTGCCTGGCCGGGTGCACGGGACAATCACCTGCGGCGGATAGATCGTCCGCTCTCGTGTTATACTGATCAGTGGCCGATTGCGCCTGCCGTGGCTGGCCCGGCGACCTACCGGTGCGGTGTGTCGTGATCGGGTCGCGCATCGCGGGCGCTCGATACATCTCCGCGCAACGCAGTGCTTCTCGCACCGACAAGGATCATCTCTCGCATGCGCCGACTGAAGCGGAGCCGCTTCTTCCATTTTCCACATAACGGCCTGCTCTTCGACGCTCGCCTTGACGCGATCCGTGAGGAGCCGAACGGCCGCGGCAAGGACCTCGTGCTCGACTTCCAGGCGCTTGATCTCGTGTCGGCGCTGACCGCTCATATCCTCGACGGGCGGCCCCATGAGGTGGCCGAAGGCGTGTACCGACCGTTTCGGCTGCGCTTCCGCCGCGCCGAATGGGTGGCGCATACTGGCCCGTATGCCGACCTGGCCAACATTCCCGACGACGAGCACACGCGCCGTCTCTTCGGCCTGCTCCATCTGCGCCAAGCGGACACGGGCGAGATCTTCTGGCTCTCCACCGGCGCGTTGGGCGACGGGCAACTCGTGTTGCGAGCGCGCGACTATGCGCTTGAGGAACGAGAAGGACAAGGAAAGACGCTGAGCGTGGTGCGCCGCTGGGCGCCTGTGCCGCCGCCGACGGGAGCCGTTCCTCATCGTCCGGCGCTCTACCGGCGCTACGCGGGTGATCCGATCACAGTCTATCTCGACGGCCGTCCCGTTTCGCAGCGCCTCTTTATCGGCGGCTTGCATCACCAGCGCGCCGACCGGCCGGAGGTGGAGCATGTGCTCAATCTGTGCGGGATCGAGAATGCGTGGGTGAAACACGCCGGGCCGCATCCTGAGGACCGCTTCTCGTGTCGTGGCGAGATGGCCGTTGGCATGGACGTGGCCGAGCTGCTAGAGGAGGCCGGGTGGGTTGTGGATCGGCTGCGCGCGGGCAGGCGTGTGCTCGTCCACTGTTACGCGGGGATGAACCGCTCGTCCACGGTAT
>CAYYCB010000083.1:0-7969 GCA_964469715.1 uncultured Ktedonobacterales bacterium | reverse complement strand
GGCAGGCGTGTGCTCGTCCACTGTTACGCGGGGATGAACCGCTCGTCCACGGTATGTTGCGCAGCGCTGATCTTGCTCGAAGGCATCGGGGCAGAGGCCGCCCTGGCAAGGGTGCGGGAGCGGCATCCGGTGGCGTGGCCCGATCCGTTCCACTGGTTCCTTCTGCGCTGGCTCGCGGATCATCGCGACGAAGCTGCCGCCCTGGTGACGCAGGGGGCGGCGACGGCGGCAACACTCTTGCGACCCTAGGGCGAGTACGATACAATCCCTGCGCGCTCCCGTGGCCAGGCCAAGGGGGCGTGCCAGCGCCGGTAGGGTGCGGCATGGAGGTGGCGACGATGGCCCAGTATGATGCGACGGAGGTCCGCCAGCGACTCACTGAGGAGCGCCAGCGGTTGACCGGCGATATCTATGATCGCACGCAGGGGGACGAGGCGGTGGTCTCGACCGATCCCCTCAACGATTCCGGCGGGATGGCGAGCGATCAGGCCGACGACGCGGACGCCATGAGCGACGCCGAGCGCAATCAGGCCGTGCTGCGGAATTCGCAGGTGCTTCTGGGTCAGGTGGATGCCGCGCTGGCTCGCCTCGATGCGGGGACCTACGGCATCTGTGAGAACTGCGGCAAAGAGATCGGCTCGCGCAGGCTTGAGGCACTACCCTATGCGACGCTCTGCGTGGAGTGTCAAGCCAAGATGGAGCAGCGGTGACAGGTCGCCGCGCGCTCGCGCTACAGACAGAGTATAGAGAGGACCCGTATGCCTGCCGCCCGCCGCAACGATCTGGTGATGGTAGGAGCCGGCGCGCTGCTCTTTGCGCTCGACCAGCTTACCAAGCACTGGGTCGTTTCCTATTTTGGGACGGGTCCATATAGCGACAAGCTGCCGATTGCTGTGTTGGGCAATGTGCTCGAATTGGAGTCGGACCAGAATAAGGGCGTCGCGTTCAGCCTGTTCTTCGGCAGCAATCTGGTCTTCCTCTTTATCGCGCTGGCGCTCGGCGTGATCGCTTATCTCTATTGGCGGGCGCGGGACTCGGCGGGCCTGGCGCTCAAAGTGGCCTTCGGCTTGATTCTGGGCGGCGCTGCCGGCAACGTGCTCGACCGACTGACGCGCGGCTACGTAGTCGACTTCATTCATTTCCAGATTCCCGCGATCCGCTTCGACTGGCCGGTCTTCAACGTGGCCGACAGCGGCATCTGTGTTGGGGTGGCGCTGCTCGCGTTCTTGTTGTGGCGTGGCGAGCCGCGCGTGCCGGCTCCGGCGGATTCCGCCAGTAGAGCCTCCGCGGCCGATCCCATTGGGGCTGCTTCGGCCTCCGGTTCGTTGCCGCGTGTGCGGCGGCGCGTCGAGACGACGCGATAGATGCCCGCCATGTCTCGCCCTATCCCTGGCCATCCTGCTGATCATATGACGCCACCGCCGATGGATTCCGCCGTGCCAGTTCAGATTGACGTGACGGCTGATTTGGTCGGCCAGCGGCTGGACCGTGTCCTCGCGGCACGCATTCCCCTGCTCTCGCGCTCACGCGCCCAGGCGGCCATAGTCGCGGGGAGCGTCACCGTCAATGGCAGGGCCGCCAAGGCCAGTCTCCCCGTCGAGGAAGGCATGGCCATCACCTACGCGCCGGCGGGCACGCCCACCTCGCCGGTGGCGCTCGCGGCAGCGCCCGATGCCGGGGTTAGCCTGCCGCTGCGCATCGTCTACGAGGACGCGCACCTGCTCGTGGTGGATAAGCCGGGGGGCATGGTCGTGCATCCCGCGCCGGGGCATGCGACGGGCACGCTGGTGGATGCGCTGCGCCAGCGGGTTCCGGGTCTCACCGGCGGCGACGATCCGACGCGTCCCGGCATCGTCCATCGCCTGGACAAGGATACATCGGGCCTGCTCGTCGTCGCCAAGGATGCGCCCACGCATGCGGCGCTGGCGGGGCAGATGAAGGACCGTGCGATGGTCAAGCGCTATCTCGCGCTCGTGGAGGGGCAGATGCCGGTTCCCCAGGGGGTGGTGGAGGCGCCCATCGGGCGCGACCCGCGCAACCGGCAGCGGATGGCGCTCGTCGGCGCCGCTTCGGGGGGGCGCGAGGCGCGCACACGCTTCCGCGTGTTGCACACGACGCGGGGGCGTTCACTGCTGGAACTGCAACTTGAAACGGGCCGTACGCACCAGATTCGCGTGCACCTTGCTGCGGTGCAGCATCCCGTTGTCGGCGACCCGGTCTACGGCCGCCCGCAACCTCCGCTCCCTCCGCGCCAGTTCCTCCACGCAGCCCATCTGGAGTTTGCCCATCCCGTCAGCGGCGAGGAGCTTGCCTTCGACGCGCCCCTGCCAGAGGAGCTTGCCGCGTTCCTACATGCGTGGGACCCCGAGGCGCCGCTCGACATTGCCTGAGAGGCGTTCGGTGCGCTCTAGGCGCGCCGCCTGCAATTAGGGATGTGCTTCCAGGTCCGTCTGGGTTGTTATGCTTCGCAATCTAGGCGCTGGAGCAGAGTTGGCGGGTTCCTCAACCCATCCGGACCGCGTATGAGGACGGCTTCACGCTAGAGGGTTGTGGGACGACGCTGTCTCGCGCGATAGGGACTGGCGCTCCGGCGCTCCGCGCCGTATCATGGAGGAAACGGCCGCGCGGCGCCGTGCGCTGGCGTTGCTGGGGGAGGCGAGCGTGGACATGCACCCCTTCTACCTGTTCTCGGTGCTGCTGCTGTGGGTGGCGGTCTACCACGTCGCCTTCTGGTCCGTGGCCATCGCTCGCGACCCGGCGTTGATCTGCTGGAGCGTCGGCATCTTTGGCCTGTCGGTGGTGTCGCCGCGCCAGCCGCCGGCGCGCCGCCTTCTGCTCCAGCTTGTGGCCGCCTCGCTCGCTATCGCCTGCACCTCCTACACTAGCCTCTACCTGTTGAGGCCCGCGCCCATCGCTGGGTTGGACGGCTCAACGGCGGCCCGTGCCGCGGCGGCGCTCATGCCTGCCGCGGTTCTCTCGCTGGCGCATCTGATCGGGGTTGTGCGTGACCTTCGCCAGCCGCTGTGGGGTGAGGCGCGCGTGTTGACGGGAGTCCAGCGCAGCCTGGCGAGCGGTGCGCGGCTCTACTTCACCCCCGCCGGCCGCGATTATCTTCGCGAGCGCTTCGGCGCCACGCCGGACGAATTCCTTAACATGGTGCGCTACTAGCTCCGCTGTGACGCCGCCGTCGTTGCCGGGCGTGCGCTGCTGTCCGCCTCAGTCGTCCGTTCCGAGTGCCAGGAGAACGTCCACAGATGCGCGAGCTTGACCCGAATTGCCTCTTTTGCCGTATCGTCGCGGGCACGGTGCCGAGCACGCAGATCTACAGCGACGACGACGTGCTCGCCTTCCGCGACATCAACCCTGGAGCGCCAACGCACGCGCTGGTCATCCCCAAATGGCACGTGCCGGCCATCAATACACCAGAGGGAGAAGATGGCGCGCTGCTCGCAGCGATGGTGCGGGCGGCGAATGCAGTCGCGCGGCAGGAGGGAGTCGCCGAGCGAGGCTACCGTCTCGTGTGGAACGTAGGCCCTGACGCCGGGCAGAGCGTCTTCCACATCCACCTGCACTTGCTTGGCGGCCGCTCGCTCGGGTGGCCGCCAGGCTAGTCTCCTCACCGAATCTCACGCTCTCATCTCCACGCTGGAACTACCTCACCGCCGAGGAGGATGCGACATGCCCAGGCTCTATGGACGACACTGGACACGCGACGAGCTGCTAGCCCGCGTGGGCGACATGGCGCAGGTGGCGGGAATCCAGGCATCGCGGTTGGAGGGAGGCCGCGCCGCTGGGGTGCGCGCGCTCGACGTGAATTGCGGCGACGGCATGCGTTTCACGGTGGTGCCAGATCGCTGCCTCGACATCCCGCATCTGGAGTATCGCGGTGTGCCGCTGGTGTGGAAGTCCCGCAGCGGCATCGTCGCGCCCACATATTACGAACATGAGGGCGCGGGCTGGGGGCGGTCGTTCTTTGGCGGGTTGCTGACAACTTGCGGTCTGCGCCAGGTGGGCCAGCCGTGCGTGGATGGTGGAGAGGCGTTGGGGCTACACGGGCGCATCGCCGGCACGCCCGCCGAAGAGGTGACGGCTACCTCGGCGTGGCAGGGCGACGACTATGTATTCACAATCTCGGGCACTATGCGCGAGGCGACGCTCTTTACTGAGGATCTGCGCCTGACGCGAACCATCACGGCGCGTGCGGGCGAGCGCATTATCCATTTGCATGATCGGGTGGAGAATCGTGGGCCGGAATCGCCTTTTATGATCCTCTACCACGTGAATTGCGGCTTTCCCCTGCTCGACGAGCATGCACGCCTGCTCGTGTCGGATCGGGACGTGCAGCCCAAGGATGATCACTCGCGTTCCCTGCTCGCAGACATCCGTGCCTTTGGGCCGCCACAGCCCGGCTGGAGCGAGATGAACTACTGGCATGACGTGCGGACGGATGCGGAGGGCTTCTGCGCCGCGGCCATCGTCAACGAGCACCTGGAGCTGCCGTTTGGAAAGGGCCTGGGGTTGGCAATCCGCTGGCGGCGCGACCAGCTCTGGAATCTAGTGGAGTGGAAGCAGCTCGGCGATGGTGACTATGTTGTCGCTATCGAGCCGGCCAACTGCCATACACTTGGCCGTTGCAAGGAGCGCGAGCTGGGGACGTTGGAATCCATCGCGCACGGTGAGGTGCGGGAGTTCGACCTCACCTTCACGGTGCTCGTCGGCGAGGAGGAGATCGGCGCTTTCGCGGCGTCGCTGCCGGATCAGGCCTAGGGTCAGCAGGCGGCAAGGGCGCAAAGGGTGTCCATGATTTTAGCGCGGAGGCCATCTACCTGGGCGTGGCGCACGGGGTCGTAGCCGGGCGCGTAGACTTCGAGGGCGGCGTTAGCGTGGATCGCCGCGGCACGGAACCGCTCGACCGCGCGCACGTCGTCGCCGGCAAAGAGTGCCTCGGCGCCGCTCTGTTCGGCAGCGCGAGCCAGTCCGGCCTGAGCGAGCGCCCAATGCGCCGGCCACTCGGCCTTGTCAAGTACGTCGGCGGCCGCAGCGTAGGCGCTGGCGGCCTGGCTCCAGAAGTCGGCGCGGAGGATGCCCTCGGTCAGCTCGGCGCGTGTCGCGAGCGCGTTGCCCAATTCGATCTGTGCCATTGCCCAGGCCGCGGCGTCCGAGCGGAGGCTGCACTGCTCCAGAGCCGCGCGCAGGCAGAGGATGCCGCGCTGCCGCTCCTGGCGCAGGCTGTATGCGAACAAGGGGCCGATGCCTTTCGCAACGTCGTTATAAGCGGTACCCAGGCGCAGCAGTCCCGGCACGTCGGTGTGGCGCTCGAAGACGTCTTGCAGCGCCGCCCAGTCGTCGCTGGGCTCGGCGTTGGCGTTGAGCGGGGTGGGGATTGCGCCGTCCAGATAGGCCGCGCTAACCGGGCGCAGCAGGCCCTCGTCCCCAGCGCCGCGCCGCCAGACGCGCACATAGCCCTCCTCCACGACGGCGTCGACCGCCGCGTGCCATCCTTCGGACCTGAGGCCGAAGACCTCAGCGGCTACCAGCCGGACGCGCCAGAGGGGATAGGTGTAGATACCCGCGGAACGCAGAAGCGCAAGCGCCCACAAGACACGTCGTGCGTCGCGTGAGAGGTGGGGGAAGCGCTCGGTGCGTAGCCGCCGCACGCCCAGGAGAATTGAGCCGGGTGTTCCGTCGAATTGGTCGCGCCGCACCTGCACGTAGACCTTGCGCAGCGCCGCGACCAGGGAGTCGGCCTCGTCATCGGTCAGGGGCGCGAGGCGGATTGTGTCGAGCTGGGCGAATAGGCCGCCCAGATAGCGGCGCGCGTGGCGCTCGTCCGTGCCGTCGCGGCAGGTCGCAATCACCACTACCAGCGCGCCCGCCTCGCAGAGCCTGCGGGGCAGGTCCGCCACTGAGGCGCCTTCGACCGCGGTGGCGAATTCATGCAGGTCATCGAGCCAGAGGAGGATGCGCTTGCCTCGCAAGGGGCGCGGATCGAGCGCGGCGGTCGGGTCGTGGGGCCAGGTGAGGAGCGTCCAGTCGGGCAGCTCGGCGCGGGCGACTTCCCAGGCGAGGCGGGTCTTGCCCTGGCCAGAGGCGCCGAAGATGCAGACGCCGAGCACGCCGCTTCCGGTGTGATCCGCGCGATGGGCGGCGTTGTGGACCTGCAAGCGCGCGTGCGCGTCGGCGTCGGTGCCGTCGGCTGCGTCGCGTCGGGGCACGTAGACTTCCTCAACATAGCGCGGCACGAGGTCTTCGGGGCGCAGCCGGCGCACGGGGAGCAGCACATGATCGGTGGCGAGCGCCCGCCCGCGACGCCGGCGCAGGTAGGCGTCTGCGAGGAGGGCGTACCACGTCGTCAAGGTTAGCGTGACTGCCGCCGCTAGCGCCAGCGCCACGGAGACTCCACCGCTACGAAGCCATCCGACGAGCGCGGCGGTGGCGGGGAGCCGCGTGCCGAGGAGCGCGGCGTCGATCTCCGTGAGGAGCGCCACCAGGAGTGCCACGAGCCAGGCCCAGCGAAGCCCACGCCACGCAGCCGCCAGTCCTCGCACCACGTCCGGCGCCGTGTCGTTTTCTGGTGTGCAGGTGGCGCCTGCGAATGTGCTGACTGCGTGCGACATGGACCCCTCCATCCTCTCCCATCCGAGGCGCTGCCCGCCAACGTCCTCGCCGGCGGTCGCCTGTTCGGGCGATCACGTGGGGCGTGAAGCAAAATGACGGCCAGAAACGAGCGGACGCCGCGTCGTCTATGATACTGGATCGGGCAAGCGTGCGGTACAGGGGAGGGCCGCTCTGCCGCGGCGGGGTTGACAGGCTCATTGTGGATGGGGTATAACACGAGGGCCGGTGGGAGCGCCGGCACGCATTGCAAAATGCGGGAGTGGCTCAGGGGTAGAGCATCTCCTTGCCAAGGAGAAGGTCGCGGGTTCGAATCCCGTCTCCCGCTCCCTATGGCTACGTAGCCAAGTGGCAAGGCAAGGGTCTGCAAAACCCTCACCGCCGGTTCGATTCCGGCCGTAGCCTCCGATAGACGACGCAGCCGCACAATCCCGCTCAGATTCCGCCTTCTCCGCGAGGGCGGTTTTTTTGTGCCCTCAAATCCGGGTGGTTCGGACCCTCGGACAAGGCTGAAACGAGACTAGCCTATCCCAGCGGGCAGGGATCCGCAACCATCGTGCAGGCGTGCGACGAGTGTGAGGTGAGAGGGGTGTGGTGCAACGGGTGGCCTGTTCGGCGCATGGCGAGCAGATCCGCTACTCCGGGGAGCGCTTGAGGAATGTTTCTATGCGCTGAGGCCGGCACGGTGTGACGCTGGATGCTAAGATTGTGGAGGCCAGTTGCGTCTGGGAGGACGTGGCGGACAACGTGGCGCGCGATGCGGTCGAGCGCAAGTGTAAGCGGCGGCAGCGCTCGCCGGCGATGGCCGCGGGCAGCACAGATCATATCCGGAGCTTCCGGGCTTTGCTCAGGGCATGGCTCGTCCATCGCCAACAACCTGTGATCGGGTGACGATCTGAATTTCAGGGTTCAACTCATGTCTATGCCGGTGCTGGTCACCAAGCTCTTTGTCCCTCCGCCCCGGCCCGGCGACGTTCCCCGCCACCACCTGCTCGAGCGACTGGACGAGGGCCTGGACCGCGGCCGGACGCTGACCCTCATCTCCGCCCCGGCCGGCTCCGGGAAGAGCACGCTCGTCAGTGCATGGGTCGGGGGACTCGAACGGCCGGCCGCCTGGCTGTCGCTGGACCAGGAGGATAACAACCCCGCACGCTTTCTGGCGTATCTCGTCGCCGCCCTCCGGACGGTCGCGGCGGATCTCGGCGACGAGGTGGTCGGCGCGCTCCAATCGCCCCAGCCACCCCCGACCGAGGCGATCCTCTCGGCCCTGCTCAATGAGATCGCCGCGCTCCCAGGCCCGTTCGTCCTCGTGCTCGACGACTACCACGTGATCGATGCCGAAGCGGTCGACCGT
>CAYYCB010000082.1:0-11849 GCA_964469715.1 uncultured Ktedonobacterales bacterium | reverse complement strand
ACCTCGTCGGTATCCATCTCAGCCGAGCTCTTCATCAGCAAGTCAATGTTCGCCAGATCGGCAAGCGACGTAATCGTCGGTCGTGGCGCCTCTTGCTTCTTCTCCGGGACCTTTGCCACCTTCTTGGTGGGTGCGACCTGGACCACAGGCTCAAACTCGGCTTCGTCCACGTCCTCAGGCTCGGTCTCAGCGGCCGGCTCGGATGCTAACGTCACATCACGCTTCCCGCCGGCGACGTCGATCCAGAACTGCGAATAAAAGTGAGGGCGGTCGAGATCGGTGGCGATGTCTTTCCTGCTCATATTCTCTACCTCAGCTGGCGCGCGTTTTGACCGTTGATTCGCCCGGGCCTTTGGGCGCGCCTGCGCACCAGAAGGCACATGCTGCTAGCGCATCGTTATATTCTATGGCCGGCGCGGCATTCCCGTCAAGCAACGGCAACAAAGCGGTAATGCAGGCGCTGCACATGAAAGGTTTTGTTTCGGACCTACGCGCCGACACGCTTCACACGATATCCCATAGCCACCAGTTTGGGCTCGACACGATCACGTACATCTCCTTGTAGGACAATGAGATCGTCCTCGACGGTCCCCCCAGTCGCACAGTGCTTCTTGAGCGCCTGAGAAATCTGCGCCATCTCCGCCGGGTCTTCAGGTAAGCCGCTTACCAATGTCACAACTTTGCCGCCACGCCCCTTCCGCTCGCGTGCCACACGCACCCAACCATCGCGCACTAGTCCCGGATGCGAAGAGCGCGCACTTCCTTGGTCCGCGCACCGACATGCGTTTTGCGGCTCACCACATCGCCTACAGAGAGGAATACGCCCGATCCCCGTCGTATACACTGGGCGACTGCTGCCCGCCATGCCCTCGCTCCTGGTTCATCTTCTCGCGGCATTCATCGGCTCGCGACGCATACAGTATACGATGCGAGGCGCGCGAAATCGCAGCAATATATCACACCGCGATTGACAGAATTGACAGAGCAGAGGCGTCCCTTCCTCCAGCATTCCCTGCGCCCAGATACGCGCTCGGCCACTCGCTCATCCATCCTACACTGGTCGGCACGTAGAGTGTCGGTGAATGCTGCCGAAGAAGACCATCGGCGAACGAATCGCGGCTTGCTACGGCAGTAGACACGTGGCACCACGATCGGGGTGAAGTGCAGCAAGGATTAGCGTGAATGAGGATTAACGTTCACGGTATAGATAGAACGGCGTTTTGCCATAGACCGGATTTAATCCCCATAACCACGCTAGCACAAGAAATCTTCATACTAATTGCGGCTAACCGAGCACATAGGAAACATGGAGCTACTCTTGACTAAGCATATTGACACGACTACAATCTATCGTGAATGCAAGATGTTCCGAACGTCATCTGCCACGGCTTCATCTTCCACTCGCACTATACAAGCAGGAGGCGTGTTGTGGCGATACGTCGGAATATTTTTGTTTCTGGAGCTTAGATGGCGCAGGGATCAGCGCCCCATGCGACCAAGGGAAGCCAACAACTTCGCAGTAGCCGGCCAAGCTCACATGGGACGCCGCATCTTAGATGTCACTAAGAGACCGACAGTAAGTAGTAACGGGCGTCCAGCGTTTGATGCTTAATGAAGGGAGGCTGCGCTGCGAGGGGGAGGCGGTATGAGTCGGGCGCGAGCCTTTACCGCCAGCCGCGGGGCGGCACCACTATGAACATATTAGTAATAGATGCTAGAAGCATCTCCATGCGATGAAAACCCGTAATCGCGCCGATCTAGGTGTCCCGACGGTTATGACCCGTATCCGTAAAACGCGGCACCTCTGGAGACGCGTCCGAATCTTGCACCCGACGAACATCGTCGGGCTTTCTGCGTTGGGCCAGCGGCCCGAAGAGGTGCACTTTGACCACGAACGAGTCCCCAGCCAGAGATACCAGCGAAGGCCGCGATAATGCGGCCGTGCGATTAGGTCAACGCTTGCGGCGTGCTCGCCTAGCCCGAAACCTCACTCAGGGTGAAGTAGCAAGAAGCCAGTTTTCTGTGAGCTATGTGTCCGCTGTCGAGAGAGGCCAAATCCGACCCTCTCTGGGAGCTCTAGAGAAACTGGCGGAGAGGCTGCAGGTACCTGTTACCGATCTGTTGGGCGACGGTGAAGAACCGCGCGTCGTTTCATCAGCGGGTGATCGACGAGACTCCGGCGCAGACAGGCAGCGCGACGAATGGGACTGGCGGCTCCTGGAGGCGCAGCGTCTTCTGGGTGACGGCCGGCCTGAGGCGGTGAACGATGCCATCGAGTCCCTCTCTCGCCTGAACTCACGAGCCTCCGGCGCACGCGAGCAGGCTCAGGTGCTCCTTCATTTGGCACGCGCGTACACCTTGGTCGGCCGGGCGGACGAAGCCCGCGATGCCGCACAGCGCGGGCTGGGTGTGGCCGAGCGGACGGGGGACCACGACATCACCGAGCGCATGCGGTATGAGCTCGGCACGGCCTATGCACACCTGCAGAGCTACCCGCTTGCAGCGGAGACCTTCGCGCGCTGCTTACAGGCTGTAGATGACGGAACCGTGCGCGATCCACTCTTCCGCATGAATGTGTTGCTCCAATTGGGCAACTCCGCGCGGCAACTTGGACGCCAGGATGAGGGAGTGCGATACCTGCAGCAGGCAACAGAGGCTGCGCAGGATGCCGTCAACCCGCGATCCATGGCACTAGCCTACGCTGGGATGAGCCAGAGCGCCGCCGCGCGAGGCGATGTAGCCTCCGCGCGATATTACGCCACACGCAGCGTCGCGGCCTATGACGAGGCCAGCGCCCGACGCCAGATCGCCGCCGTCCACTCGCAGTACGGCCGAGCGCTGGCACAGTCTGGCGATGTAGAAGCGGCACTGCGCGAGCTCGAAACCGCTCGCGACATCGCCGTCGCGCAGCAGGATGCGGCGGGAATCGCCGAGGGGCAGCGCGCTGTGGCCGCGCTGTATCTGCGTGAGAATCGGCTCGACGAGGCCGAGCAAGCGGCACAGGAGTCTAGCGAACAGGCTGATGTGACGCAGGATCCGGTGCAGCGGGCAGAGACGCTGGTTACACTCGCGCAGGTACGCGAGCGTCGGGGCGACACGACAAATGCCGAGCGCATGTTCGCGGAAGCCATCGAGCTATTGAAGCCGGTGCATGCGCCAGATCACTTGAGCGCCACTTACAGCGAGTTCGCTCAGTTCTACGAGCGCCGGGGCGACAAAGACCGCGCGTTCGACATGCTCAAGCAGGCGCTCAATATGACGCACAGGGCGGCCATTTCGATCTAGGTCCCCTTGCCCACATCCTACAAAGCCGCCGGACTCCAACCGGCGGCTTTGTCATACGTCCGCGCAAGATCGTGAGGTCGACCGATGGAGCCGAATAGTACAACTACTCCGCATTGCCCGGCATGAGAGAATAGGATGGGTATGGACGTAACAAAGGGTGCGTCCTAAGGGTGACGACCATAGGTCCGACGACGAGGAGCGCCGAATGGGGCTGCGGTTTGCCACAGGTGGGGCGAGTGTGCGAGAAGAACGGGCGGCGGGGCAGCGGATCCCGGAAGATGGGCGTCGGGGAGGACGCGGCAGGGCTCCTGGGGTGTCGTCGACATTGCGACTCGCAATATTCCGGCTCGCACGAGGCTGGCGGCTCTTGGCCGGCATGGCGGGAGGGATCCTTATTGCGGTTGTCCTGTTGTGCACCGTACCGCTTTACGATTCCCTGGTGGCAGGCATCCAACTGCAACAGACGCTCGCCTCAAGCGCTCCCCAAACTCGCAACGTGCAAGTGCACATAGACAATGATCGTATCGCCGCAGCGTATCGCGACGCCGCGAATCCTTATGTGACCTCGCTTGGGCGTAAATACCTGGGCGCCTTCACCGAGCCCGTGACCAACTACTATGTGACCTCCGGCGGCACGCTCCTATCGCGCGTCGGATCGCTATCCTTCGATCCGGCGAGTGCTGCCACCCCCCAACTCACATTTCGCGCGTTCGACTATGCCGCCGCAGCCACACATATGCGCATCCTCTCTGGAGCGCTCCCTAGCCCTGGACTGGATGGTGAGGGTACCGTCGCTCTAACGAAGGAAATGGCGGACAATCTCAACATCAACGTGGGTGAAAACCTAGCTGTCAATCAATTCGGCGACCACTCTCAGCAGCTCACCCTTAAGGTTGTGGGTATCTGGCAGCCAGTAGACCCTGAGGACCCTTATTGGAACGGGCTCTCATTCTCATTGAGCAGCGACGCCAACGTGATAATCTACCCGGCGCTTGTGTCTTTCGACACGTTCTTCGGTCCGCTGGCGCAACTGAAGACCGTGAGCATGAGACAGAACTGGGTGTACTACACGCGTGCCGATCAGCTCGACAATTCCAGCATGGTATCCGCAGCCAATGGGATCAGCCAATTTAAGGCACGTCTGAGTGGAGAGGTGGCGGCTCTTCCAGGCGTGACCAACCTGACGACAGGCACGAACCTGGATCACATCATAGGCGACATTGGTACGCAGCAATCGCTGCTCGCTCTGCCGCTCTACATGATCGTGGCACAGGTCATCGGCCTCACCCTCATATTCATTGCAGGCATGGGAGCACTCCTGGTCGAGGGACAAGGGCAAGAGATCGCGATGCTCAAGAGTCGCGGCGCCAGCGGGATGCAAGTGGTGGGCGCATTCACGTCGCAGGCGGTCGTGGTGGCGCTCTTCGCCGTAGTGGTTGGCCCCTTCCTGGCGGTCGCATTGGCACTCGCGCTCGTGCGCTGGCTCATCCCTGGCAACCCTGGAGGCAACTCGGGTGTGCAGGCATCTTACCTGGCGCATATCGCGACTCCAAGCACGGTGTTGTTCCCTGCGATAGCGGCGGCGGTGCTGGGTATCGGCGCGGTCGCGTTCTCTGCCTGGCAGTCAGCACGCAGCGATATCCTCGCCCAACGCAGAGAGCAGGGCCGCCAGACGCGCACGCCATTTTGGCGGCGCTATTACATCGATGTCGCGTTGGCGGGACTCTGCCTCGTCGGATTTGTTGATCTGGGACAATTTGGGGGCACTCAGACGCGTGGCGTGCTTGCGGGCGGCGGCACCAGTCCTCTCTTATTGATGACACCGGGGCTCCTGCTGCTGGCAGGCGCGCTCCTCATACTGCGTGTGTTCCCTCTTGCCGCCGCGTTCTGCGCGCGCGTGGCCAGCCGGAGCAAAGGGGCGACTTCGCTGCTGGCGATGGCTCAATTGGAACGCAACCCGGCACGCTACACACGCATGATGCTGCTATTGGCGCTCGCTGTCGGATTGGGTCTCTTTGCGCTTAGCTTCGATGCGTCACTGGGCGCGAACGGCCGCGACCGCGCTGCATATCGCTTAGGGGGTGACGTCCGCTTGACGGAGCTGGGTGGCCTCAATGGAACCACCGCTGACGTCATCTCGCGAAAACTCGCCGCGCTGTCTGGCGTTGAGGGAGTCGCCCCGATCTTTCGCTCCCAAGCGCGCACGCCTTCAGATGAGGGCGGCAACCAGGTGGATGTGCTGGGAATCGATCCCTCGAACTTCGGTACCGCTCTCGCGGATCATGCCTGGCGGGACGATTACGCCTCTCGTTCTCTGACCACATTGCTGAGCGATATGAAAGCACACGAGGACGGCGGTTCTGGTAGCACTGGAAGGCTCTGGGCGCTCGTCAGCTCGGCATTCGCGGCGCAGCACCACATCACGGTAGGCGATCAATTCGCCTTGGTGCCAGCGGACTCTCTATTCTCCAGCTTGCCATTCGTGGTAGGAGGGATAGTCACCGACTTCCCCACGTTGTACCCCAGTCGCGCCGAAGGCAGTTTCGTCGTTGTGGACTCTCACGATGTCTTCAGAGCAATCAGCACGACTCAGGATAACGTCGCCAGCACGCTCGGCCCGAACGAGTTTTGGCTGAGAACGAGCGGTACAAGCCAGGACGCCGCCTTGATTCAGGCAATCGAGAACGCTAAATACGACCTGAACGTGGAACGCATAGACAGCCTGGCGTCTGCGCTTAACGACCAAGCTCGGAATCCTGTGACAGCCGGCATTCGCGGTCTCCTGCTCATCGGCGCCATCACGGCCGCTTTGTTGGCTATCGTCGGCACGGTGGCGCAAACGGTTATGGCCGCGCGCCAGCGCGTAACGCAGTTTTCGATCCTTCGTACACTGGGCCTGTCGCGGCGCAACTTGCGATCTGTGCTGCTAGGCGAGCAGTTCGTCGTCTACGTCTTCGGACTGATCGGCGGCACCGTTCTCGGCATGCTGTTGTCGTCGGCGGTGTTGCCCTTCCTGCAATTTAGCGACACCACAGTGGATGCAAGTCAGTTGGGCATTCCGGCGTACCAACTCACGTTCGACCTGGCGCACACGGGGATCTTCTATGCAGCGTTGTTCCTCGCCTTCGCCTTCGCTCTCATATTGGCATCTCGCGCGGCATCGAGCACAGGAATTAGCAAGCAACTCCGCATCGGCGAAGACTAGCAGACGATCTGGGATCTTCCAACACTGACTGCGGGTGCCAGGCGATGGAGGGAATGAGCGGCATGGCTGAGGCAATTGTCGAGGCGCATAATCTCGTCAAGATCTATCGAGCAGCCGATCTGGAAGTCGTGGCGCTCCAAGGGCTCGAGCTGCGTGTGCCCCGCGGCGAGATGCTTGCCCTCGTGGGACCATCTGGGGCGGGCAAGAGCACACTGCTGAACATCCTCGGAGGACTTGATGCCCCGAGCGCTGGGCGCTGCCAGGTAGCAGGCATGGATCTCACGCGACTCTCTGGGCGCGAGCGTCTTTCGTATCGCCGTCAGATCGTCGGGCATGTCTGGCAGCAGTCGGGCCGCAACCTGTTGGGCGACCTATCACTGCTGGATAACGTGATGGTTCCGATGGTGGTCGCTGGCTATCCAGCGTCCCGGCGTAAGCGGCGGGCACAGGAACTGCTTGAGATGGTCGGCCTCAGCGAGCAGGCGCGTCACCGGCCTGAGCGACTCTCCGGCGGCGAGCAGCAGCGAGGCGCTCTCGCCGTGGCCCTGGCGAATGATCCCATCCTCTTGTTGGCGGACGAGCCGACGGGCGAGCTCGACAGTGCGACGGCGCACGACGTGCTTGGGCTGCTCCGGCGCCTCAATCATGAGCTTGGGCTGACCACGATCGTGGTTACACACGATAAAATGGTTGCCGACGCGCTTGACCGTTCGGTCGCCATCCGCGATGGCCGCACGAGCACAGAAGTGCTGAACGCCGAGGCAGGCGAAGAAACAGTCATCATCGACGGTGCGGGCCGCTTGCAGGTTCCGAAGGCGCTTCTGGAGGCAATCGAGTTCGGGGGACGCGCTCGCGTGCATCTGGCAGGAGACCATATTGAGCTCTGGCCGGCGGGTTCGCTCGCACAGCCACGACGCGCCGCCGACCATCAGTGACCGGCGGGGATCTATCGGAGATCCCCGTGCAAACTGTAGCGCCAGAACAGTTAGCGCAGCGTGGACGGCAAGATGCCAAGCTGCTCGCGATACTTCGCGACCGTTCGGCGCGCAACCTCGATGCCGCTCTTGCAGAGGATGTCGGCAATTTCCTGGTCGGTGAGGGGCGTGGACTCATTGTCGATGAGATCTTTGATGAGATCCTTGACCCCCAGGTTCGCCACAAAGAAGTTGCTGAAGGGTATGACCTCGCCGGTTGGCAACATGACGAACTTTGCCGCCGTCGCGCGGCTCACCGTAGATTCGTGCATGCCCAAATCCGCCGCGACCTTCGCACGGGTGAGCGGGGCAAGAGCGCGAATACCGTGGTCAAGGAACTCACGCTGGAGGTCCACGATATGCCGCGTGATCTTGGTAAGCGTCTGACGGCGCTGGTTGATGTTTGAGATGAAGAGCTTAGCGCGCGACACGTACTGCTGGATATGGCGCCGCTCGTCTTCACTCAAGCTCGCCTGCCGTGCCGAGATTTCGCTGTAGAGCTGCGAGTACGACGGGTTGAGCTGGAGGTAGAAACGCTTGGACTCGACCACCTCCACGTCATAGACATGGCTGCCGTCGGCGAGTGTCCGCTTGTTGATAATCACGTCCGGAAGTACGGAGTGCGATTTCTCGCCTCCACTCGAAAGGTTGTTGCCGAGGTAGCCACGCGCGGGGAAGGGATTGAGATTGCGCTTGATGAACTCACTTACGCCGTGGATGGTATCGGTGGTTGTGCCAAGCGCGAGAGCGATCTGTCCATACTTGTGTTCGCTGAGCTGCTGCAAGTAGCGCCCGATGACCTCGCGGGCAAACGCCTGATGTATCCCCTGCGACTCAAGGAAGTTCAGCTGGATGAGCAGGCACTCGCGCAGATCGCGGGCGCCCACACCGATTGGCTCCATCGCCTGAAGCGCCGTGATGATCTGATCGACATGCTCAGGGTCAATGTCGAACAGGTCCACCACTTCATCCACGTCGCAACGCAGGCGACCATCCTCGTCCAGGTTGCCGACCAAGAACTCGATGATCGGGCCGTCTTCGAGGGGGAATTGGGCCTGCAGGGTGAGCGTAAGGTGCTCTTGGAGGCTGATCTGTGCCGCGACGCGCGTCGTGGGATCGAACTCCTCGTCGTCGCCACCGAGGGTGCCACGGCGCTGCCAAACGCCGTCGTCGCCGAAATCGCCAGCTTCTTGTGCCGCCTGCTGTGGATCAGTTTTCGACGGGTTCAGGCAGTTCGGGCAGTAGCCACCCTGAAGTGGACGCCCACACTGCTGGCAGACAGGAACCTCCTCCATCTCCATGGCGGGGTTCTCCGCGACCTCCCGTTGAATCAGGGCCTGGAGCTCGGCGGAGGAGAGCGCAAGGATGTGATTCGCCGCTACTAGCTGTGGCGACGCCACACGAATCGGCAATTGCTGATTGAGCTGCGTCAGGTCCATCGACATAGAGGATCATCCTTCTTCAACCTGGGAGGCATCACCACTTTCAGAAATGCATCTTCCATGCCAATTTGCTGGATAAGCTTGTATTCAGGGTTCTTGTGTCCCTGTTCGGCATGACCAGAGCCGCATCATTGTGCGCCGTCACCGCATGATATCGCGCATGCGGAGGCTCATCAGACAATCGAACGGAGGGAATACCTCACCGCTCGTAAACGGGCGTCAATGGTTATCCCGAATGCATGCCCTCTATTCCATTGAGCACGCATCAACAACAAAAAGGGGCGCCTTAGGCGCCCCCAGCAACGGCAGTTTGATGTCCGGATCTACTCGACAGGCTCGTCGGTCGTCACCGGCGTGGCCTCAGCCCCTTCCGTGCCTTCACCGATGAGTGCGTCGGCGGAGACGACGTGAACTTTGAGCTTCGGTTCGACGCCCGACGCGATGCGCACACCAACTTCGAAATCGCCGAGCTGGCGCAGGGGATCGCGCAATTGGACGAGGCGGCGGTCCACCGTGAGATGTTCCTGCTCCTGCAAGGCATCTACGATGTTCTGGTTCGTCACGGAACCATACAGACGACCACCCTGGCCGACGCGCACGGCAAAGGTGAGCACGACGTTGTTGATGCGCTGCGCGAGCTCATCATTGGCCTGCCGCTGCTGCTCGACACGCCGCTGAACCGAGGCGACGCGCTGCTGGAGATTGGCGAGCGCGGTCCCCGTGGCAAGCGTCACGAGCTGGCGAGGCAGGAGATAGTTGCGAGCGTAACCCGGCGCAACCTCTTTGACATCCCCTGGCTTGCCGAGGTGCGGCACCTCGTGCAACAGGATGACCTTCATGCGGCGATTCCTCTCATGACCGGTCCGCGCGCGCCACACACGGGCGGCATGGGTTTGCGCGCAGGCTACAAGGCATACCTCGTGAGTATACACGCTGCGCGCGGATGGGGCAAGCGTTTACGACGTTCGGCCGGTCGTGTCAATCGGTTCCGCTCGGCACGTCGCCTATTTTGTCACAAACTCGTTCGTGTATCCGCTGGCTGCTTCATCTGCCAAAGGAAAGGTTAGGCCTTGCTCGCTCGCGAGCGTATGAATGAAATCGGCGAAGGCGGCCCACTGCGACGGCTCGTGCCAACCCCACGGACGGTCGAGCGGGCGGCCATCGAGTGTGCCGTTGAGCCGTGGGGCAAGCCATGCCAAGCTGCGCCGCACCAGGTCTTCTGGATGGGCCGGCAAAGTGTCGCGGCGGGTCGAGCGGAGGAAGATCTCGGCAGCTTCGTCAGGATGCTGCGCGGCAAACGCATAGCCGCGCATGGTAGCGCGGACAAAGTCCCTTACAGTTTCCCACTCACGTCCGATAAATTCACGGGTGGTAAAGAGCAGCGGGAAATACTCGTGCGGGACGCCGCTCTCAGCGACGAAAAAGTGGCGCAGTTCCTCGCCGGCTAACTCGGCCTGGATGCCCTCCCAGGCAAAGAATCCCCATAGAATATCAATGTCGCCCGTGTACAACGAAGGCAGAATATCGAGTTTTTCGACCGGAACGACATGAGGTCCATCCAATCCGCCGCCGGCACGGATCATATGCTCTACCATCGCCACTTCGAACTTCGTGCCGTAGCTCGCATAGCGACGCCCGGCGAGAGCGGCGAGTTGCGTGATACCTGAGTCGGAACGCACCGCCAGCGTCGTCGTATTCGGTTGGACGAGCGCAGCCACAGATACCACATCGACACCGCGGGCGCGCATACTTAGGATGCTCTGTTGCGGCATGAGCCCAAACTCAGTCTCGCCCGTGACGATCTTTCGATCTGGCATCGCCTCGCCATCAAAAGCCAAAATGTCGAGACGCAGCCGGGCATCCGCGTAATAGCCGAGGGCATGTGCGACGTAGAGGCCGATGTGATTGGTGTTCGGAAGCCAATCGGGCGCCAGCCGTATGGTGCGTGCAGGCGAGCTTTCGTGTGGCATGGTCTTCCCTTCGAATGACGCTCGATCTCTTCCAGAGGTGTTGTACCACGCATCCTAGAGCGCGTGAGGATCTGCGACATCCCGACAGCCGGCGGTCGACAATCGTACCCATCCATCCGATTACGTCGCGTGTTCGTATCCCAGAGTGAGGAAAAATCGGGATGGTAGCCAATACGCCACACTAGACCACGGCCTCGGCCGAACTCGACCGAGATTGGCATTCGCAGCAGTGGCGTCTTCCCGCTGCCGTTTGGCGGCTATACTTAGGGTAGTCGAAGACGGCCCGGGCGAATACCACACTTGGGAGGCGCGACACATGCGCGAGCGTGACGCGGCTGCTCGTGAACTCTTGGACCAGGAAACGTTCGACCCCGTGTCGCTGGCGCGCAACCTAGGCGACATCCGCCTGATAAACGGCATCCTCGGTTGGCGCGCGTTCACCGTCCGCGCGATCGCGCGCTACGTGCGCCAGCGCAACATGCGACAATTCTCTCTGCTTGATGTGGCCTCGGGCTCCGCGGATATGCCTCTCGCGATCGCGCAGTGGGCGAGCCGGCAGGGAATCGAAGCCCACATTGTCGCGACGGACATTAGCCCGCAGATCGTCGCGGTGGCACGCGAGCGTGCAAAACTTGTTCCATACGTGACCGCGGAAGTGCAGGACGCATTGGCGCTGTCTTATCCGCCAGGCTCATTTGACATCGCCCTCTGCACACTAGCGCTGCATCATTTCGAGCCGCCAGCCGCCGTGGAGCTGCTCCGGAATCTGCGGCGCGTCGGCCGGCATGTGCTCGTCTTCGACATTGAGCGATCACTGTCCGCCTATTACGGGGCCTATGCCCTAACGCGCATATTGCGCATGAGCGCAATGACCCGCCACGACGCTCCAACCTCAGTTCGCCGGGCCTATAGCGTCGAGGAGTTACGCACCCTCGCGGCGCGGGCGGGATTGGAAGATGCGCACGTGCGGGTC
>CAYYCB010000081.1:10769-11903 GCA_964469715.1 uncultured Ktedonobacterales bacterium | reverse complement strand
CCGCTTGACACCGTAGACCAAGTGTTCTATCCTTGCCTGACAGGCGCGGCTCAGTGTTCGCCGCGCGGGCGAGGAGGGCCACATGGCCGGCGCTTCAGACGTGGCACTGCGCGACGAGCTCTTGGCTGCTGTGAAGACAGGTGACGCGACGACGGTGCGCGCTGTGCTCGTGCGCAATCCCGCACTTGCGGAAACGCGGGATGTGGATGGCACGTCCCTCTTGCTCACCGCAGTCTATCGTCGCCATGCGGCAGCGGTGGAGGCGCTGCGCGAGAACGGGGCGCCGCCAGACGTATTCGATGCGGCAGCTCTTGGAGAGGCGTCCCTCGTGCGCGACCTGTTGGACGGCGACGGGACGCAGGCCCTGGCGTATAGTCCCGACGGCTGGACGGCGCTGCATCTCGCCTCGCACTTCGGTCAGACGGACGCGGTGCGCGTATTGCTTGGCGCCGGGGCGGAGGCAGGTGCGCGCTCGCGCAATTCGCTGGAGAATCAGCCGCTGCATGCGGCCGTCGCAGGCGATGCGCCGCTCACGCTCGTGCGGGCGCTGCTGGCGCACGGCGCGGACGTGAACGCCACCCAGAGTGGCGCCTTCACCCCACTACACGGCGCGGCACAGAATGGCAATCTCGCGCTCGTGCGGCTCCTGCTCGACGCGGGCGCCGATCCCGATGCTCGCGCGGAGGGCGGCAAAACGGCGCGCGACTTCGCCGCCGAGGCAGGGCATGGGGCGGTCGTGCGGACGCTGGATCTGCTCGGCGACGAGCGGCAGGCGCGCGAGCAGATATGGCGCGTCGTGGCCGGCATCAACGCGGCGTGGACGCGGGGCCGCTGGGAGGAGTTGGCGCCATATCTTGACGACGACGTGGTGATCGTCCAACCGGGCTACCAGGAGCGCACCGAGGGGCGGGCCGCCGCTATCGCAAGTTATCGCGAGTTTGTGGATCGGGCCACGGTACGCGACTACCACGAGTCTGACGTCTCCATCCGTATCTGGGGCGAGACCGCCGTCGCCACCTACCACTTCGCCATCGAATATGAGATGGGTAGCCAGACGCTTCACGAAGTCGGGTACGACACGTTCGTGTTGCATCACAGGGGCGGCCGCTGGCGCGTCGTGTGGCGGACGCTCCT
>CAYYCB010000081.1:8430-10669 GCA_964469715.1 uncultured Ktedonobacterales bacterium | reverse complement strand
CATGCGCAGGGCCGGTGAGCGGCCCGCGCAGTAGGCGAGCGGCGGAAACGCGGGAGTGGCTTGCGAGGGGAAACTCGTGCGCGTGCCATGCGAAGATCGGCATCAGGCAATGGAGATTCGCGAACTGACGGAGGCGGACACGTCAGCCTACCTGGCGCTGCGGTTGCGTGCCCTACGCGATCATCCAGACGCCTTCGGCATGTCTTACGATGAGGAAGCGGGCCGTCCGTTCGAACAGGCCGTTGATCGTCTGCGTGAGACAGCGGTTTCACCCAACGATTTCATCCTCGGCGCCTTTGAGGATGCCGTTCTGGTGGGAATGATCGGCTTCGGCCGGAAGACCTCCTCCAAGGCCCGGCACCAAGGCATCATCTGGGGGATGTACACCGCGCCTGAGGTTCGTGGCGCGGGAATAGGCCGCGCGCTGCTCAGCCGTGCCCTTGAGCTCGTGCGCACGGTCCCTGGCGTCGAGCAGATCCACCTCAGCGTCGTCACGAGCAACGTTGCCGCTCGCAGGCTGTACCTCACCATGGGTTTCGAGCTCTACGGCCTGGAGCGGCACGCGCTGAAACTGCCCGACGGGACATATCTGGACGAGGAGCTTATGGTGCGATGGCTCGACACGGCTCAATCCTGAACGTGTCGGGCTCTGCCTCTGAGGCGTGCGTGCGCAAGCGGTGAGACAACGACGGCGGCGACCGCAATCCAGAGGGCAGTTGCGGGGCTTTGCAGGCGGCCCAGCAGGAGCATGCCGACGAGGCCGCCAATGAGGCCGCCGCCGCAGCTTACCGCGAGCATGACGAGCCAGCCGCGCGGTCCCCAGGAAGGAGGCCGCAGGCGTGCGCCGAGAGCGAGGAGGCCCACAAGCGCACCCTCAATGAGCCAGATCAGGATGAGCAGCATCGCTTCGCGTCCCTCCTCAAGACGCCGAACGGAGCAGGGTGACGAGCACGCCAAGCAGGGATGAGCCGTCCTTGAGGAGTGGGCCAAGGCCGAGGCCCGACCGCACCTCGACGTGCTGGAAGATGGAGAACTCGACGAATTCATGCGAATGACCGCTTGTGGTGAGCGCGGCGGCGTAGGCACGCGACTGGGTGAAGGGAACGTACTGATCCTCGCGGTCGTGCAGGAGATAGATCGGTGCGCTGATCGCGGGGAGATAGGTCTTGGGAGAGAGCCGGACGAGCAGGTCGCGCATGGAGGGCGAGAGCCCTGCGAGGTTCGATTCCACCTGGGATGGCTGGTCGCCTGCGAGCAGATGGTATGCGGCTTGGCCGCTCGGCGAGAGCAGGCTGATCTGGTCCGGCGGTAGCGGCTGGATGGGCGAGGCGAAGGCGTTCGAGAGGATCTGCCCCTCGTCATACGGCAGCGTGTCGGCGATGGTGTTGGCGAGCACCTGCACGGGGACGTCCTGCGGCTGCCAGCTCTGGAGCCTGCCGTCCACCTCCAGGGCACGGCGGCCGAAGTCACGCAGCAACGTGAGCGCGTCGTAATAGCCGCCGAAACCGCAGATGTAGGCCAATTGGTCATGGATGCGCGGGTCCGTCGCGGCGAGCGCACCGAGCGCGCCGCCCGCGCTGAAGCCCAGGATGCCGATGCGGCGTGCGTCCACGCCTGACTGGCGCTCCAGGGCGAGGAACGCCTGGACCACCGCGTCGCCGTCGTCGGGCGTGAGCGCGTAGCGGATGAGCGTCGGTGTGGTGATGAGCGCCACGACCAGACCAGAGCTGGCGAGCGCGTAATTGAGGTTGACGAGCTGTGGCTCGTGCCGCTCGTCGCCGACGCCGGCAATGACGATGACACCGCCGCGTGTGGCGGGCAGCGGCGGCGTGGGCGCGTCGGGCGTGTAAATGTCGAGATAGACAGGGCCGTTCTTGGCTTGAACGGTCGTTTGTGAGTGGCGCACGGAATCGCCGGCGACGTTGAGCACGGGGGATGCGCCGGCTCCGATGAGCGCGGGGAAGAGGGCCACCGCCTTGACCGTCGCGCGTCCGGAGGGGAATGCCGAGAGATAGACGCCGAGCGCAAAGAGCGCCGCGAGGAGCACACGGGCGGCGATAGTGCGAACGCGCAACCTACCCCGGTGAGGCGTCTCCGCCCCTTTGCCAGGCTCGCCCGTCATGTGTCGCCCTCCCGTCCCGTCCAGCCGCTGGCCCGACGGTTACCGCTGCCCTGCCTCATACTACGTCGCACGGCAGGCATGCATCACGGCATAGGTGGAAGACGGTGCGAAGCATTG
>CAYYCB010000081.1:0-8330 GCA_964469715.1 uncultured Ktedonobacterales bacterium | reverse complement strand
ACGTCGCACGGCAGGCATGCATCACGGCATAGGTGGAAGACGGTGCGAAGCATTGAGATACCGATTTCGCTTTGGTTGTTGGAGGAGCGTGAGGGCTTCAGCCCGCCGCGCGCCCTGCGCCGGCCTCTTCAGGGCCGCGACCGCAATCGACACCATCCCACGCGGAATCGGTATGAATCGGGCCGCCCTCGCGAGGGCGGCCCGTGTTTCGTTCCTCTCGATGTGGTGAGGCTACGCCGACTTGTGGACATCCACGTTATCTAGCTTCCACCCACTGCCGTCCTTCACGAAACTGAGCGTTGTGGTTGCCGTCTGCTGCTGATGATTGCTCAGAGTCTCGAAGATGAGGCCGGTGTCGTAGGAGGCGTCGGACGCGGACACCTTATACGTATCAAGTTGTGGCTGAGTACATCCCGCCACGGTCAGTCCGTCGGACCCAGGCCCCCAGAGCTGCTTGAACTTATCAAGAGAGCTGTTGTAGACCTGCTGTTGATAATCCGAGGAGAGCAGCGCCCAGGCGACCGGATACTGGCTCTGCTGGATAGCCGTGCAGAACGTGATGCCGGTGACCAGCGGTGTCAGATCGGGGCCGAGCAGAGCGTTGTCGAACTGGGTGAGTTTCCAGGCGTCGCCCTGCTTGGCAAGCGCCACTGCACCGGAGTGCGAAGCCTTTGAGCGCACGACCGAGACCGTGATGCTGGCGCTGGTGTCGCTGTTCTTGGCGCCGAGGGCCGTCAGCGAGCAGCTTGTGATCGGCCCTTCGATGCCGTTCCAGAGGGCGGCGGCGGATGAGAGATCAGACTGCGAGCTAGGGCCGTCCTTCAGGTCGCTGGAAACGAGCGCATAGGCGGTCCCGTAGTCCTTGGCTTGCATGGCCGCGCAGAAGCCGGCGGCGGTCTTGAGCGCGTCGAGATTGACGCCGAGCAGCGACGTGTCGAGCGCATCGACCTTCCACGCGCCGCCATCGTTCTTGAGATGGAGTGCCCCGGTCAGGTCGCCCTGCTTCCCGCGCGTGATGACGGCATTGACGGTGGCCGTGTTCGCGCCGAGGCTGTAGCTATAGGTGCCGCTGGAAGCCTGCTTGCAAGCGGTGACGGAGCCCTCGATGGTATCGAGCGTCTTGGCTCCCAGGCTGAACTGGTCTTTCGTGTATTTCTGCTGTTGACCTGAGGAAAGCAGCGAGTACGCTGTGTCGTAGCTCTGGCCCTTGAGGGCGCCACAGAACTGGACGGCTGCCTCCGCGGGCGCCTTGTACGCATTGAACGCCCAAAGGCCGCCGCCTCCCAGGCCAGCGAGGATGACCACGACGATGGCGAGGCCGATCCAGAGGCCAGCATGCGACTTCCTCGGGGCCGCGGGCCGTGGGGCGTACATCGGAGGCTGTCCGAACGGCGCTGCCATCGTTGGCACGTCATACCCGGAGGGTGGCTGCGATGGCCCGGTTGTCTGGCCATAGGGGAACACCGGCTGCCCGTATGGTGGCATTCCTCCGCCAAACTGGCCCGGCTGCGGCTGCGGCTGCGGCGAGAATAACGTGGAAGGGTACGGAGCATCCGTGCCCTGTGGCGTGTCCCACGCATTGGGCGGCGAGTCGCCTTCTCCGAAGGGGTGTGACATCCTCGTACGAATCCTTCACTGGGCGCGCGCACGCGCAGAATGACGGCGCGGCCGCAGTTGAGCGAAAAACCAATCTGAGGCCGCGCGCCCAGTATAGAGGACGAAGACGACATGGTAAACAGGCGGGGGAGTGATAGACGACGGCGCTCACACGCACACGAGCGCAGGCGCCGGACCCCAGGATACGGGATGCGGCGCCTGCGGGTGAGAGCGGAAATGGGACGCGAGCGGCGCGGGATGATCACGACGCGAATGCGTGGTTAGCGAGGCTGGATGCGCCTGTCACCAGGCATGTTGCCGTGCCGCGGAGCCGCGTGTTATTCGCGGGAGGTGATCTCCATGCGCGGGTCAAGCTCGCGCTCGAAATGGGCGGCGTCGGCGCCGCAGGAGTAACACATCTCGGCGGCGCGGCCGTGCTGGATGGCGCCGCAGGTCGGACAGACCCAGCGGCTCGCGATCATGCGAACGATGTTGGCGCGGCTGACGATGCCCACGACGCGCTCGCCGCGCAGAACGGGCACGCGCTTGAAGCGATTGCTGGTGAGGATCTGGGCAATTTCGTCGACGAGGGTGTCTTCGCGGGCGCTGACGACGCGGCGCGTCATGATATCGCGCACGGCGTCGCCCTCTTTGCCGATGATGTCGGCCTCGGTCACGATGCCCACCATGCGGCTGTCGCCGTCGAGCACGGGCACGCCACTGATGTTGTAGTCGGCGAGCAGCCGCGCGCAATCCTGTACGCTGGCCTCCGGGCCGATGGTGATAACCTCATGGGTCATGATGTCGCGGGCATGCATGGGGATCTCCTCCTTCATCGGGGGTGGCGTAAAACAGCACGCTTTCGGAAGCGGTCGCCATTGATCGCCTCCTTACCGGCATTGTACGAGGCGTCGGATGTAGCCGCAAGTGGCGTGCCGCGCGGAAACGCGACGACTAGGGAAAGAGCGCTCAGGTCGGCGCATTCGTGGTAGTGTGCGCAGAGTCGAGGCGCGAGAGTCTGTGAGGAGTAGCCTTCCATGACCGGGTTCGATGAGGAGCGTTCCGCCACGATCCAGCCGCCGGAGGACGACGATCTGGGCGTCTTGACGGGCACGGCGGCCATTCAGCGTGCCGCGCGCCTCGTGCGGATTGACCGCCCCGCGCTGGAGGCGCTGGCCGAGCGATGGGCGCGCGAGGCGTGGCCGGAGCAGGCCGGGCTAGACGCGTTGCATTGGACCGACGGGACATGGCGTACGGCGAATTGGGTATTGCTGCTCGACGCGCTCAACTTCTGCTTCTGGTCACTGCCGGGTCAGCCGCGCTGGCGGGTAGAGTGGCGCGGAGAGATACTCGACGGCTATGCCGCGCTGGCCGCCGCGCTGACGCGCGCCATCGAGGAAGGCAAGCCACTCTGGGATGCTCACTATCTGGCGGCGCTCGGAGAGAGCGAGCTAGCGGACATTCTGAGGCCCGTGGACGGCAGGCCGGCGATTCCGCTCTTTGACGAGCGCTTGGCGCACGCGCGGGAGGTCGGACGTGTCCTGTTGGAGCGCTACAACGGCACGTTTACCACGGCTATAGACCAATCCGGCATGCGGGCGGTGGCGCTGGCAAAAGTGCTGGCCAGCGAGTTTTCCTCCTTCCGCGATGTGGCCCAGTGGAAGGGACGTCTCGTGCCGTTCCTGAAGCGTGCGCAGATCTGTGTTGCCGACCTCCATGCGGCATTCTCCGGCCGGGATTGGGGCGCTTTCCCCGACTTAGGCCGGCTCACGGCGTTCGCCGACTACAAACTGCCCCAACTCCTGCGCGCCCGCGGCGTGCTGGCGTACGCGCCATCCCTCGCCGAGCGGGTGGGTGCCTTCGCGCTCATCCCGGCCGGTTCGGAGGAGGAGGTGGAGATCCGCGCGGCGACGATATGGGCAGTCGAGCTTCTTCGGAGGGCGCTGCTGCGCTGGGGTGTGGATCGCACGGCAAGCGCGATTGATTATCGCCTCTGGGCCGAAAGCCAGACGCCTGACCCGGCGATGTTACCCTACCACCGCACGCTGACCATATACTATTAAGATGCATGCGCGAGGGCGTGTCGGGGAGGCGCGAGATGGCAATTCCAACGGTAGAGAACTTCGATCCTGCGGCGCTGGGCTTCATGCGCGCCGCGGTGGTTGTGCCTGAAGTGCGCGTCGCCGACGTCGAGTTCAACACGCGGGCGATTGTCGAGGCGCTAGCCGAGGCGGCGGCTCGCGGCTGCCGCCTCGCGGTGTTCCCGGAGCTCGGCGTGACGGCCTACACCTGTGCCGACCTCTTTTATCAGCAGACGCTGCTCACCGCGGCCCGCGACGCCCTCTCCCACATCGCCAAGGCTACCGCGCGGCATCGCATCGCCGCCGTCGTGGGGTTGCCGCTCGCTATCGGCGGCCGGCTCTTCAACTGCGCCGCCTTCGTCAGTGGCGGCAGGGTGCTCGGCGTCGTGCCGAAGACGTACCTGCCCATCACGAACGAGTACTACGAGGACCGCTGGTTCGCGACCGCGAACGAGGCGCCCGTGAACACGATTGAGCTCGACGGCGCGCCCGTCCCCTTCGGCGCGGACCTGCTCTTCGACGCCTCGAACATGCCTGGCTGTACCATTGGCATCGAGATCTGCGAGGACGTCTGGTCCGTCAACCCACCGAGCGGCGAGATGGCGATAGCCGGGGCAACGGTGCTGCTCAATCCATCGGCGAGTGACGAGGTGCTCGGCAAGTCAGGTTACCGGAACGATTTAGTGAAGCAGCAATCGGCACGCTGCCTCGCCGCCTATCTCTACGCGGGGTCCGGCCCCGGAGAGTCCACCACGGACGTCGTCTTCGGCGGTGACTCGCTCATAGCCGAGAACGGTACCGTGCTTGCGCGTACGGAGCGCTTCCGCTTCGCGCGGCAGATGGCGGTGGCGGACCTCGACGTACAGCTTCTCATGGAGGAGCGCCTCAAGAACACCAGCTTCTCCGCGACGCGGGCCACACGTGTCTTCCGCCGTGTCGCCTTCGCCCTGCCTGTGCCCGGCGAAGCGCCTGCCTTCCCACTCATTCGCCCGCAGCTCACCGCGCGGCCGTTCGTGCCCACCGATCCGGGCCGGCGGGCGGCAACCAGCGAGGAGGTCTTCAGCATCCAGGCGACGGGCCTGGCGAAGCGCCTCGCCCATACCCAGCTGCGGCGTGTGACACTCGGCCTCTCGGGTGGGCTCGACTCGACGCTCGCGCTGCTAGTCATCATCCGCGCCTTTGATGTGCTCGGACTGCCGCATGAGGGCATCGTCGCCGCCACGATGCCAGGCTTCGGCACGACGTCGCGGACGCGGCAGAACGCGATGCGGCTGGCGGAGCTACTGGGCATCACGTTGCGCGAGATTCCCATTGGTGAGGCCGTCACACGCCACCTGCGCGACATCGGCCATCCCGAAGGTGTCTTCGATGTCACCTACGAGAACGCCCAGGCCCGTGAGCGCACGCAGATCCTGATGGACCTGGCGAATCAGGTGGGCGGGCTGGTCGTCGGCACCGGCGACCTCTCCGAGCTGGCGCTCGGCTGGGCGACCTATAACGCCGACCACATGTCCATGTACCACGTCAATGCGGGTGTGCCGAAGACACTGGTGCGCTACGTCGTCGAGTGGTGCGCCGAGAGCTTATTTGGCGGTGAGACGGCGGCGGTGCTGCACGACATCGTGGCGACGCCGATCACGCCGGAGCTCCTACCCCTGGGTGGCGAGGCGCGGGACATCCTCGCGCAGGAGACCGAGGCAACCATTGGCCCCTACGCGCTGCACGACTTCTTCCTCTTTTACGCCGTGCGCCATGCCTTCTCCCCGCGCAAGATCTTCGTGCTGGCGCGGCAGGCCTTTGATGGTGTGTATGGGCCGGAAGAGATTGTGAGCTGGATGCGCGTCTTCTATCAGCGCTTCTTCGCGATGCAGTTCAAGCGCTCCGCCATGCCCGATGGCCCGAAGGTCGGCTCCGTGGCGCTCTCGCCGCGTGGCGACTGGCGCATGCCAAGCGATGCCAGCGCCGCGCTCTGGCTGCGCGAGGTGGATGAGCTAGCTGCATCTGCGAGAAGTGACGCAAAGGCAGACGGCGCCGCGAACGGAGCGAACGGGCGCAAAGGGCGGCGAGCCGCGGCACCGCCGGAGCGCGAGCGCACGAAGGCATGACGGCGGGCCCGGGTGCCGCGGCCTTATGATATTTGCCGAATTACCCTCATTCCGGGCTTGAAGTGCTCGTCACCCTGAAACGCGGGCAGATACAGGAACTGGCTGAGTAGTTGTGATTTGCGGTCGCTGCCTTCGGAGTCTATTCCCCCACGGCCGTTCCTGTCGGACAGTCAAGGGCTACCGGTGGCGCGCCTGCTCCTCGCAATCGACGACGTATCGACGCCATGACATATTGACGCCATCAGGAAGAGAGGCCCGGAATATGGGCAGCAATACGCTGGGCCTCCGGCTGGTTGGGAGGCTGCCACCTCGTGATGTATTGACGCGCACCCTCGGCACGGCGCCCCCTTTCCACGGTCTCCGCGGGACGCCTGCCACTCGAAGTGGGCGCGTGCGACAACAGGAGGATGTCTGGCTGTATCCACTGGCGGAATGGGAGGGGAGCCGCCTAGACGACGAGACGGCGAGTCGGGTGTCGGCGACGCTGGCGAGCATGGCCCCCGCTCTGGCCGCGCTGGATCGCACGGGCCTCGAGGCGGAGCTGCTCATCAGCATCACGCAATTCGAGGAGCAGGGCGGGTGCGAGGTGCCAAGCCCGGTGTTGGTCGCCGCCGCAGCAAGCGGGTTGACCCTGAGCATCTCGGTCCTCGCGGTGACCGATCTCGACGCCAATGCGGGCAAGACGACGCACTAAACCCCGCGTCAGCAGACCACACATTGCCTCGCGAGTCGACGGGAGTCCAGGTTGGCGGCAGGATGCGAGATCTGGGTGGATTTTCGGCGCGCGATATGCCGCCCGCACGGGCCGCTACCCTGGCGGGCCGGCCCGTGCCCCGCGAGCGCAAGTAGCCCAGCCGGAACTCGCATGACGCGCCACTGCCCGACTCTACTCTTCGCGTTGCATCGCTCCCCGCGGTTGGGGTATGCTACAGCCCGCAACCGGCCAGCGTGAGGAGGAGCGAGGCATGCGCGGCAACGGCAAGGTGTTCATCAGCCACGCCCACGACGACAACGAGCGGTGCGCGCCGGGTTCGACGCCTGGGGCGTGGACTATTGGTTCGACACGCAGCAGCTCGCCGCCGGCTCCGACCTCTCCGCCGAGATCCAGCGCGCCATCGCCGCGCGCGACGTCTTCCTGCGCATCTGCACGCCCGCCGCGCAGCGCTCGTATTGGGTGAACCTCGAGACGGGCGCGTTTCGCGGCCTGCAGGCGCGCGATCATCGCGAGGGGCGCGACGGCCGATGCACGCTGATCAACCTCATCCTCGACGCGGGCTATCGGCCGGAGCCGTTCGACTATGCGCACATCTTCGTGGACGCGACCTCTGTGCCCCGCCGCGCCTGGCTTGAGGAGCTGCGCCGCGCCACCGAGGGATGACCGGCAGATTATTGCAGGCGCGGATCGCGGTAGACGACGTTGCCGTTGACGTCGCGCACTTCGAGCACCAGGCCGCGGCTCGGCGTGTAGTCCACCGACGCCCAGCGCAACGTGCGTATCTCGTCGGCGGGCAGCGGCACGCGGCAACGACGGCCGTGCCCGATTTGCAAGGCGCAGCCCGCGATGCCATTGCCTAGCCGCCCGCCGTGCATGCGCAGTGGTCCGGCCGTTCGCAGAAAGATGCCTTTCGACTTATCGGCCTGCGCCTGGGAGGCCAGCGCAAAGCCCGCGAACGAGAGAAAAACGGCGGACAGCGCGAGAACGCTCGCGAGCTGCGGTAGTCCCAGGCCGCCCAGGCCGCCAAGCGCGGTGCCTAATCCCGAGATCGTCAACCCGAGGCACGAGAAGACAATCGCGCCGACGAACGCCGCTCGCGTGACGGTACCCATGTGGCGCGCCTCGGCGTCTACGAGTGCGGCGACCTGTTGCGAATAGCGGAACCGCTCTGTGCGCGGATCACTGTGCAACTGAAAAGGTGGCATGTGGACACTCCGCTCCTGGCTGTGGCGACTGCGGTAACCGAGGGATGGCCGCTCTCCTCCATGGGGTGGAGCTGCGCTCGGCTAAGGGCCATCTCTGTGCCGATCTCATGGCAATGGCCAAGCCAGGACAAGGACGAATTGCCGCACTCTCTGCCTTGATGTTCGCGCTATCGCGCCACGCCGACGCGCACCGCACCCTCCGACTGCGCCGGTTCCACGTCCGCACTCAGCGCCGCGACCACCGCAACCTCCCGTGCCCGTGTCACGCTGCGCAGGTCCGCCGCCGCTGCCCTGAGCGTTTCAGCCAGCACGTCGTCGTCGGTGGCGAGCTCCAGGCGGGCGAGTTCAGCTCCGAGGGAGAGGCTGGCCTCGCTCTTGAAGCGCCGCGCCGCCGTCGCCACCGCCACGAGCGACTCTCCCGCCGCCTCGGCAGCGTCGTCCACCGGCGCGGCATCAGCCTGGGGCCAGGACGCACGGTGCAGCGAGCCGCCGCCCTCGGCTGCGGCGAAGAGTCCTTGGTAGACCGCTTCGGTCACGTGCGGCAGGAACGGCGCGAGCAGCTTGACGACGGCTAGCAGCGCCGCCCGCAGCGTATAGCGTGCGCCGTCGCGCTGGCCCTGCGCAGCGT
>CAYYCB010000080.1:0-11918 GCA_964469715.1 uncultured Ktedonobacterales bacterium | reverse complement strand
TCTCAGCCTGAGTAACCAGTTTTTCCGGGTCGCGAAACGTGGCACATGCTTTGCTTTCTCCCTAATCAGTAGGACGTCTCCCCATAGGGGGCAAAGGATGCAGTCGTAGGGAGAGAGGCAATCGTGAGTCGGTTCGATCGCTACAACAATGATGCGCGCAGGTCGCTCGCGCAGGCGCGCGAGATCGCGCTGCGCCTCAACCACAAGACTATCTGCACAGAGCACCTCCTCTACGGCATGCTTGAATCCGGCGACGCGATGGCGAATGGCATCCTTGCGGCGCTAGGAGTCAACTCGATCAAGCTGCGCCAGGCGCTAGACTTCGTCATCGGAAAGAGCAGTCGCCCGTTGCTGGTCGAGCCGACACTGAGCGCGGCGGCGCGCCACACGCTCGACCTCGCCGAGGATGAGGCGAAGTCTGAGGACGTTCGCGAGGTTGGCACAGAGCATCTTCTCGCCGGCCTTTTGCGTGAGGGAGAGGGGATCGCTGCCGGCGTGCTCGAAAGCTTCAACGTGTCGCTCGACCGCGTGCAGGCGCAGATACAGGTCGTCAGGCGCCAAGGAAAGCCTACTACGGCCTTCGGTGCGGAGCACCAGGCGCGATACAACCTGACACCGACCCTCAACGCCGTCAGTCGCGACCTGACCTCCGCGGCTCTCGCGGACCAGCTTGATCCCGTCGTCGGCCGGCAGGAAGAGATCGAGCGGACCATGCAGGTGTTGGCGCGGCGCGGGAAGAATAATCCTGTGCTGGTCGGCGACGCGGGTGTAGGGAAGACGGCTATTGCCGAAGGGCTGGCACAGCGCATCGTGCGCGGCCAGGTGCCGGAGGAGCTGCGCGACAAGCGTATCGTCTCGCTCGACGTTGGTCTGCTAACAGTGGGGACGAAATACCGCGGAGACTTCGAAGAGCGACTCAAGAAGATCCTCGATGAGATCGTCGGCGCGGGCAATGTGATCCTTTTCATCGACGAGTTGCAGGCGCTGGTTGGTGCGGGGGTCGCTGAGGGCTCCATTGACGCCGGCAACCTTCTCAAGCCTATGCTGGCCCGCGGCGAGTTCCAGTGCATCGGCGCGACGACGATGGAGGACTACCGCAAGAGCGTCGAGAAGGACCCAGCGCTCGAACGGCGGTTTCAGCCAGTCAAGGTGCGCGAGTCGACGGTCGAGGAGACCGTACAGATTCTGCGCGTGCTGCGGCCGCGATATGAAGCGTTCCACCATGTCCGTATCTCGGATGAGGCCATTGCCGCCGCGGCGCAGCTCTCGAAGCGCTATATTCAGAGCCGTTTCCTCCCCGACAAGGCCATCGACCTTGTGGACGAGGCCGCCGCACGTATGCGCGTTGGTCGTGCCGCCCTCCCGGCCAAGGTGAGGACGTTACGCGATCAGTTGAACGAGCTCCAAGACCAGAAGGACGCCGCCATCGGCGTGCGGAGCTTCGAGCGCGCTTCGGCGTTGCGCGACCGCGAGCTGCATTTGCGCAAGGAGATCACCGAATTTGAAGAGACCTGGCTCCTCCAACGTGACGAACAGATGCCGACGCTCGGCGAGCATGAAATCGCCGAAGTCGTTGTCATGTGGACAGGTGTCCCCGCTGTGCGCATCACCGAGGAGGAATCCGAGCGACTGATGGAGTTGGAGAATGAGCTTCACCGGCGAGTCATCGGCCAGGATGAGGCCGTAAAGGCGGTTGCGTCGGCGGTGCGGCGCTCGCGTGCCTCGCTCCGCGATCCGCGACGTCCCATCGGTTCGTTCATCTTCGTTGGCCCCACTGGGGTTGGAAAGACTGAGTTGGCCCGTGCGCTTGCCGCCGCGCTCTTCGGCTCGGAGGATGCGCTGATAAAGATTGACATGTCCGAGTTCATGGAGCACCACAACGCGGCGCGGCTCGTTGGCGCCCCTCCGGGCTACGTCGGCTACGACCAGGCTGGGCAGCTCACCGAGGCGGTGAAGCGGCGCCCGTACAGCGTGGTCCTCTTTGATGAAGTGGAGAAGGCACACCCTAAAGTGTTCGACATGCTGCTCCAGGTCCTAGAGGACGGACGGCTGGCGGATGCGAAGGGGCGCGAGGTGGACTTCAAGAATACCATCGTAATCATGACCTCGAACGAGGGCGCCGAGCTGCTCGCCAAGCGCGGCGACTGGGGGTTCATGCAAGGGAAGAAGTCTGCGGAAGATGCCGAGCGTGAAGATAGTGAGCGCGTACGTGATCTGTTGATGCCGAGGGTGCGGGAACTCTTCCGACCAGAGTTCCTCAATAGGGTGGACGACATTGTGTTCTTCCACGGGCTCACCCGCCCTCAGGTCCGCACCATTCTCGACATTATGCTTGCTCAGACACAGGCACGCCTCTCCGAGCAGCTCGTCGATTTGCGCGTTACCGATGACGCTAAGGAGTATCTGGCAGACGCTGGATATGATCGTGAGTTTGGCGCCCGTCCGCTGCGACGCGCGATGCAACGTTTGGTGGAAGATCGGCTGGCGGAAGGTCTGTTGCGGCAGCTCGTCACGGCAGGCGACTGCATCACAATCGATCGTGGCGAGCGCGGCGGGCTGATCTTCAAGACGGCATCCGCAGTTCTTGCTCTGAGCGATGCCCAGAATGACGCAGAGATCAAGCGACTGCTATAAAGGGCTGTAGAGTACGTCTCTTTCCTTGCGTGAGTAGGCGCCACGGCCATGCAGCCGTGGCGCCTTTGTGCATATTAGCATCAGTCCTCGGCGCTCAGTGGGACAATTGTTGCTCCGGTAACGCGTACAAGTTCTGCCGGCTCGATAGGGAAGACGGCGTTTGGAGTGCCGGCTGCTGCCCAAACGACAGAGTATTGCAGCAGCGCTTGGTCGAAGTAGGTGGGCAGTGGGCGTGCATGGCCGAGCGGAGGCACGCCGCCAATGGCAAAGCCGGTGGCCTCTCGAACTATGTCGGCGTCGGCACGCTTGATCGTCGCTCCTGAGATCTGTGCGAGTTTGGTCGAATCCGCCCTGTGAGCGCCTGATACCAGGGCAAGAATCGGCTCACCTCCCGCCAGGAAGACCAGTGACTTTACAATCTGGCCCACGGTCGCGCCGACGGCGGCCGCGGCCTCCTCCGCCGTGCGTGTGCTCTCAGAGAATTCGGTGATTCGCGATTCGATTCCCACCGCTTGCAAGGCCGCGGCGACTCGTTCTGCTGCCGGCTTCATGCATACTCCTCACGAAGGTTTACCTATCTCAAGTACGCGTATCCACACGCTATCTACGGATGGAGGCTTGAGATAATACCCATCTCATAGGCGTGGGCTGGGCATCAGTCATAAGACCGCGCTAGGCTCTATTCTAGAGCATGGAGATCAAATCAAGGGCGGCGGATATGACGAAGGGGCGGGCCGGCAAGGCGCTCGTGTGGGCCTATGCCCTGGGGATTGTGGGATTCTACACGGTCGTCGCGCGCCGCTCAGGCGTAGGCGTTGATGCGAATGTTGATGGGGCGACGAGCACGGAAGACGAATTGGCCCTCTCGCTCCCGTTCGTCTCGATCATCGTGCCGGCGCGCAATGAGGAACGCAACATCCGCGAATGCGTAGTCTCCTTGCTCGAACAGGACTACGCCAACTATGAGGTTATCGTCGTAGATGACAGCTCGACCGATGCCACGCCGGTGCTCCTGCATGCTCTACAACAAGATGAGCGGATCGCTGGCAACCCGTTACGAGTGCTGCGTGTGGCAGAGCTACCAGAAGGATGGGCGGGTAAACCGCACGCGCTTCATTGCGGCGCCGAGATAGCGAAGGGCGAATGGCTGCTCTTCACCGATGCCGACACGCGACACACGCCCGATGCGCTCAGCCATGCCATGCGGGCTGCACGTGCGCGTGGCCTCGACTTGCTGTCTTATGGAACGATGCAAGAGTTGCCTGACTTCTGGGGTCGGGTGCTTATGCCGATGGCCTACATGGGCATCTCGATGCAGTATCCGGTGAATCGGGTCAACGACTCGAAGAGCGACCTTGCGATTGCCAATGGGCAGTACATCCTAATTCGCCGCCGCACATATGATGAGATCGGCGGCTATGCCCGCGCTGAGCTGCGAGCAACAGTACTGGATGACCGCGACCTAGCCCTCACCGTGAAGCGCCACGGCGGGCGAATGGCGCTGGTGGATGGGCGCCGCTATGTGCGGACGCGCATGTATCAGGGATTGGCCGAACACTTGGACGGATGGAGCAAGAACGCGTATGCCGGTAGTCGTGGAGGCGTACTGTTCTATCTGGCGATGATCCTCGGACTTCCTGCCGCTTGTGTTCTCCCGTTCATATTACCGCTCCTGGGACTCGCAAGGCGTGACAAGAGTATTGCCGCCGCGGGCGTGCTCTCGGCCACTGCAGCGCTTAGCTACCGAGCGTGGCTAAACCGCCAGATGGGGGTGCCTGTTCGTTATGCGTGGACTCACCCACTGGCCGCGCTCGTGTTTGCGGCTATTCTTGCCCGCTCGTTCTGGTGGAAGGTGAGTGGGCGCGGTGTCCGGTGGCGTGGGCGCTTCATTCGCGTGTGAGTTGGCGCAACGCTTCGCATATGCGCTTCGCTTGACGGCCCGGAGCGAACGCGGGCGAGGTCGGTGACCGCTCAGTCGGAGGCCGGCCCCCGCAGGCCAAGCGCATCCGCTTCTTCCGACATGGCGGCGATGACGAACGCGATATGATCGTCGAGGTCCACTCCTAACTCGGCGGCTCCGTTCATGATGTCGTCACGATTGACACCGCGAGCGAACGCCTTGTCCTTCATCTTCTTGCGGACCGCGGACGGCTCAAGGCCAAGGATGCTCTTCGTGGGGCGCACCAGCGCCGTGGCGGTGATGAGGCCGGTCAACTCGTCGCATGCAAAGACCGTGCGCGAGAGCCGGTCGTCGCGGGGAATGCCGTGGTAGTCGTTATGCGCCAGCACGGCATGTACCACATCCTCCGGGTAATCCAGGTCACGAAGCCACTTGGCGCCGAAGCGCGAGTGTTCCTCTATGGTCGGGTGCTTCTCGTAGTCAACATCGTGCAGAAGCCCAGTGATGCGCCACTTCAACTCGTCTTCACCCCATTTGCGAGCGTAGGCGCGGGTTGCGGCGCCGACGGCAATGCCATGGCGGACGAGGCTCTCATTGGTATTGTGGGTGCGGAGTAGACTCAATGCTTCGTCGTAGTTCAGTTCCACAGTTGGCTCCTGATATCTGCGACCGTATGATTAGCGCCGTCGTTCGACGCCAAGGCCAGGAGAGGACGAGAGGACAATCTTGCCGCGTTCGAAACCTACTCCGGTGAATGGGTCGTCCGCAAGGAGCAGGCCGCCATCGAGATCTGCGAATTCGACGAGCGGGCTAAGTTGAGCGGCCGGGGCGATGGAAAGCGTGCTGCCGATCATACAGCCGAGCATCACATGCATATCGAGCGCATGGGCAGTGGCGATCATCTTCTGCGCATTGCGGATGCCGCCGCACTTGGCGAGCTTGATGTTTATGCCGTCCACCACGCCAGCAAGACGTGGAACGTTGTGCAGCGTGACACAGCTTTCGTCTGCGAAGATGGGTAGCGACGAGTGCTCACGCACGAATCGTAACCCTTCCACGTCGTGCGCGGAGACAGGCTGCTCGATCAGCTCGACGCCGAATGGCGCAAGCTCTTCGATTTTCCTCACGGCCTCTTTCGGCGTCCACGCGGCGTTGGCATCTACGCGAAGAACGGCGTCTGTCACCGAGCGGATGGCGCGTATGATAGCGATGTCGTCTGGAGTTCCAACTTTGATCTTGAGTATGGGGAATGTGTCCGCTGCCGCACGGGCTTTCTCAGCCATAGCATCTGGAGTGTCGATGGCAATAGTGAAGGAAGTCTTTGGTGTGCGTAGTGGATCGATGCCGAGTAGGCGGTACACTGGCTGACCCACGAGCTTGCCGACAAGGTCATGCAGGGCCATGTCGAGGGCGGCCTTGAGTGCCCCGTGCCCGTGGTGAAAGGTCTTGTCGAGACGATCCGTGATGTCCTCAATCGTGAATGGGTCATCACCGATGGCCTCCTCAAGGTACGGAAGGGCCGCAAGCATTGTCTCTTGCTTTTCGCCATAGTATCCGCCACCGTCGGGCGCGGCTTCGCCGAGGCCAGTGACGCCTTCATGCTTGATCTCGATGAGAAGATTGCGTGCATGCGTCTGTATGCCGCGAGAGATGCGAAAGGGTTTGGCCAATTCGAGATCGAGCGAAGTGGCGCGAACATGCATGAGGCGCTCCGAAGATCTATCGCACTCAGGCGTGCGCAAGCAGGGCGTCGAGCAGTGGGCGAGGGCCATAGCGTACGGGATCTGTGGCCGGCAAGCCCGTCGCACGCTTCGTCACTTCGATGGCCGTGCGAGCTTCGTTGTCGTCGAGTGAAAAAGTGTTGAGCGCGACAGCGACAACCGGCGCGGGTTTGAGCCAGGCGGCGGCATCCTCGTAGATGCGGCGGACTTCCGGCAGGGGCGGAATGGATCTGCCTATGTGCCGAACGACCGCGCGGCTGGCATCGTGACACAGGACCATGAAATCGGGGGCCGAGCCGTGGATGAGGCCGAGCGTGACGGGTGAGAACGCGGCGTGGATCAGCGAGCCTTGCCCCTCCACGAAAACCCAATCGCAGCGTTCGGCATAGTCGAGCACGATGCCTTCCGTCGCCCCGGCGAGAAAGTCGCTGATGACATGGTCTGCCGGAATGCCGTCGCCTTCGATGATGATGCCTGTTTGCCCCGTCGCGACGAATCCGGACGAGAGGCCGCGACGAATGGCCTCCCGGTGGATCTCCAATGCGGCCGTCATCTTGCCGACATTGCAGTCCGTGCCGCAGAAATAGACGACTCGGCTGCCAGGCCGGTGAGGAAGTGCCTGGCCAATGCGTGTTGCCAGATGATCTGGTGGCCTCCGGACGTCCCAAATGCGCGAGCCATGCCTTTTGGCCGCTTCTGCGAACTCGTGGTCATCCGCCAGGAACTGATGCAGCCCACTGACGATGTCGAGCCTGTTGGCGATGGCCGCAAGCACCTGTGATCGCCACTCGTCTGGGAGTTGCCCTCCCGCGGGCGCGATACCGATGAGCAGCGTGTCGGGGGAGAATTCCAGGGCATCCGCCATATCGCGGACAACTGGCACGCCTTTGCCGACACCACCGGGGTCGCCCAAAACGGTGGCCACATCGCGGCCTGCGTTTGTGCTATCGATCACTGCAACCACGGCATCGTCGCTATAGCGCAACACTCCGACAGCGGTCTTGGCGTCGTTGAAGTTCAGCTTCTTCTCGGCAAGTACGGCGATACGGCGCATGAGTTCCTCCGCGGCCTGGGCTAGCGGCGGACATTATAGCACGTGCCATATCCGCGCCTCAGGAGGTTGGCAGCAGAGGCACAACGATCTGACCTTCGCCAGGGTCTCCGATCAGTTGCGTCTCGCCTCGTAAATGGAAGGTCGCTGTAAGTGCGGCCGCGAGTGCGTCCAACAGGTCGGCGCTGAGCAGGGCGTCTCGCGGATCGGGGATGCCCGCGACAAATGCCTGCAGTCCGCTCTGGACGGCTGTACGGGCGACAGGGGTTGTCTTTGACAATCGGCGAGCGGTCGACTTGTGAGGCCCGATACCGAGGAGTCGAAGTGTGGCGGTTGGGAAGACCTCGATGATGGCGACGCCTGGCAGTGCCTGACGGAGCTGCGGTAGGAGCGCAATTGCGCGAAAGGTCAAGCCGCCGAGGAATGAGACCGGCAGGGGGCGTACCCCGAAGTAGGCCCATGTGGCATCCCGCTCGGCAGCGCGTGTATATGGGCTACCGAACGGCAAGTGATCGTTATACTGTGCGTCTAGCCCAGCCATGACTGATAGCGGTAGCGAGAGAGGCGCGTCGATGGCGATAAGCGCGGGGGCGGATACGGTGAGCGCGGCCAAGATATCGTGGTCGCTCACAACCTCGCCAGATTGTCGATCGATGAAGCGCGGCAATGCCTCATCGTCGCACTCCAATATCGCTACGCCAGAGATGCCCCGGCCAGCGGCAAGGTCTAGGCCGGCAACCGAGGCCATGCTAAGCCCCCGCTGGAGGATCAAACTTGGCGAAGAGTGGTTTGGGAGGTGGGAGGGTCCGGCCCGCAGGCACAAGCTCGAGGCTCCATGAGATGTGCGCGACGTCGCCTTCGAATCCCAGGAGTTCATGGAGCTTCTGAGAGGAGAATGGGACGAATGGCGCAAAGAGCACCTTGAGTCCGTTGAGTACCTGGACCATCGTATGGATGATGCCGGCTGCGCGTGCTGGGTTCGTCTTGATGGCCTTCCACGGCGCTTCCTCGTCCAGGTAGCGATTTGCTGACCGGGCGATCGCTAAGGCGCCGGCAAGCGCGTCGCGCAGGTGAACGGCCTCGATAGCCGCTCCCACTGTACCGAAGCCTCGTCTCAATGTCCCAAGTATATTCTCGTCGGCTGGTGTGAGAACGCCGGGATCGGGGACAACGCCCCCATAATTATGTTGGAGAAATGTGAGGACACGATGGACGGCGTTGCCGTATGCGGCAACCAGCTCGTCGTTGTTGCGACGCACGAGCTCCTCATGAGTGAAGGCGCTGTCGCGGCCCTCAGGCAGTGCGCTCGCGAGATAATATCGCAGAGGGTCCGCGCCGTACGTGTCGAGTACGTCACGGGTCCATACGACGTTTCCGCGACTTGAAGACGCTTTCGTCCCGCCCATCGTCATGAAATCATTCGCCGGCACGTCGTACGGTAGGTTGAGGCCGCCGAACCCCATGAGCATGGCGGGCCAGAAAATGGTATGAAATGCGATGTTGTCTTTGCCGATGAAGTAATACGAGCGCGCGGGGGATGTGCCGGCGCTGGACGGGAGCCACCATCGCTGCCAGGCGTCGTTCTGTCCTGCCCGCTGTGCCCACTCGATACTCGCGGAATAGTAGCCGATGACCGCGTCAAACCAAACATAGATGCGCTTATCGTCATAGCCGGGGAGCGGCACTGGAACGCCCCAATCGAGGTCGCGCGTGATCGCGCGTGGACGGAGGCCTTCCTTAATCCAGTTGAGCGCGAAGTTGAGGACGCCCGGTCGCCAGTGATCCTTGTTAGCGTTGAGCCAATCGCGGAGCGGTCCCTCGAACTTGGGCAGATCCAGGAAGAAATGCTCGGTCTCGCGAATCTCGACATCGCGACTGCCGCAGAGGCGGCAACTCGGGCCGATGAGCTGTGTCGGGTCGAGCGTACGTCCGCAATTGTCACATTGGTCGCCGCGCGCATCAGGAAACTCGCAATAAGGACAGACACCCGCTACGTATCGATCTGGAAGGAATCGCCCATCGATCGGGCAGAACGGTGACTCCATCGTATCTTTGAAGACATAGCCGCGCTCAAGGAGGTGGAGGAAGAATGCTTGCGTCTGGCGGTAGTGATTCTCGGTGATCGTTGTGGTGTAGAGATCGAATGAAATGCCCAGGAGGCCAAGTACTTCGGCGATCTTACGGTGAAAGCCCAAGGCATAGTCTTTTGGTGTCACGCCAGCCTTGTCGGCGTCCACGGTGATCGGTGTGCCGTGCATGTCGCTGCCCGAAACCATGAGCACGTCGTTGCCGGCCATACGATGATACCGAGCAAAGATGTCGCCTGGTAGGAACGAGCCTACGATCTGGCCCACATGTGTGCCGGTCTTGGCGTAGGGCCATGCCACGCAGACCAGGATTCGGTCCGCGGACTTCGCGATCTCGGGCACGGTGCGCTCTCCTCTACCCTCACGCCGGCGCTGGGCGTGCCCGGCATTATAACACAGGACTGGATGCTTCTTTCTTCTCCATCGCACAGGCGCTGCGCCGCTTGGGCTAGCACGTATGGTTGCACGAAATGCCGAATCCTAGGGCTGAAAGGGTGGTGTGCCTGTGATACAATAGGGGTTGGTGATGGGCAATGTGCTGTTAACATTACCCCTCGCGCGAGTTGTTTCGTTCGAGGCGAAGAGGTCAATGCTACTGTATTCTCGCAACGAGCAGACGGGAGCGGAGGCGCGCATGGGTCGCACTGGCTCGGGCTTCTATGTCGAAGCCTCGCACCCTGCGTTCGCGCTCCCACTGCGCAAGACGTACGAATGGCATCAACGTGACATCGCGTCCCGCGACTTCGAAGTGTTGCGCGCGGTCGTCGACGCCCCGGTTGTTTCGACCGAGGCGAAAGCCAGCTAGTCCGGCAAATGCCGGTCAGGATTGCATCCCTGCCGTGTACGATGGTGTACCGCCTGTCATGCTAGGATAGGTTTCGATACAATCCGCAATTCTCTGCAATAAAGGCCCGCCGGCAATGTTGCCGGCGGGCCGATGTCTTTGTGGCGAGTGTGTATGAGCACTCCCCCAGAGACCTAATAGACGTCGATGCTGGGGCTAACCGATTCGAGGCGGCGCTTGATGGCGCCAAGGAATTGTGCGGCGGTGAGGCCGTCGAGCACGCGATGGTCGAACGAGAGCGACAGAAACATCATCTGCCGGATTGCGATGGCGTCGTCGATGACGACGGGGCGCTTCACTACGGAATCCATGGTTAGGATGCCGGCATTTGGCTGATTGATGATAGCCGCGCTGAGGACCGTGCCGAATACGCCAGGATTGTTTACCGTAAACGTGGCGCCTTGAACGTCGGCTGGCATCAGCTTGTTGGAGCGTGCTCGGGTGATGAGGTCACTAACCGCCCGAGCGATGCCGGCGATATTGAGGGTGTCGGCATTGCGTAGCACGGGGACGATCAGGTTGTTGTCGAGAGCGACGGAGACGCCGACATTGATCTGCTTGCGCACGAGGATGCGATTGTCGTCGGTCCACGTGGCGTTGAGATATGGGTGTTCCTTGAGCGCCTCCACGGCGGCTTTGATGACGAATGTTTGGAACGAGACGCCGAATCCTTCGCGCTGCTTGAATGCGTCCTTATTGCCCTCCAGCCAGCGTGCGACGTTGGTCATGTCCACTTCGATAGCTGTCCACGCATGGGGTGACGTTCGCTTGCTCCGGACCATGTGCTCGGCGATTGCGCGTCGGGCCGGCGTGGGCGTGACATATTCGTCGCCGGATAGTGTGCCTCCTGGGGCCGCCGCTGGGGCGGGGAATGTCGCTGCCCCCGCGGCGAGGCTCTGTCCGTTGGAGGGAGCCATTGCGGCGACAGGCTGGGCCAGGTGCGCGAGGATGTCTTCTTTGCGTACGCGGCCACCTTCACCGGTGCCTTGAATAGCGCTCAGGTCGAGGCCGTGTTCCTGCGCCATCCGACGGGCGAGAGGTGACACCTTTTCCTGCGTTGCGAGGGCGCGAGCGCCGTTGTTGCCATTGGCTGTCGGTGCCGAAGCCAAGGTTGGAGTCGGAGACGTGGGGCTGGCGGACTGAGGCGGCGAGAATTGGGTCGGGGTGCTCGCGCTGCGGTCTGCGGCGCTCGCCGAGGCGGACTCCGCGGCGCTGGCACTAGCACCAGAAGTGGGCGCGGACGCGCCACTGCCACCGCCACTCTCTTCAATCTCGGCGATTTCCGCGCCGACCTTCACCGTCTGATCCTCATTTGCGAGGATACGCACGAGGCGGCCGGATACAGGGGACGGCAGCTCGGCGGTGACTTTGTCGGTGATGATCTCGACGAGGGATTCGTCTTTCTTTACCAAATCGCCGGGAGCCTTAAGCCAGCGGCCGACGGTGCCCTCGGAGACGGACTCACCGAGCTGGGGCATCGTAATGACGGTAGGCATGGATGTGGTCCTCCGAATCGCACGACGTTGTGCGGGCGCCAGTCACCCCTGCATGTGCGGGTCATCTCCGTGCCACGAGCTCGCGGCGCGGAGGCGAAATGCTGCGGATGGTGCCGGGTCGCCTGCGCGGGCACAGTCCATAGTAACGTAGCATCCGGCCAGTTGGCGTGTCAATTCTACAAGGC
>CAYYCB010000079.1:4399-12034 GCA_964469715.1 uncultured Ktedonobacterales bacterium | reverse complement strand
TCCTCGATGCGGACCCCACCCCAGCCGCTGATATACGCGCCCGGCTCGACCGTGACGACCATTCCCGGCTCCAGCACGTACTCTTCCCCCGCCTTCCTCAACTGCGGGTCCTCGTGAATCTCCAGGCCGAGGCCGTGCCCCGTGCCATGCAAATAGCGCTCACCGTATCCATCTTGCATGAGCGAGTCGCGCGCCAGCGCGTCGGCCTCTTTGCCGTTCAGCCCTGGCCGCAGGCCCCGCGAGCAGCTCTCCTGCGCCCGCAGCACAGCGTCGTAGACCCGCTGCGCTTCCTCACCCGGCTCTCCGAGGCACACCGTGCGCGTCATATCGGAGCAGTATCCCGCGTAGCGCGCGCCCATATCGAGAATGATCGGCTCGCCAAGCGCGAGCGCTCGATCCGTCGGCGTCGCATGGGGCAGCGCGGCATTTGGCCCGCTGGCCACGATGGAATCGAAGGCCAGTCCGTCAGCCCCGTGTTCCAGCATATAGCGTTCGATCTCGCGCGCCACCTGGCGCTCCGTCAGTCCCGGCTGGAGGTAACCCGTCAGATGAAGGAACGTCTCGTCGGTGATGGCAACGGCGCGCTCGATTGCGGCAAGCTCCTCCGCGTCTTTCACGACACGCAAACGCTCGACCAGTTGCCGTGTGGGCACGAGCTCGGGCCTGTCACCTTCACCGCTCGTCAGCGCCGCGTCGAGGTCGTCGCGCAGCGCCACCGTCAGGTGCGTCGCCTCGAAACCAACCCGCGCCGCGCCGCTCTCGCGCAGAAGTTGCGCCGCCAGCGAGGCAAAGGCGCCGTCGCGCTTGACCACGCGCACGCCGGGACATTCTCCGGCGGCTTGCTCCGTGTAGCGCCCGTCAGTAATCAACGTCACCCGCGTACCCGCGATGAGCAGCGCCCCCGCGGAATCCGCTCCGTCGTCGTGTCCGGTGAAGCCACTCAAGTAGCGGCGATTCTCGGGATTCGTCACGAGCAGCGCGCCCAGCCCAAGCTCGTCGAGCCTGCGCGCCACACGCGCCACGCGATGCTCATAGGTCAAAATACGCTCGCTCGCCGCCGAGCCTGTGGTCATAGGGGTGTTCCTCCTGATTGGGTGAGGGGACGCGACTCCAACCGACGGCCCCGCTTCTCGGTTAGCTCGGAGACCAGCGCGTCGAGAGCGTAGAGGTAGCCGCGCCAGCCTAGCCCGCTGATCTGGCCCCGGCAGACCGGCGCAACCAGCGACGTATGGCGGAAAGACTCGCGGGCATAGATGTTCGAAAGGTGGACCTCCACCGCTGGCAGGCCCGTGCCCGCGACGGCGTCGCGCAGCGCCACGCTGGTGTGGGTCAAGCCGCCAGGGTTGATCACAAGGCCAGCGGCGGTGGGCGCCTCCTTCTGCAAGAAGTCGATGAGTGCGCCCTCCCAGTTCGACTGGAAGACCTCCACCTCGCAGCCAAGCTCCGTCGCACGCGCGGTCAGACGCTCGTTGATCTCAGCGAGCGTTGTCGCGCCATAGATGTGCGGCTCGCGAGTGCCGAGCGTATTCATATTCGGCCCATGTATCACGAGAAGGCGCGGTCGCGCCGCGGGGGCTCCGTCGCTCATCCCTCGACTCGATCCTCTCTAGCCTGCGGCACGCCGCCCTCCACAGCGCCCAACTCCAGCAGCACGTCATGCACATCCGCTTCGGAGACGTCCGCCACGAGCTTCGATGCGCCGACGGCGTTCGGCAGCACCCAGCGCACCTGGCCGCCGCGCACCTTCTTATCCCACAACATGGCCCGCAGCAAGGCGTCAGCCGGCAATCCATCAATGCGCAACGGGAGGCCGAAGCGTGCCAGCAGCGCCTCCTGACGCTCAACCACGGCGGCGGGCGTCACCCTGGCTCGCACCCCCAGCCGCGCGGCAAACGCCATGCCAGCAGTCACCGCCTCGCCGTGCAGCCACGCGCCATAGCCAGTCACCGCCTCGATGGCATGCCCCAGTGTGTGCCCATAGTTCAGCAGATGGCGCCGGCCGCCCTCACCCTCGAGCTCGTCGCCCTCGACGACGGATGCTTTGATCGCGACCGATCCCGCGACCGCCTCCGTAAGCTCGCGCGGCCGCATCTGCGCCAGGCGCTCGACGTTCCGCTCCAGCATGTCGAAATACGTCGCGTCCAGCGCAACGCCATGCTTCACCACCTCGGCCCACCCCTCGCGGAGTTGTCGCGGCGGCAGCGTCAGCAGCACCGCCGGATCGGCGAGCACCAGCCTCGGCGGATAGAACGCGCCGACGAGGTTCTTCCCGGCGGGCAGATTGATCCCGGTCTTGCCGCCGATAGATGCATCCACCTGGGCCAGCAACGAAGTGGGGATCTGCACCAGCGGCACGCCGCGCAAATATGTCGCTGCCGCGAAGCCGGCGAGATCGCCCACCATTCCACCGCCGAGCGCGATCACAGGCTCCGACCGTTCGGCACGATGCTCCGCCAGCCAATCGTGGATCGCGGCGAGTTGCTCGCGCGACTTGCTCGCCTCGCCAGCGGGGACGCGATAGACGCTAACCGCAAGACCCGCGTGCTCGATCTGAGTGACAAGCGGCCGCTCGTAGAGCCGCGCCACGGTGTCGTCAATAATCAGCGACGCCCGTCCCCTGAATCCCATGCTCGCCAGTCGCTCGCCAAGCGTCGCCAATCCGCCCCAGGCCACCACGGACGTGTAGCCTCCGCCCGCACTGCCGATGGAACGCTCGGCTTCCGTAGCGCTCTCCGGCGGCAGGACGCCGAGAGCGGCGAGTCCGGCGATGATTAGTGAAGCCGCATCTTCAACGGAGCCGTTGTCGTTCGATACGCTGCTGTCGTGCTCGGAATACCACGGCGCGCGCCGCGCGGCGAGCTCGCGCATGCGAACCAACGGATCGGCCACGTCGAGCATGGGACGCGCGACGCCAACTTCCCCATCCGCGGCGGCTTGTATGCGCGCGAGCGCCGTCTCAGGAGCGCACGTCAGGCCCACAACCCAGCCAAGACGCCGCATCAGTGCCACGTTTTCGGGACGCTCCACGCTGCCCGCGCCGGTCGCCACCACCACCCGCGTCCCGTCGAGCGCGCGTCGCAGCGCCGCCGTCTCCAGCTCGCGAAAGCGTCCCTCGCCCTCCCTGGCGAAGATCTCAGGGATGGAGGCGCCGGCCATCTCCACGACGAGCGCATCCGTATCCACGAACTCCCAGCCCAGGCGCCCGGCCACCGCCGCGCCCACGGTCGTCTTGCCGCTTCCGGTCGGCCCGGTCAAGATGATGCGCTCGGCGTACTGCGTCTCCATGCATGGGATTGTAGCACCCGCGAGACGTGGCAAGGGGTGAGCCCGCATCGAAGCGAACCCACCCCTCGCAATGCCACGGATTGTTCGGAAATGCCGCTAGGCGTCGTAGTACATCGCGAACTCCAGCGGGGCCGGTCGCAGGCGCACCTCGGCGGCCTGCTCGCGCTTCAGCTCGACGTACTTCTCCAGCAGGTCGGAGGTGAAGACGTCACCCACCAGTAGAAACTCGTGATCCGTCTCCAACGCCGTCAGCGCCTCATCCAGCGAGCCGGGCACAGAGCGAATCTCGCGCTTGTCGCACGCGCTCATCTCGTAGATGTTGCGGTCGACCGGCCCGTACCCATGCTCCTCCGGCAGAATGCCCCGCTTGATGCCGTCCAGGCCGGCCATGAGCAGCGCGGAGAATGTCAGATACGGATTGCAGGTCGGGTCCGGCGGCCGGAACTCGACACGCTTGGCCCGTGGGCTCTCGGAATACATCGGCAGCCGCACCGCGGCCGAGCGATTGCGCTGCGAGAACACCAGATTCACCGGCGCCTCGTAGCCCGGCACAAGCCGTCGGTACGAGTTCGTCGTCGGCGCGGCGAGCGCCAGCACGGCGGGGGCGTGGGTCAGAAGCCCGCCGATGAACATACGTGCCATCTCGGAAATGCCGGCGTAGCCGTCCGGATCGGCGAAGAGTGGCCTCTCGCCCCTCCACAGGCTCATGTGGACGTGCATGCCCGAACCGTTGTCGCCAAAGACCGGCTTCGGCATGAAGGTCGCGGTCTTGCCGGCGCGACGGGCAACGTTCTTGACGATGTACTTGTACATCATCACCTTGTCGGCCATGCGCAGAAGTGAATCGAAGCGCATGTCGATCTCGCATTGGCCGCCGGCCGCCACCTCGTGGTGCTGCGCCTCGACGTCAATGCCCGCGGCTTCCATCGTCAGCACCATCGCCGTACGCAGGTCTTGCAGCGTATCGTTGGGGGCGACAGGGAAGTAGCCCTCCTTCGGGCGCATGCGGTGGCCGAGATTCGCGCTGCCGTTACGTCCTGAGTTCCAGTGCGCCTCGTCGCTATCCACGACGGCCCACTGCTCGTTCTGCGTGGAGCGGTACTTGACGTCGTCAAAGATGAAGAACTCCGCCTCCGGACCAATGTAGGCCGTGTCGGCGATGCCCGTGGACTTGAGATGTTCCTCGGCTTTGCGCGCGATGTAACGCGGGTCGCGCGTGTAGGGTTCGAACCGGCCGGGTTGCGCTATGCCGCAGACGAGGCTGAGCGTCGGTTCAGCGGTGAAGGGATCGAGTACTGCCGTCGCCGGGTCCGGCATCAGGAGCATGTCGCTCTCGTTGATCTCCTGAAAGCCGCGGATGCTGGAGCCGTCGAAGCCGATGCCCTCGCGAAAGAGTGATTCATCGAGCACACGCACCGGCACACTGAAGTGCTGCCAGGTGCCGGGTACGTCCGTGAACTTGAAATCCACCATCCGGACGCCCTTCTCTTGGGCCATCCGCACCACATCCGCCGGATTCATCGCCATTGTTCGCTCCCTACTGACGGACCACGCCGCCCACACCCGAAACCGCCACCCACACTCTCGTGCACTATGCAGCAACAATCGCATTGTACGCCCGCCCCAGAAGCTACGGAAGGGCGGCATGTACAGAATACACAGCCACAATTTGTGCATATTGCACATATTCGAGAGCTGCGGCGCATCCAGGGATTCGGGGAAATTGTTGGGAGCCTTATGGCGCCCGATCCTTAGCGCCTTCAGAGCGGGGAAGACAGACGGACGAGGTCTCTAGAGTGCGCGCAGAGAAAGCAGCGTCGCGCGGCGGTGAGCGATGCGCCGCCGATAGGCCGCTTCGGGCTGCTCGGCGGTCGCCTTCGGGGCGTCGCCACGCGCCACATGCCACTTGCGCACCGCCAGCCCAATGATCGCCTGATGCAGTGCGCGGGCCGTCGCGTATGCGCGCACCCCGCGCTCGCGAAGCTCCCGGCGCTCGATGTGCCCGCGGTGCGTGGGGTCTTGCACGGCAGCGTACTCAGCCGGCGTCACCCAGCCCGCCACGACTTCATCCGCGAGCTCGTCGCGAATAACCGCCGCCTCGCGCGCCAGCGAGCGGAGCAGAAGCCGCAGCAGCACGGCCTCCGCGACAAATAGTGATCCGTAGGCCGCCAGGAACCCGACCGCACGCGCGAAGAGCGGCAAAAATCCGGCCTCCGAGATAGATTGGCCGGCGACAAGCGCAGCGTCGAAGAGGCTATGGAAGAAAAGCGCGGCCAGAAACGCGACGACCGGAGCCCGCAGATATGCCGAGCGCCTATGCGCCTCACGAGCAAGCCCCAGGCCCGCGCCAAAGAGCGCGGTGAAGGTAGAGTGGCCAAGCCAGCCGAGCAGAATACGCCCGACAAAGAGCCAGGGCAGCTCGCCCGATGGGCTGAGGGCCAGGTAGGAGAAATTCTCGACGACCGCAAACCCCGCGCCCACCACAACACCGTACAAAATGCCGTCTGTGGCGTTGTCGAACTGGTCTCGTAGCGCCAACAAGAGGAGGATGAGCCCGGCGCCCTTCACCACTTCTTCGGCGCCGCCCGCGATCAGTGCCTGAGCCAGACCTCTCGCCAGCTCGGCGACGCGCGGCTGGCCAAAACTTGAGAGCGCGGGCAGCGCGTTCACGGCCAGACGCTCAGCCAGCAGAGCCAGCGGAATCGCCACCACACCGCCCCAGATAAAACCAGCTCCCAGCAGCGTCCACGGCTCGCGCTCGTACTGGTCCGCGAAGTAGACGACCAGCGCCGACGCCAGGGCGGGCAGCAGCGCCACTCCTGCGGCCGTCAGCGCATGCCCCAGGCCGCCGTCGTCCCACGCCTGCCGCCCGACCGAGAGCAGCGTCAGCGCCGTCAGCACGACCGAGACACCGACGAGCGCGACGAGGCCGAGCAGCGCGAGCCGCCACCACGGCTGGCCAGCGCGACCCGACATGGCGAATTGGAAGGTGATGCCCGGCTGCAGCAGCCCACCTGTAGTTGGATATCCCGACAGACCCTCTGCCCGCTCGGAGGCCACTTGCTGCGAGCTGGTCGCAGGCGCGAGAAACTGAATGCGCGTCTCCCCGATGCGCAACACAGCGCCAGCCGGAAGAGGACACGACCGCCCACAGGCGAGCTCGGCGCCGTCCATCCAGAGCGGTTGCCGCTGCGAGAGGTTGGCAATCTCCCAACCCGCCGGTCTGCGGACGATTCGGGCATGGTAGCGCGAAGCGAGCGCGTCTGCCAGGACGATGGTGTTGTCGAGGCCGCGGCCAATGGTCGCCGGCTCCGCTGTCAACGGATAGGCCCATCCAGCCGCCTCGATTCCCGCAACCCGCGGTTCTCCGTCCCCGCCACCAGATGGCAAGATGCGCGCGACCGCCACCACCGCGCGCCCATCCACCGCCGCCCGTCGCAGTGACGTCCCAACCTCGACCATCGTGCCCTCGCGCTCGCTCCACTTCCGCCTGTCGCGGAGTCACCGCGCACTATAGCAGATGCTCCCCGCGCCGCAAGCCGTATGGTCTACTCGGCCTGTCGCTCGATCCTCTGCGCGCTGCGCTCCTGCCGTGCCGCACGCGGCGGGGGACGCTTGAAGCTTGGTCCACATGCCGTAGGCGGAAGCTCCAAGGGACGATAGGGATCGTCCGGCAGCATGTCAGCGGTCGGGAGAAGCGCGCCTTCGGGCGCCCGCCAGAGATATTGGTAGCCGACCGGAAGTGGGCGCCCCGTCTCCCAGTCGCCGACCCATTGCGGCGGCACCAATACCAGCGCCTCACCTGGTCGCCGCTCCTCGACCACTCGCGCTCCCTCATCCGCCAGCACCCCCGCGCAGACTGTCAGCGGCGGCAGCATGCCCCCCGCGTCGTGCCCCACCCACCGGACGTAGCGCCGCACAATCCCCATGCCTCGCTCCTCCAGCTTGGGCCTCTCCGTGTACAATCCGAGCGCAAAGAGCACGCGTACTCTATCCCGCAAGCAAGCGGTATATTTCCCTCCAGCCCGAAATCCGCGATAATGCCGAGCCTACAATGCGTCGAGACACGTATTCTCACGCTCTTGTTCCCAAGCGGCACATACGAGGACACCTTTATGAATGTGTGATCGCGCGTTCGGAGTTGGTCCGGCAGATCGATTGGTCCGGCAGATCGAGCGGAACGCTTCTCCGCACTACCCTCCCCATCGATGTCTACTGTATTATTGATGACTGTCGTAATTATTGATGGCTGTCGTACCGCCGTCTCTCTCGTCGCATGATCAGCCTAGTGCGCGGCGGCGAAATGTGCGAACATATGCTTGTGTTTGCGCTCGCGGCAACGACACGGGC
>CAYYCB010000079.1:2184-4299 GCA_964469715.1 uncultured Ktedonobacterales bacterium | reverse complement strand
GCGGCGAAATGTGCGAACATATGCTTGTGTTTGCGCTCGCGGCAACGACACGGGCTGGCAGACTTGAGAGACACGGAGGACGTCGCCCATGGATGCGCAAACTGAGGTTCGCCAGCCGCCGCGTGCGGTCGATCTACGTCGGTCGCGCGCCCCTGAGGTCGACATCGTCGCCTGCGACTCCTACGACCTGCTCCTCACCCTACACGTCGCCCTCGCCTCCCCCGAGCTCGATTACGTGGATTACGCCGTCGGCCGCGACTGGATGGAAGCGGCCCGTGCGAAGTGCGCGGCCCATGACCCCGTCGCATTCGAGACACTCAGCCGCTACTTCGGCTCCCTCAACCCCGCCTCCCTCCATGCCACCCTTCTCTCCCTCGTGGCCGAATGCCCACTGCCCAACGACGCGACGCACTTCCTTGACTGGCTGGCTCAGGCCCCCATCGAACAGGTTGTCGACGCGATTCTCGATCAGGATGGCCTGGGCGACGATTGGTCCGGTGTCCTGGCCGGGGCGGTCGCCGCGCTACGCGACGGCGCCCGAGCTGATACATCAGCCTTCGAGCCGGTCGAGCGCCGTTTCACCGCCGACGTACGCCCGACTGTGGCGCGCCTCCTCCGTGAGCCTGAGCAGGTGCGTGCCGAGATGGTGAGCGCGCTGCGCAAGTGGAATGAGGTCGTCTTCCGCGATGAGCGTCCGCGCGTCCTGCCGGCGCTGGCCGCCCAGGTCGCCGCATTGGAGCGCCAGCGGGCCGACATGCCGCTGGATCGCTTCATCAAGCTTGCCATGCACAGCGTCGAATGGCAGCGACCCGTCGGTCTCCGGCGCATCATCTTCGCCCCCAGCTACTTCTGTCGCCCCGCCGTCTTCTACCACTTCTGGCGCGGCGTCCTCACCTTCTGCATGCCCATCGACGCCGAGCATCTACAGAGTGACGCCCCACAGCTCGATCCACGTGCGCCCGGCGAGGAGATTCTCGGCTTCTTCGAAGCCCTTGGAGACCAGACACGCCTCCGCATCCTGCGTCTGCTCTCCGAACGGGAGATGTATCTCACCGAGCTTGCCGAGCGCCTGGAGCTCACCAAAGCCACCACCAAGCATCACATGGTAAAATTGCGCGCCGCCAAGCTCGTCACGCTCTATGATCGCGACCGCCTTACCTACTACGCCATTGCCCCAAACGTGCAGCGCCGCGCGGCCGGCCTCCTCGACAGCTACTTGACTGGATCGAGCCACCGATCTGAGGCGCCTGAGGCACAATCATAGGATATTCATCCCACTCAGCTAGCCGCCTAATCCTTCATCAGTGACCCGGCGGCCCGCCCCCCGTCTGCATTGGTGATATCTTGTGGTACACCGGACGAGGGAGTATGCTCCTAGCTGTTGCCTCCACAAGGGCTTGGCCGCCCAAAGCAGGGACGGCTATGCGGCCACCGGCTTGACCTCTCAGGGAGAGTGTGCATGACGAAACAATTGAACACCTCAGGAGACACTGATACCCCCACCACGGGTTCCGCCTCCAGGCAGAAGCCCACGGGAGCCGACCAGGACACCGCACGCGTCCTGGAGACACGGCCCCTACCCGCCGCGGACGTCGAGACGACCGCCGGCCCGGCGGCGGATGACGAGGGCGACCCGACCGTGTTCGCCCCAAATATCCAGCAACAGCCACGACCGCAGCAAGACGGACAGGGCCAGGCGCGCAAGCACACCCTCTCCTCCGCCATCACCCGCCCCGTCCAGCCAACGGAACAGGAAACTATCGCCGCCGCGCAGGACATACCACCCTCATCACCCAGCCACACCGCAACGCCGAGTCAGACGAGCCAGCCCAGCATCCCCATCGAGGGAGAGAACGAGGACGAGGAGTGGGCAACGGCTGACCAGGCAACCGTCTATCTGCCGCCTCGGCGCGCGCTGCGCGCCTCCATCCAGAACACGCCTCCGGCCGCGCCGCCTACGCTGGATGCGGCCACGCGTCCCGCCGCGGCGCAGTCGCCCATCGACCACCCACCCACAAGCATGCCGGAGTCGCTGAGACCTGAGGCGCCTTCACGTCCACGCACCCTCGGCCAAGTCGTCCGCCCGCCTGCCCAGACTCCCTACGGAGGGCAGCG
>CAYYCB010000079.1:0-2084 GCA_964469715.1 uncultured Ktedonobacterales bacterium | reverse complement strand
CGTGCCAGCGGCGTCCACCCAATCCCTCCGCACGTCGCCACCACCGTCTCCCGCCTGGGCGACGCTTTCGGCCGACTCGCCGCCTCAGCCCGCGAGCTTACGGGCCGCGCGCAAGCCGCCGTTGCCCCCGCGCTCAAGCGCATACAGGATCAGGCCGAGCGCCTACACGACCAGGCGGAGCAGCATGCCGGGACGCTCGTGGAGAAGATCGAAGGCGCCGCGCCGGTGCGCCAGCAAGGCCCACTCCTCGGCCCAGGACGCATCGCCGTGTTCTTCCGCCAGGGTGTGAGCGTCAGCCAGGCGCAAGGTTTGCTCGCGGCCAACCGGGCCCGCCCAATACGGCTCATCCCCCGCAAGCACGGCTTCCTCACGCTCGTGCAGCCGGGCGCCGAGGCAGCGGTCGCCGAGCGCCTGCGCCAACATCCTTATATCCGCGACGTGGAGTATCTCCAGTTCGACGAGTTCGGTCACGCGCTTGAGGACACGTACTAGGCCGCGACCCTCGGTTTCGCCTCGCGCCTACTTCCTGGGCGCCTTCTGATCGGACCGCAACCTGTCTCGCGGCGCTGGCGGCCGAGGCTCCGTGTGCGCGGCGAGCCACTCCCGCGCGAGCGAGCCCGCCGCGACGCGCACCATCAGCGCGAAGACGAAGCCGGCGGCGCCCGCCAACAACGAGTTGACGTGCCACTGCGCCAGAAAGACGTAGCACGAAAGGCCGGCGAGCGCGGCAAAACTCGTCACGCCCGCGCGCACGGTCTGGGGACGCACCCGCACCGTCCGCGCTGGGCCGCTGCCCCCGTTGGCTGCGCCACGCCGTGATGTACCGGGCATGCGCTAGCCCTCCGAGGTGCGGTCGCCGCTCGCCGCCTCACCCGGCTCCGACCCATAGGTCGCGAGCAACTTGTCCACCCGGCCCGCGATCTCGGTCCAGATGTAGTGCTGGTATTCGAGCATCGTAGCCTGGCGCTCGTCATAGGCACGCGAACCGGGACTCCGCCGCGCATTCTCGGCGAAGCGCTGCGCCAGCGTGTAGGTATGCTTGCCGCGCTCGGCAAGATACTCGCCCAGGCCCGCAAGGTCGTGTAGCAGCGCCGCCAGCGTCTCCTCGGCTCCGGCCTGCCGCGTCTCGTCGTTCTCCATGCCGTCAGTCACGTTTCTCTTCCGTCCCGCTCGGCGGCACTCTCGGCCTGGTGATATCCACCTGCAGCGCGTCGTTGAAGCGGTTGAAGTAATTGAACAGGCCGATTACGGCGGCCAGCTCCACGATCTGCCCCTCGTCGTAATGCGCCCGGAGTTCTGCCCAGACCTCCTCGTCCACGCCGTGGGCGTCGGTGGTCATGCGCTCCGCCAGCGTCAGCGCCGCGCGCTCCGCCGGCGTGAAGTAGTCCGGATGCTCGTCCACGCGATACATCGCGTCGAGCAGTTCCTTCGATGCGCCCAACTGCTTTGCCAAAGCAGTATGCGATGCCTTTCAATAGTTGCAGTCGTTGATCTGTGAGACGCGAACCGCCAGCATCTCCTTGAGCCGTTCGGGCACCGTCCCCGTCGAGAAGATCGCCCGCATATGCGCCTCCGCCGTAAGCATGATCTCAGACCGGCGCGCCATCGTCCGGAACATGTTCGGGATATTGCCGCGCTGCTCCAGAAAGCGGTCAAAGACTGCCTGCGCTTCGGGATTGACCTCATGTGGGTCGAGTGCGCGCATGCGTGCCATCATGTCCTCCGGGTAAAATTAAGGGGAACCAGCTACCCCGGTGCATTATACCGCCGAGCGCCCGACTGCACAGCGGCCACGGGCCAGGCGCTCGATCAGAAACGGAGAGTGCGATGACGATGACGACGGGCGACATCTCACCTGTGCGCTGGGGAGTACTCAGCACGGCGAACATCGCCGTCAAGGCGGTCATTCCAGGCATCCTCGCCGCGCCGAATTGCCAGCTCGTGGCCATCGCCAGCCGCGATTCCCAGCGCGCCCAGGAGGCGGCGGGTCGTTATCCCGGCGTCCGCGCGCACGACTCATACGAGGCGCTGCTGGCGGACCCGGAGGTCGAGGCAGTCTATATCCCGCTCCCGAACCAGCTCCA
>CAYYCB010000078.1:0-12053 GCA_964469715.1 uncultured Ktedonobacterales bacterium | reverse complement strand
CGCCGGGCGGCCACAAGGATGCCCGCCCCGTCGGCGACGACGAGATCGGCCTGCGCGATCACGGCGCGGAACCCACTATTCTCGCGAGCAGCCATCACCATCTCTGGATTGAGGGTGACGACGTGTCTGGTCGGCTCGGATCGTGCCAGCTCAGGAGAAGCGCCATGAGGCGGGCGCGGAGCGCCGATCCAGCTCTCGATCCGGTCAAGCGTGGAGGGCATGTCAATGCAATCTAGGGGCAGCCCGAGGATCGAGACCCGTTCTGGAAGTGTAGCCACCACTGTCATGTCCCCACATAATCTCTTTGACAGCACCGCCGTCCGCATCCCCATTAGACTCTGCCGAGCACGCGCTCGTAGATGGCGGCAACATCATCTGCCATACGTGTGGCGGTGAAACGCTGCTCCACGGCCTGCCGCCCATACTGACCCATGCCGCGTCGCATAGCCGGGTCGGCGATGAGGGTCGTGATGTGGTCCGCGAGCTGCTGTGCGTTGCCGGGCTCGGCCAGCAGGCCCGACTTACCGTGTTCCACCACTTCGGGCGTTCCTGTGCTGTTGAGCGCGACCACAGGCAGGCCCATCGCCATCGCTTCCACGAACACCATCCCAAATCCTTCCTCAGGGCTTGGCATGGTGTAGACGTCGCTCGCCGCCATGATGCGCTTGACGTCGGAGCGCTCGCCCGTGAAAACGACGTGGTCGGAGAGTCCTAGATTATTCGCTTGCGCCTTAAGCTCTGCCATGTAGCTGAGCCCCCTGAGCGTGTATGAGGGGTCATCACCACCTACCACGAGGAGCCTCACGCCAGGCGCACGTTGCTTGACGGCCGCTAGCGCTTGTAACAGCAGGTCGTGCCCTTTGAAGGCGTATAAACGCGACACGCTCACCAACAACGGGGCATCCTGCGCTATACCGAATTCCTCGCGTACGCCCGTGCCGTCGGTTGGAACTCCCCACGTGGTCATGTCCAGCCCATTCAGTGCGTAGTGGACTCGCGACGGCGAGCAACCGCCTTCCACCGCCGAGTTCGCCACCCACCGTGAAACCCCGATGACGGCGTCAGCGTGTTTGAGTGCCCACACGGACATGGGACCCGAAAGCTTACGGTCGTATTTCGAGTGCATGTGCAGGACGCTCTTCGCGCCCGTGAGCCTGGCGAGCGTAACGGTAGGGACCGCGTCGCGTGCCTTGTGGAGTCCGTGGACGATGTCGATCTCGTTGCGCTTGATGTAACCGGCTAGTCCCGCGAGACCGGCCAGCCACGGGGCCGTTCCCACGACGAGGTTTCGCGCGATATACGCTTTGCCGCGCTGTGACAGGGGAGCGCCCAGGTTTGTAGGGCGGATGCGCAGATCGGGGATGCTCTGGAGAATGGGCAGAGACGCCGATGCGTGCTCACTCGTGCCTGGGTTATACGCCACGTGCACTTCGACCCGATTCTTGTCGAGATATTGCATGATTTGCGTCTGGATCATGAGGTCGGCGCCCCAATGAGTGCCCGAGTGGATGAACAGCACGCGCGGCTTGCGGATCATGCATGGCCCTCCGCCTGCTGGAGGACGAGCGCTCGCGGGCGTTCTGGCGAAGGTTCACCCCGGATTGCCGCGGCAAATCGCTGTGCGAAATGTTCCAGGGTGAACACGCTCTCGGCCACGCGCCGGCCATTCCGCCCCAGCTCGTCGGCGACCTCGGGATGGTCGAGAAGATATTGGGTGGCACGTCGGAGATCATCTGGCTCACCTGGCGCGACATATATGCCAGTAGCCAAGCCTCCGAGCTCTAATTCGGCATATGGTGGATCAACGAAGCCTGGCGGCAGCTCGCGTTCTGGCTGGTCGCCACTTTGGGGCCGCTCTCGCACTACATCGGTCTGCCCTGGGGTGGCGCTGACGATAACAGCCTTGCCCATGGACATTGCTTCCAATACCACCGTTACGCCCGCTTGGAAATCCACTGGTTGCAGGGGGACGATAACAAAGCGCGATGAGGCATACAGTTGGCGCAGCTCGGCGTAATCCTTGCAGCGGCCGATCACCAAATTGTCGGGTAGGTCCGCGAGAGCAGCAAGTGAGGCCGCCTGGCGCGCTGAGCGCCGCTGCGTTTGGGCGGACGCGCCTGCGATCATGGGAGCGCTGCCAGCCGTGATGCGCACGTCCGCCTCAAGTCCGTCCACGGCTCGGATGAGCGTGCCGAAGTCGCGGCATTCTTGCCCGGTAGAGCAGATGAGCGGCCTCGCGGGCACGGTGGATGGCCGCAAACTGGTCCCCGGCCCTGGCTTCCAAAACCGGGTGTCCACAAAATATGGCAGCTTCACAACCCGCGTGCGACCATGTCCGAATAGCTGGCGAGCCAAGTCGTACTGCGCGGTACTGTGGACGATGAGGGTGTCAATCCCGCCCCCGGCGCCCAGAGACACCAGGAGCCGCTTTTTGAGTGGCGAGAGTCGATGCGCAAGGGCGACGTGCCGAGGTCGTCCTCCGAGCAAACTTCCCAGTTTCAGCAGCAGACCTAGTGGCAGGCTGACGAGCTCAGCATCCGAATAGAGGACGTCGTACTGACGGCGGCGACGAAAGGCTTCCCACGCGACGGCCAGCCGTCCGCCCAAAAAGCGCGTCAGCAGACGGCCGAAACGCGTCGAGAGCGCATCATCAGGGAACACCACGTCCGCGTCGAGAGCGGCGCGCAGAGCATCGTAATCGCGCCGAGGCTCGATACCGGCGGCCACGCGCTCGCGCATGCCGGTGGGCGGCTGCATGGAAATCACGAGAAGCGAACGGAGCTTCTGCTCTGTCAGAGCAGGCCCCTCCGAGGAATCGAGCGCCCCGAGCACGGAGGGAGCCGCCTCCTTGGCGCTGCCCTGTAGCGGGGTGTCTGTGTGGCTCACATGTCGCTCCTTTGGGCCGAGCCGGCGCCGGCATCGACAGCCGGACTCTGCCCTATGGCGTGGGTGTCGATCAACATACTCTTGGAATCAGGCAGCATCAATAGCGCGTCTGTTCGTGGTCCAACGGATGTGGCGCTGAGCGATCTGCAGCCTGCTGTCACACCTGATGGCCATCACAGCGACCCACTACAGACGGGACAGAGAGCCGTTGCAGGGCCAGTCCGGATGGTGGCGTCGCGAGCAGAGAATGCCGCGAACTAACTACTCAGTCTTTATGAGCATAGCGGTTGCGGGTTGCGCTCCAGTGAGGCTTCGCGTGCAGAAAGGGTGCAACTGGGTCTGCCCCGTTGCGGAAGCCGTACCGCGCCACATGGGTGCGTGACTTGTGTCCGCCACCGCCCCGACTACGCGGAGATGTCTGTCTCAGCGGTATTCCTGGCCGTTCTCACCCACTCGCTGGAGCGGCGCCGACGCAAGACCAAGAATACCCACAGCTTCCACAGCACGAAGCCCGGTGCATACAGCAATACTCTGTAGGCGCCTGCCGGGGGGCGAAGGAGGTAGAACGCCGAGCCGACGTAGCAGGCGACACCCACGCAGAGCGCCAGGCTGATTGCGATGGCGACTGGTGAGCGGAGGGCAAGCGCGGCGATCAGCACCACGGCGCATGCGAACGCCAGCACGGAAAACGCAGGCGTCACCTGCTCCACCGCCGCCTCGATGCGAAGGTAGCTGCGCTGGCGAAGACCGGCGCCTAGGAGCCGTAGGGCGGTGCGCCACCGCGCCTCACCCGGCAGATCCGCACCCCAACGGACATCTTGCGAGCGCATTTGTGTGAATGTTGTGGGCATCACAGAGAGCACGACCGCATCGGCCACATAACGCACCCGCTCGCCACTTTGCACGAGTGTCAGGTAATATTGGCGATCTTCTGTCAGTCCGAAAGCCTGCCACGGATGGCGCGAAAGCACGTCGCGTGTGAGACACATGCCGTTGCCGTTCAGTGTCGAGGATGCGCCGAGAGCGTTGCGGCCGAGCGGCCGTACGTGGTTCATCAGCGTCAGCGCGACCCACCGCGCGATGGTGCTGGGCGAGGCCGTGGTATTTCGTACCGTGTTGCCCGATTGCATCGCACGCGCGCCCTGCGCCATCGCCCGCGCCATCGCCGTCAGATAGCCGCGCGATACGACCGAGTCGGCGTCGATGACGATAAAGGCGTCGTAGTCCCCGCCGTCCGCTGCGAGTCGCTGAAAGATCCAGCTCAAGGCATAGCCTTTACCTCGCTGCGTGGCGTCGGTGCGCTCATAGACGATCACCCGGCCGGCGGCACGCGCCACCTCGGCGGTTCGGTCAGTGCAGTTGTCGGCGACGACGACCACGTCATATCGGTCGGCAGGATAGTCGAGCTGCGCCAGGCTTTGTAGCGTCTCCCCCAGGCCTGACTCCTCGTTGTGCGCAGGCACCACGACGGCGAAACGAGGTGCATAATCCAAGCGCGTGTTGCCAGCGCGCGACGAATGAGCGGCTCGTGTCGTGCGTCTTGCCGACGCGACGAGCGCGGCCGCTGTGACCGTGTCGAGGTACACAATCGGCACGGCGATGAGAACATCCGCGGCGAGAAGTAACCAGTTGAGCCCGTCAATCACCAACATCAACGCCCACCCCTTGCTCAGCTAGCCGCTCGACTGCGGTAAGCAGCATTGAGCCGCAGCGCTCCCAGTCGTATCGCGCTTCAACCAGCTCACGGCCCGCGGCGCCCAGTGCGCGTCGCTGGTCGCCGTTCCTGAGGATGGATACGACGGCATGCGCCATCGCGTCGGGCTCGTCTTCGATCAGCAGGTGAGTGCCGGAGATGACGGACAGCCCCTCGCAGCCAAGCGCAGTGGATACCATTGCTTTGCGCATCGCGAATGCTTCGAGGATTTTGAGCCGGGTGCCGCTGCCGATGAGGAGTGGCGCGATGGCGACCTGGGCGGCAGCCAGATATGGACGCATATCCGGGACGGTTCCGAGCACCTCGACTCCGGGCAGCTCTGCGAGCCGCAGAACGGAAGGCGGGGGATCGCTGCCGACGATCTGCCAGGTGGCCTCTGGCGCGCTCTCATGGATGAGCGGCCAGCACCGCTCGGCGAACGTGACGGCGGCATGAGTGTTCGGATAGTGACGCATAGCGCCTGTGAAGACGATGCGCCCAGGCACCTCTTCGGTATCGCCTCGCGGCTGGAAGCGCGAGGTATCTACACCGTTCGGCACCACTTCAAATCTGGTTCCTGGTAGCAGACGAGTGAAGATATCGCGCTCGCGCTCGCTCGTGACCACCACCATGTCCGCTCGACGGCATCGGTCGAGCTCGATAGGCGCAAGCAGCCGGCCCTCCAAACGGTTGTACCACCTGCGGAGCGGTCGCTGTTCCTGCTCTGCTGTCCTGGCGAGCATCTCATGTTCGATGTTGTGTTGGTCGATGATAACCTTCATGCCAGGCGGCAGGCGGAGCCCGGCGACGAATATGCTCTCAAAGAACACCAGATCATAGCTGCCCCTCGCCAGCAGCGCATCGGCTGCCGCTTGGAATTCCGGTGACTCGTGTGCCGTGGCCAGGTAAGATACGCCCCGAGCGGCGCCAGCCAATTGCTGCCACCGTTTTGGCGGTTGCGAGGTGCGCTCGAACATGTGTAGACGCGGAGCCAGCGTCTCGTCGAGGGGGGCTGTAAGTCGCTCGTCCGGCAGCGGTTTCGGCGCCAAAACCGTCACGTCATGCACACTCGCGAGCGCCTTCACCAGATAGTAGGTCCTCGCCCCACCGCCCCATGTGGGCAGAGGCAGGTGAGGGGAGATAACGAGGATCTTCATGACCGCACCAATTCCCTATGCGCCACTCGTGGCGAGACGGCTGAGACTTCCGGCAAGGAGTCGCGATTATCCTGTGTGGACTCGGCACTGTCCAACTCCGGGAGCTTCATCAGGATTCCGACCAGAAGGCCGATGAAGATGACGTTGCGATAGAAGAAGAGCTGGTAATCCGCGAAGGCAAGAACGATCTCCATGATGGTGGCCGAGACCGCAACGATTGCCACAATTTGGAGATAGGGATCGCGCAGGCGACGGGCGATTTGGCAGCCTTGTATGATGATGGAGCCGATCAGGAACCAGAAAGCCCCCCACCCTAAGCCGCCCAGGCGGAACCAGACCCAGTAGATGTTGTTATGCGGGATGTAAAGGTAATACGGGTCCAAAGAGAGCAGATTGACCAACTTGACCGGCTGCTCGAACGGCGTGCCAAAACCGATGCCGAAGATGGGGTTCGACTTGGCAGTTGAGCGGGTATCGAAGTCCTCCACCTGGCGATATTGGTTCGAGCTCGCGTCCCCAGAATCCGAGGCCGAAGGATCGAAGACCGACATGACTGTGCGTGCCGGGCTTGCTATCGCACTGCTCGAATGTCCCAACGCAAATACGTACCCCGTGAAGACAACCGCGATGATCGTCCCGTTGATGGCCAACTTCCGGCGGATTCGTGGCTTGAGTTGAAAGATCAGGGCACAAGAGAAAACGATGGCTAACAGTAGGGCGATGTAGTCGGCGCGACGGTTATTCGCATAGAGCGAAAAGATGATGATGGGCAGCAGGAGCAAGATAACCCGTGCCTGCCGGCGGTCGGGGTAATGGATTTTGAAGAGCAGGAGCAGGAGCAGTATTACAACCCAGAAGAAAGACTCTTCGTGGGCCATGATGACGCGTTGGCCGCTGAGATTGCCCTGGAACACCGCGAAGACGATATAGGCGCCCTGGATAGCCTTGATCCCCGCACCTACGATGGCGATCCAGATGAACGCGCGCACGTGGCGCTTCTCTGTCACAACGTTGTAAGCGAGCAAATAGGAGACGAAGAGATACCAGAACGGGCGGACTTCGACAATCGTGATTTTGAAGTCGCCGCCCGACGCGAGCGAGTGGAAGACACCTCCGACGACGAAGAGAAGAAAGATCAAGAAGGGGCCGAGCAGCTTGCCTCCCCGTAGGATCTGATCGCGCCGGATGAAATGCCCTGCCATCAACACAAAGAACGTGAGGAGCAACAGGTAGCCGATTGGGCGCTCCGGCTGTCCCGCGAGAGCGGACGGCCACTGGAAGATAGGCAACTGATCGGTGAGATCGTGGCCGGTGGTGAGGGGCTCCTCCTCGATGATCACGGCCGTAACGGCGAGCACGTAGAACATCAATCTCGGCCGCCACACGATCAAACCCGCCACGAGCACCGCGCCAATGCCGCCCAGACTGGCCGGTACGATGCTTGGGGACTCCATACCGCCAAGCATGATCGCGGCTGTCGCCGCGAGTGTGATGATGAAGACGAGCATGAACAGACGACGTTCGTATCGCCGCTGGGAGGCCGCTTCCCGCTCGGCGCTGGCGCCTCTAGCGAGGCGCACACGGGCTGAGCCAGTTCGCGTGGTGTCGTCGGCTCCGAGGTTATATGAAGTGGTTTGCGTCTCCATGCGTCTGCTACTTGAGGACCAGAGTGGACGGGACGCTTACCGTCGCGTAGACCACCAGGATCGCCACCACCAGGATGAGCACGAAGCGAGTGTCTCCGCGAAAGTCACGGGCGATCATGCCGATTGCCACACAAGCGAATAAGAAGGCAAATACGGCTGTCATGATGACCTCCCCTGACTTAGAGCAGCGGTTGCAGCCACCGCGGGATGTGCGTCTCGACCTCATTGAGGATCATTCCCTGGACGGGCAGCTCGCTCAGGTATTGCATCGCATCGGAAATGAGCGGAGTGGGTGTCGCTCGCGACCGGACCACGACGACGAGCGAGTCGGTAAAGCCGGCCGCAACGGCGCCATAAGAGCTGGCTACGACACATGGGAGGTCGGCGATTAACAGTTCGTCCGGGCGGGTTGTCAGCCCCGCCGTACTATCGAGGCGGAGCTGCCGCAGCAGTCTGAGCGCGTCGTGTTGGCTATCACCCGCGGTGATCACCGTGAGATTTTCCCCGACCGGATGGCGAATGTCTTCCGTTCCGCACTCTCTGCGCAGCCATTCGGCAAGACCAGGCCCGGCAGGCAACTTGAACTGGTCGTGAATACATCGATGATCCCAGTTACAGTCGAGCAGCGTGGTTGGGACACCCAGGTCGTGGGCGAGTACTTCAGCCGTCACAAGAGCGAGGAAGGTCTTCCCTTCTCCCCGGATGGCGCTGGTGAATCCGAGGCTGCGAATAGGCGTATCTTCGTTGAAGAAGAGCGAGAGACAGAGCCGGCGCACAGCTTCGCGCACGTGCTGCGCCTCATTCCGGTTACGCCTGCTACCGCGCACCGGCTTCACGCGGGGCTGCGAGATGCGGCCCAACAACACGGGCTGTGTGTTGGGTTGGTCCGGCTCTTGTCTCGCATTCTCGACGTCTGAGGTGTTTTTGACTGCTGCCATTCTGCTCTCTGCCTATCGTGGCTAATTGCTCGTTGAGCGAGCGAATTGACAAGGATTCGTTGCCCTACGATCTGCCCGTGTTCGCCAGAAGGACTGGGTCAGCGCCCTGGTGCAAGAGTAACATCGACGTCTTTGGCAACGCCGGGACCTCCAAGAGCACGAGTTGACCAACCGCCCGCTCCAAATCACGGGGATCTACGATCGTGCGGTCCCTCCTCAGCAGAATGACGATATACAGCGCGGAGATGATGATGCCGAGCGCCGCGCCACCGCCGACGAAGGTCAGCAGTGCCTTCACGTGGGATTGTGGCTGCGTCGGCACTTGCGGCTGATCGACGACGGAGAACAAGCTATTGGAGCTTGTCCCGTTGAGCGCCACCTGACTATTTATCGACCCAAGCTGGCTCTGCGCTGCCGCCAACTGGCTCTGAGCCTGGAGGGTCTGATTATGCAGCAGTAAGCAGGCTGGATCCTGTGAAGGGTCCGCATAAGCGGACGCGCGCGTACACTTCCCCTCGGCGGCAACAGCCGCCTCGAGATTCTTTTGGAGCTGATCCATCTGGCTCTGATAGAATTGCTGGAGCTGCTGGCCAGCCGCCGATGCGAACTCGCCGCTCCTCGGCCCGAAATCATGAATGACCGCAGCCACTACCTGTTGAGCGACGACGGGGCTTGAGCTCGTATAGGAAATCATGTAGAGATTCACACCACCGGGTGTCACCAATACATTCGTGGCGATGTCGGTCGCGATGGCGTCGTTGAGCTTCTGCGGGTTGGCGCGCGTGGAGGCGGGGAATGTGGAGACAAGATCGGTCTGGTTCGCCACATCGAGTGCGAAGGAGCGCGTTTGCAGCAGCTCCTTCAAGACGGTGGCCTGCGTCTGCGCTGGTGAGGCGTAGGGATCGCTCACCGGACCGTTGATGCCGACGGACTCGAAGGGCCGCAGGGCCCACACCGATGCGGTGGCGTCATATTTCCGTGGAACGCTCTGCGCCACGACCAATCCGACGGCTAGCGGAATCAGCGTCAACAGCGCCAGTTGTATCCGGTGTCCGAACAGCGCTTCGAGTACACGGCGCACGATGTCCTCCCACGTCCACCACATCTATTCCCGCGCTCTTCGCTGCGCGAGGCGGCACTTCTAGCATACGCCTGATGCGGCGGAGAGACGGTGCACACCCATGTTTCCATGATGTGTTCGTGCTGTCCTCTGGTACACATCCGTGTACCGCATCGGCGAGCGCTTGGAGCCGACGTTACCGACCTGGCGCGGTGGCCGTCGCACTCAGGATACAACCGCGAACAGGAGACGTTCAACCGGTCCCAATTTTCCTCGGATGACCATCGCTATCCGAGACGGCTCCTTCTGGACGCTGGTAACGGTCTGGGATAGTGGGCATGGATGAGTGCCGCTTTGTCTACACGCATGCGGGGCTATCGCGACTGGTTCAACACCGGGTCAGACATCACGCATGAACAAGCGGATGTTAGTGTAGTCGGAGAGTGTCGCGATCGGGGGCGGGTTTCTGTGGTGAGGAGTGCGCGGCGAACATATGAGTGATCTTCGTCGAGTCGTCAACAATACGATGATATCGCTGTTAGGTCAGGCGATCACCTGGAGCTCGTCCTTCTTTCTAACTATGGCCTATGGCCGATTTCTTGGCGATGCGCGCTTCGGTGAGCTCTATCTCGCGGCGAGCCTCGTAGCCCTTATCGGCGTGCCGGTGGAGTATGGGTTCAATCAACAGATCACGCGTGACGTGGCTCAGGCGCCAGAAAAGGCCGGACGCTATCTGGCGAATACGCTGCCGCTGAAATTGGGCATCTGGGTAGTGCTCTTTGCGGCGCTGCTCGGCGTGAGTGCGCTTCTGCATTACAGCGATGAAGAGCGTGTGCTGGTGGTGTTGAGTGGATTCACGCTTCTCAGTACCTCCTTCGCTAGCACCTTCGCCGCATTGTTCGCGGCGCTGCACCAGCAGCGCTATCCCGTGTTTGGCGGCATCATCGAGCGCGGTGGAACGGCCTTGGTCGGCATCCTCCTGCTCCGGGCAGGTGCAGGTGTGACTGCCATGGGAGTTGTTCTGCTGGGATGCTCAATAGCCAACGTGACGTGGGAAGCCTTCTGGTTCTTCCGAATCGTGCGGCCTCATATCGCGCTCGATAGCGCCGTCATGCATGCCCTTCTGCGGACGAGCGTGGCATTTCTCATCGCCGGAGTGCTCAGCGTCCTCTACTTCCGAATTGATGCGGTGCTGCTCTCAATCTTTGCTCCCGCTTCGGTCGTTGGCTGGTACGGCGCAGGCTATCGTCTCTTCGACACGTTGTTCTTCTTGCCGAGTATCGTCGTCTCTTCTGTGATGTACCCGGTATTCTCCAAATATTCGCTGACTTCGACTGAGCAATTGCGCAAGGCCGTCGAGAAGACGACGACCTTTCTCCTTTTCTGCGGAATGCCTATCGCCACGTTCTTGGCTGCCGGGGCGCCCGCGATTGTGGGGTTCCTGTACCATCGCTCCGAATTCGAGCACACCATTCCCGTGTTGCAGTGGTTAGCTCCTGGACTGCTCTTTATGTACATCACGACCATCGGCGGCGCGGTGCTCACCAGCTCTAAGCAGGAGCGCAAGCTGCCGATCATGGGCGTCTCCGCGCTTATCTTCAATCTCACCCTGAACTTCTTTTTGATTCCACGTCTGCAACATATCGGGGCAGCTATCTCCACAACGCTAACTGAGCTTCTGCTGCTGGGTATCGTGGGTTTTCTCGTGCCGCGTGAGCTGCTACCGATGGATAGTCTCAAAGTCGCTCTCAAGGCGGGGGTATCGTGCGCCTTGATGGGAGCCGCCGTGGTTGCCTTCGGTGCGCTCTCGATATTCATCCTACTCCCGATAGGCGCGGCTATCTACCTCGCTGCCGCGTGGGCCTTGGGCGCTATCCCGCGCGAGGATATCGAGGCGCTGCTCGGGGCGGTCGCGCGACGGCCGATGCGCGGCGCGCCCGCCTTGGCCGTCGCACACCACCAGGCTACACCTGAGCGGACGATGGCTGTCGCACGACTGGACACGTCAAATTGGTTCCGCATGCGAGGCACCTCTGCACGTGCCACCACGACAGTTTCGTGGAACCACACCCGGCGAGGAGGCCAGACGACTATGGACACCGAGTACGCGGAAGCGGGCGTACTGACATATCCACGGCGGCTGAGTGGGTGGTTTCGTCGGCTGGTCGCGGCCACGATCAGGTATACCACGAATCATGTCGTGAGCCATGTCCCGTTTCATCACATCCGCCACGCCTGGTATCGCCAGGTGTTGGGGTGGTACATCGGACCACAGGCTTTGATCCTCACTGGCCAGCGCATCCAGCTTGGCGGGATACGCAAGAGTGGGAAGCGTGTGTCGATTGGCGCCGGCACGGTCATTCAGCGCGGCTGCCATCTAGACACGACGGGCGGCCTTCTGATCGGCGAGAACGTGAGCATCGCGCCGGATGTGTGGCTCCTCACAACCGCGCAAGACTACAACGATCCCGCGTTTGGGACCCTCCAACAGCCGATTGTGATTGACAGCTATGCATGCATTGGCCCGCGTGCGATGATTCTGGCCGGGATGACCATCGGCGAAGGCGCCGTGGTCCAGGCGGGGGCGGTGGTCACGCGGGATGTGGAGCCGTATATGGTCGTCTCTGGTGCTCCCGCGCAGATGGTGGAGATGCGCCAAGTGCACAATCCCGC
>CAYYCB010000077.1:2233-12064 GCA_964469715.1 uncultured Ktedonobacterales bacterium | reverse complement strand
CACTTCGGACACGGCACCCCCGGCAGCAGTGCCTCCTCGGCGCACCAATTCTCCAGCGTTCGGAGGTGGCGCTCGCTCAACACGAGCCGGTTGGCCAGCATATCGCTCACGCGATAGACGTCCGGTGCGTTCTCCACTTGCTGGCCGGCGCCGGCCAGCGCGGCGGTCGTCCCCAGATCGTGCTTCCCTTCGCGAGGGGTAAGCAGGGCGGCAAGCTCATCCAGCGTCATCTGGGTCGTAGCGTCGCCGCGTTCCCACGCGGCCTGCATCGCGGGGAGCGCCGCGTCCGCCCGCTCAAGCGTCGTGTGTGCCTCGCGCTCCGCGGCCAGGTCGAGCCAGACCCGCGAATGGCTGGCCTCGGCCAGCTCCCGCAGCGCCGCGTCGAAGGGCAAGAGCGCGCCTCCGCAGCGGTTGCACCGCGGCACGGACGCTTCCCCATCTCCACCTTCCACAACCACCTCTCGCTGCGGCAGGCGGCAGTCGCCGCAGAGCCAATCGCTCCAGTAGCCGTCGGGAGCTGTTCGGTGGTCTTCCGGGGCAGCGTGGAGCTCACCGTCCGGCTCCATGACAAACGGCGCGCGCTCGGTCAGCTCGGCCGAGAAGTCGCACGATTCGCATGCCAGACGCAAGCCACGCCCCATCTTGCCACCCCCCCACGGAACCCGTTGCATCTCCTTAGACGGCGAGTATAGCACTCCCGTGGCCGCCGGCCGGCCGATTTGGCCCATACGGCATTGCTGACGAGCGTAGAGGGTGGTGATGGTACAATAAGCTCGTGGCCGTGCGGCATGCGGCGGCGGGCAGTTCAATAAGTTGGGCTTCATGGACGTTGACGAGCACGACGATCGGGGTGAGCCGCGGGCTGACGCGGAGGCCGGCGACGATCAGGAACCACAGTTGCTGGCGCGGGTCCGTTACGGCCTGGGCAAAGAGTTGCTGCTCTATCCAGACGTCTTCGTCGCCCGCCAAAATGAGGTGGATGACGAGCTGCGCCTCAATCTCGACCATATCCAGCGCTTGATCCTGATGCCCGGCGAGCATACCCCCAGCAAGCTTGTGCTCATGTTCGAGCTAGACGACGGCAACACGATCATCGCCGCTGAGGGGATGACCAACGTCAAGGATTTTCGCAAGCTGCTCGATACCCTGGTCGAGGCGCGTCCCGAGATCGAGCTTGATCCGCCCAACATGGGCGAACAGCTCATGCAGGCCCTGGATATCAGGCGGCGCAGTTTATTGGGCTGCTATGGGTTCGTCTTCGGCTCATGCCTGATCCTCTGGATCGTCTACATCATTGTCGCGCTCATTGGGCACGGCCACCTCACCCACTAGTTATCACCCGAAACAAAGGACTCGCATGGCGCAGACACTCCCCTCTCAAGAGTGGATCGCACAGCTTGACGAGCTGCTCTCCGCGATCCAAGAGGAGCGCACCGCGGCGTCTGAGGAGCAGCTCGTCGCTCATCTTGCCACTCTCGACCCCGATCTGCTGGCTTTCCTCGTCGGTCAGATAAGTGAGCAGCCATCGCCGGAGGCCGCCGGATTCTTGGAGTTGGTGGCAGCCCAGGCGACTTTACCTGAGGAAACCAGGGCGCAGGCGCGGGCTGGCCTCGCTTTGCTGGTCGAGCAGGGCATCACGCCCGCGGCTCCCGGCGCTGAGCGGTTCGTCGCCGGCTATGTCCAGCGCTCGCGCGAGTCGGGCGACCAGATCATGCTGCTCGGCTGGCGGCTCCCAAACGGCACCATCGAGGCGATGGTGTACCTCCTGGACTGGCGCGGCGACGGTCTTAAGGATTTCTATATCACCCGCCACCTCTCCGACGAGGAGTGGCGCCAGCTCGTGGAGCACAACGCCGCCAAAGGACCGACCCTGGCTGAGATCGACCTCTCTGTCGCCCGCGCGTTGCTCGAAGCCAGCATCGCCGAGGGTAGGCGCTTCAGCCGCCCGCTGCCGCGAGAGTACAAACTGACGCATGCGGTGAACGAGCGGCGGATCCTACAGGCGGATCTGCCTCCTGCCCCGCTGCCCTCTTTCGTGGGGAAGGGCCTCCCGCCCGAAGACGTGGTCGCGGCCTATATCGGCGCGCTCCACTATCGCGACTTCACCCTGAACGTTGAGCTTCTCGCCTCCGACCACCCTGCGCGCATCGGCCGTACACACGATGAGGCTGTTGCCGCCCTCCGCGCCGAGCAGAAGCAGGGCGTTCGCCGGGAGGAGTCCGCCGAGATCAGCCGTGACGACCAGGGTGAGAACGGCGAGACGGCAGTGGTCCTCGCGGCGGGGCAGGAGGTGGCCGTCGAGAAGACGGGCAAGCGCGTGCGCCAGCCGGTTCGCGAGCGATACACACTGGTCCGCGACGGCGAGGAGTGGCGCATTCGCTCCGCCGAGCGGCAGTGACGATAACTCCACAGGCGCCACCTATGGCGCTATGACAAAGCGCGACGCCTCCGCCCGGCCTGAGGGAACGGAGGCGTCGCGCTTCTAGCTCTGGTCAGAGACGCGCGCTGATGGCTGCGCGGACACGGTCAGCTACCGCGTGATCCGTGCTGAGCTCCGAGGCGAAGCGAATGGCCGCGGTGAGCAGGGCATTGTTGCCACCATTCTGTAGTGCGACCGGAAGGCTGAGATACTCGTCCGCCGCGCCGGCAGCCAGCGGCAACACATGCATCGAGTAATCGCCGCCAACAGCGTCGCGCGATGCCGCGACCGCGCCGATCATGCCGGCGAGGGCGCGCGTCGGGTGGCCCATCGAGATATAGCGCCTCGCCGCGGAGAGCGCGCCGAGCGTGTCGCCTTCCGCAAGTTGGTGCTCGAAGGTGCGGAGCATGCTCGCCGCGATCAGTCCACCGACGGGAGTCGACGCGGCACTCCTCACGCCGGACTCAATCGAGGCCGCCCCTGCCTCGGGCTTCGCGGCGTTGACTGCGGTGGCGGCGGTGTAGAGCAGTGGCCAGATTTCCGGGTTCTGGGTCTGCTTCGTGGCCACATGCACGGAGTTGGCGTAGAGCAGGACATGGCCGGCGCGGATTAGACCCTCGCGGTCGCCCGCAGGGACGGAGTTCACGATCTCCGCTGCCGCGAGTGCGAGGCCAGCGGCAACGCCCATCGGCGTCGCCCCATTGCGGAGAGCCTGCAGCACCGCGTCGCAGGCGGCAGTTGCGTCGCCCGCCAGAACGGCGCGCTGGAACGACGGTCCTGCAGCCTCTTCTTTGGGAATCGAGATGCGCTTTCGGAGCCAGCCCAGGTCGTGCTCCTGTTGCCGCGCATAGGCCCGTGCCGCGTCCGCGGAGGCGGCATTTGGTCCGGTCCCCGAGATCAGAGGCGTGACCCAATAGATGTAGGCGGTGGCGCGATCTCCCCAGTCCGCCATATCGAGCAGGCGGGTGCCCATGACGGCGAAGGTCAGCGGGTGGCCGCCGGTGGGGTAGGCATGGCTCACGGCGGCGTAGATGATCGTGAGCATCGCCCTGTAATCGGCGCCCGTGGCGTAGTAGCCCATGAGGATGCGCCGCGCCATGTCGAGGTCGCCGCGCTCGAGGGCGTCAGTCAGCGCGCCGAGGGGGCCGCCTTCGTGCCGCACCTGCGCCGGAATCAGCGCCTCAGGGAGCTCCGGTGTCGGCTCGGGGAGGCCCTTGCGAACGCGGTCTCCGACTGCGAGGAACCCCTGGACGAGTGGGAGCGCCGAGGCGAGTTGGCGCCGTGTCTCGGCGTCCGGCTCGGGACCGATGGGAATCGAGCGCATCCACTCCGCCACACGCCCGGCCACGGAGAGAACGCTGATCGGATGGCCGTCACCGCCACCCCAGGCCGCCGGGATGCCCACTCGCGCCGCGACTTTGGCGGGAGGAACTTTCTCCGGGCCAAGCAGCGTCAAGGTTTCGCCGATAAGGCGCTCCTCGTCCGAGGCCACGATGGCATCGAGGAGGGCGGTGATGTTCGCGTGAACCAGCATCGCCATGAGTGGGCTACGCTCCTTTATCCATTGGTGGGCGGCAGGTCGCCGCCCGCGTCGTCGCCACGCAGGGCGCGAATCTTCTGCTCGATGGGCGGGATCTCGGCATAGGCCTCGTCCGCCAGCTTATATGCCCGTTGGAGGTACAGCTCCGCTAATTGCGCGCCGGGGGCGTCTTCTCGGAGCGCAGCCTCCAGGAGCGAGTCGGCCCGATATTTTTCCGGGAGGGTACGAGCCACACGGCGCATCTTCTCGGCGACCTCGTCCCGCAGCCGCTGATCGTGCACCTCAATTGCGTAGCGTGCCTGGCCGATCAGCTTGGCAAGCTCCCCCAGGCGGTCGCGCTCGGGCAACACTTCCGCAAGGACGTCTTCTACGTTCAGGTCATCCAGCGGGATAGGCGTAGCGGCGCCCGACGTCTGCGCGGGTGACGGCCAGCGCGCGTGATACTCCTCGTAGAGCTCGCCGTAGGACTGCGCCGCCTCGGCCGCGTAGGCCATGCGCTGGGCATCCTCGGCGGCGTAAAGCGAGCCCATGTCGCAGAGGTCGTCGCCACGGCGTTCGGCCAACTGCTGCAGCGCATCCAGCCCCGGCACGTCTTCGAGCATCGGCGGCATCGGCACAACGCTCATCGCGCCGACGTCTCCGAGTCCCCCGAGCGGGAGCTGGCCGGAGAGGATCGGTGGTAGGAACTTGCCAATTGAGAACTGGATGGGCATTACGACGCAATACGTCGCGATATAGCGCTCGGGGCCACTGCCGGCTCGCGCATAGAGGATGGCGTGGCCGCGCGGCGCCTGGGGGTCGCCCAGCTCAAATCGAAGCTGCATGGACCTGCTCCTCTGCCTTGCCTTTGCGTCGCGGCCAGAAACGACCTGCGCCACACCATATGCTATCATAGCGGCGGCGCGTACCGACTGCCAACCTCGGCCCAGAGCGGCAACGCACACATCCCTCGCAGGTAGGACGGCATGCTCTTTCTCTTCGATATTGACGGCACGCTCGTTCGGCGGATGCCGCCGGCGCATCGGCAGGCGATCTGCGACGCGTTGGCCGAGGTGTATGACCTTCATCTCGATCCGAGTGCCCTGGGGAAGACCGCGGGCCTCACTGATTCGGCTATCATCCGTCGTGCCCTGGGTAGCGCCGGTATGCAGGATGGCCACATCTCGACGCGACTGCCGGCCTTCTTCGCGGCGGCAGGAGAGGCCTACCAGCGGCACGTCCCGTCCGATCTGCGCCCCTACCATACGCCGCATGTTCGGGACGCCCTTGATAGGCTGGCGGGGCTTGGGGCAAAGCTTGGCCTGGTGACAGGCAACATCGAGCGCATTGCCTGGGTGAAGCTGCGCGCCGCGGGGCTCGCGGACTACTTTGCCTGCGGCGCCTTCGGGGACGAGAGCGCGGACCGCTGCGCTCTGCCACTGCTCGCGGTGGCCCGTGCCGAGGGGTTCTACCAGACCACATTTGCGAAGGATCGCGTCTACGTCGTCGGTGATACGCCAGACGACGTCGCCTGTGGAGCGGTCAATCGTTTCCGCACTGTGGCCGTCGCCACCGGGCCGATCCACTCCGTTGAGGATCTGCGCTCCTGCGGCCCCGACTTTGCCTTCGAAGATCTGCGCGGCCTGCTGGCGCTTGAGCTGGCATGACTCCAGGTTAGGGCACATCGGCGCTGTGTGCCCGTCATGGCAACGGATGCCCGGCCTCGTTCTCGATCCAGAGCCACGCCCGGAGCAATGCCAGGGCTGCCGGCGCGTCAAGAATCCCACCATTCAGGCACGCCGCGACGGCGTCACGCAGTGGCATGCGCTGGATCGTCATATGCTCCGTGCCCTCGCGTTGCGCCTCACCAACCGTCAAGTCGCGCGCCAGATAGAGGAAGGTCGTCTGCGGTGAGATGCCGGAGGTCGTGTAGTAGGCGCCCAATGCAGTCCACGTATCGGCCACGATTCCCAGCTCTTCCGCCAATTCGCGCCGGGCGGCGGAAAGCGGTTCCTCGCCGTCTTCGACCTTGCCGCTGGCGATCTTGAGAACGTAATCGTGCACTGGATAGACGTATTCCTTGGCGAGCCAGACGTATCCACTGGCATCGAGCGCCACGACTGAGGCATTGTGGCCAGGGTCGACGACGCCGTAGATGCCGGGCGTGCCGTCGGGACGAATCACGGAATACTCCGTGACCGTGACCCATGGATTGCGATAGACCTCACGTCCGCTGTTGGTCTGCCACGGACTGTCTGTGCGGTCGTTCTTCTCGCCCCTTCGGGTTTCGGCGGTCGTCTCGTGCGAATCCACCACCTGCGCCTTGTCCTGGTGTTCCATAGTGCTGTCCTTCATCTAGGGTTCGGGCAGCCGATTCGTGGCCATACACAGCCGCATACGTATGATAAGGTGGAGGAGGGCGCGGTCGCCGGTTGCGACGCGTTCGGGGCGGTGGCGTGTTGGTGGATAGGAGTCTTCCATGGCGTGGCGGCCGCCCCTTCCGGGACGCCGCAGCCAGCTCTGGCGCACCCTGCGCGTGGGCATGCTGCTGGCGAATACGATTCGCGTCATCTATCGCGAGCGTCATCGAGTTGTGAGGGCCCAGGAGCAGGGCGACCGAGATGCACGCCCCGACATGGACGCGCTCGGGCACATGCTCTCGGACTTCAAGGCGGCGGCGGTCGAGCTGGGCGGATTGCTTATCAAACTCGGCCAGTTCCTCAGCGCCAGGGCCGACCTTTTGCCGCCAGAGGCCCTCGCGGAACTCGGAACGTTGCAAGACGAGGTGCCGCCTGAGCCGTTCGATGACATACGAGCCGTCATCGAGGCGGAGCTTGGCAACTCGCTTGAGCATATCTTCGCAAGCATTGACCCTATGCCGTCGGGCTCAGCTTCACTCGGCCAGGTACACCGCGCCACGCTGGCCGACGGCCGTGTTGTAGCCGTCAAGGTGCAGCGGCCGGGTGCGAAAGAAGCTGTCCGCAACGACCTGCGCACGTTGCACTTCGTCCTTGGGTTGATGCGACAAATCTCACCTGGCGCCGATGCGCTGCTAGACATTCGCGGTCTCTACCGCGAGTTCAGCCGCATGGTCTACGAAGAGCTGGACTATGAGCATGAGGCGCACAACATCGAGCGCTTCGCCGAGGCGCTGCGCGAGGAGTCCGACGTCGTCGTTCCGGAGGTTATCCGAACCCACTCGACGCATCGCGTCCTCACGTTGCAGTGGATTCATGGCATCAAGCTAAGCAATGTGGAGAGGCTCGACGCCGCCGGAGTGGACCGTGTGGCACTCGTGCGCCGGTTGGCCTCGCTTTACTTCAAACAGGTCATTGAGGTGGGGTTCTTCCATGCCGACCCGCATCCTGGTAATATCTTCGTACTTCCAGCGGAGCACGGCGTCCGCATCGCGTTCATTGACTTCGGAATGGTGGGTGTCATCACGCCGCGGGTGAAGGCGGGCCTGCGCACCTGCTTCACGGGTGTCGTCCAGCGTGATTCGGCCACCATCGTGCGCGGACTGGATGCGATCGGTTTTCTGGGGGAGCACGCGAATCACGAGGCGATGGAGCGCGCCATAGACGATCTCATGGGCCGCTATGGCAGCATGCCGCTGGCACAGATGCGCGAGCTTAATCCCACGGACATCATTGCTGATCTGGGCGCGGCGGTCTACGACCAACCAGTGCGCTTACCCGCGCAGCTCGCCTTTCTTGGTCGGGCGGCCAGTATGTTGGCCGGGCTCTGTGCCATGCTCTCGCCAGAGTTCAACCTGACGTCCGTAGCCGGCCCTTTTGCCGAGCAGTTCATGCATGGCGGGGCTCTTACGGGCGTTCTGGCGCTATTGGGTGTAGACAGCCTTGAGGCGCTTGGCCGCGATCTGCTCCGTGAGAGCGTGTCGGTGTTTCGAAGCATCAGCTCCCTGCCGAAGAGTCTTGAGCGCGTGCTGGAACATGCCGAGCGCGGTGAGCTGCGACTCGTCATCGAGAGCGCGACGCTGACGCCGGCCATCAAGACGCACGCAGGGCGCCGGCTCGCGGTCGGGATGCTGCGGCGGCCGGTGCCGGCGTGGGTGCCGGTGGGTATGCTGGGCGCGTTCGTTGCCACATGGATGCTGAGGAGGCGGAGTGGAAGTGGCGAGTGAGATGGGCCATGGTGCGGCGGCTGTGGCCGTGGCTGAAGAAAGCTCCACGGCCTCGCCCGAGGCGGAGCGGCTCCTTCGGCGCGCGCCGATGGCCTATCTTTGGAACCAACTCGGCTCGATGTGGCTGTACTTCGCCTCGTTTCTTCTCACGCTCGTCGCGGCGCGGACTCTCGGGCAGGAACACTACGGCGTCTTCGCGCTCGCGCTGACGCTCTACAATACCGCTGTCTACATCGGTGCTCTTGGCCTCGAAGACGCGGCGACCGTCTACGTTCCTCGTGCCGTCGCCGAGCATGGCCTGGCGGGGGCTGCGCGTCTCATCCGCAGGCTGCTGATCGCACGGGCGCTGGGTGTTGCCCTCGTATGCGTGGCGCTATATTGGGTGAGTCCTCCGCTGGTCGCATGGCTCGACCGAGCTGGCTTCCCAGGCGCCGGCTTCCTTGCGGTTTCGCTGCGCCTCCCTGATTTCGGCAACCTTGCCGTGCCACTCGTGGCCTATATTGCCGGCACTGGCTTGCTGAACCTGCTCACCACTATCTTCACCGCGTTGCTGCGCACACGCCTGACGTTCGTCGTCGGTGGGCTGGCGCAGGCGGCGAACGTGTTGTTGGTGCTATTAGTCGGGAGCCTCAATCTCGGTGTACCCGGTCTGGTAGCCTCCCTTGCGCTCGTTGCGTGGGCTACTGCCGTTGTGTATTTCTTGCTTCTCTGGCCACTGTTGCGCGGCGAACGGCGGCCGGACCCTCAGCCTCTTGCTCCCGTATTGCGACTTGGCGCGGTGGCGTGGCTGACGAATCTGGTAGGCGGCGCTCTGCTCAAGCAGGCCGCTATTTCGCTGTTGCAGTACGCCGCGGTGTCGCTCGTGTCGATCGGTTATTTCAACCTCGCCTTTCAGTCCACGCACGCGGCTGCGCTCCTGCTCATTGCCGGCTTGGGCGGTGTCGGCCTCGCTGTGATGTCGGCGGCTCAGGCCGGCAAAGGAAGTGAGGGTTTGGGGCAGGCGTGGCGAGCGGTGAGCAAGGTGCAAGTGCTATTCGCAGTGCCCGTCCTGGCGTTCACCTTCGCGAACGCCCAGGCTATCGCCGTCCTCTTATACGGCCCTGAATTCGCATCCGTGGGGCGCCTCATGCAGGTGTTCCTCGTGTTCAACATCGTGCAGCGGCTGGCCGGCGGCGGCTCGCATCAGGCCGCGCTCTACGTGCTTGGCCGCCAGCGCTGGGCGCTCCTCACGCAGTGGGCGGGGCTCGTCGTGACTCTCCTGCTCGGAGTGGCGATGGTGCGCTCGGCTGGGCCGGTGAGCGGTCCGTCGGGTGCGCTCATCGCGGTTGGCGCCGGTCAGGTCGGTGTGGAGCTTGCGCAGCTTGCGCTGGTGTCGCGATTCGTGCGCCGCAGCTATCCCGTCGGCTTCACGCTACGTGTCGGCGTTGCTATCGTTCCGCCGGTTCTGGTGTCACTGATCCTCTCCATGATCGCAGTGTTCCCTGCGGGCATGTCGGTGCTCGGCCTCGACGCGAGTAGCATGCTGAACCTCGGAGTGACCTTGCTCGTCTTCGGTGCGGTGCTCGCGGGCACGCTGGTCCTCGTGAAGCCGGTGGAGCGGGAAGATGTTGAGCTGCTTGCCGCGGTGAACGACCGTTTCCGGCGTCTGCTCGCGCCGTTCGTAGCGCGCCCAGGCAAGCTGCCTCAGGATATCCGCTGATATGGACAATGAGGATCGCCCTGGTCGGTTTGATAGTGGTATCAGGTGAT
>CAYYCB010000077.1:0-2133 GCA_964469715.1 uncultured Ktedonobacterales bacterium | reverse complement strand
GAGGATGAGGAAGGAGACCGCGAACCAGACCAGGCCGGGGATGACCAGCGACGAGCGGCGTGCGGCGGCGAGGATGGACGACGCTATAGCGAGGGCCAGTAGCGGGTACAGTGTGCCAGACTGCGCCAGTAGGCGCAGATTGTAGCCGAGCCCACGGGTGGCTGTCTGCCCCGCGACCGTGTGGAAGCGCACGACCTGATCGAAGACTACGTCGAGATGGCCCAGGAACGGGAGCAGTACGACGAGACATCCGATCAGCAGCCCGGCAGACCAGAGCGCGAGAAGCGGCGCGGCATGACGGAGCGCTTCTGATAGCTTTGCTCTAGGTCGGACCTGCGTGAAGGCGCCAGTGAGATAGAGCAGAGCCGGTAGTGCGGCCGCAATGTCCCACAGCTTGGTCAATATCCCCAGGGCGAGCGCGACCCCACTCGCGAATGCCAGCAGGTGGCGCGAAGGCCAGGAGCGGTGGGCTGCCCCGGCCGCGAGCGCGAGCGCGAGTGCGAGCACCTGCCAGAGCAGTGACGGGGCTTCGGCCTGCAGGGTGCGCGACTCGATGGCATAGACCGGCGCTAGCGCCACCAGCGCCGCCGCCAATACGCCGCACCAACGGCCCGCGGTGATCCGGCCAAGGATGTACATCGCGGCGATGCCGGCGAGCGAATACAGCGCGACGGCCAGGCGCGCGGCGGCCAATGTCTGACCGAACGCGAGGTAGAGCGGGTAGATTCCGGCCAGGAAGAATGGAGGCTGCGAATCGAACACCGACGTATAGAGCGGTGCACCGGCCTTCATTGCGCGAAGCGACTGCCAGTACACCCCCTCGTCATACTCGGTGGAGAGACCGCCAACCGGCCACACGCGCAGCACCAAGGCGACGAGGAGCACGCCGATCAGCGCCCAGAGGTCAATCGGAATCCGCGACGCCCAGCGCGGGAGATAGGACGCAAGTTGGCCGGAGCGTGCGCGGCGTCCAAGATCAATACTCATGGGGCCTCGTCCTTGCTATGATGCCGGCGCCTTGCCGAACTCCACCACCAGGAGGTCGAGGGCCAATTCTGGTGTCATGCGACTGTTCTTGAGTGCCGTGTCGACCGCGAGCAGGTGACGATGGGCGGCTTCAAGCTGCTGCATGGAGAAGCCGCGGACGACGCCGAGCGATTTATCCACGATGAACGGCGCCATGCCCGCAATCTGCGCTATCTGGGGGCCACGCAGCCCCCGCTCAGCCAAAGTCTTCACTTGCATGAGCTGGCGCGTCTGGTAGGCGGTGAGGGCGACGATGCCGAGGGGAGACTCACCCGCCTGGAGCAACTCGTGAAGTAGCGCGAGCGCCTTCGGACGTTCGCGTCGCGCAAGTGCATCAGTGAGGTCGAAGACACGCGCTTGTCGCGACGAGGGCGTGAGGAGGCGCACCTCCGCGATGCCGACCGTGCCGTTCTGTCCGGCGTAGGTGACGAGCTTGTCTACCTCATGGGCCAGCAGACGCAGATCGTCGCCGACCTCTTGCGCCAGCAGATGGGCAGCCTCACGCTCCATCTTGCCGCCCTGGGCGGTCGCGCGGCGCAGGATCCAATCCTCAAGCCTGGCGCCCTTTGGTTGCGTGAATAGGTGCTCTTTGCCGTAGCGGGCGGCTGCCTTTACGAGCGGATTGCCTGGTTCCAGGGCTTCGTCGGTCAGCACGACGAGCGTGGTCGTCTCGGGCAATGTTGCGGCGCAGTCGGCCAGCCCCTGCGCGAACGCCTTAGGGTCCGCGGCATTCGCGCCGGACTTTGTCTTCTTGCCCTTGCCGGCGGCCTTTGTGGGCGTTGGTGCGTCAGGCTCGTTCGTGTCGCCAGATTCGGCTGGGCCGCCGCGTCTCTTCTTCGGTAGGCCCTCCACAATGACCAAGCGCCTCTCGCTGAGGAATGGCATCGTCTCGCTGGTCCGGCGGATCGCGTCGAGGTCTGCGTCAGTGCCCGCAAAGACGTCCTGGCTTAGCCCAAATGCCTCCGAAGCGCGGAGCTTGCCGAGCTCTTCGCGCGCGGAGAAGTCATCCGGCCCGTGAAATAGCAGAAACATACGGGCATTCTAGCCTGTGTGGGGCGGGCGGGCAAGCGCTTCGTACTGGGTCGCGTCAACGCGTCCAGTGGGCGA
>CAYYCB010000076.1:7706-12111 GCA_964469715.1 uncultured Ktedonobacterales bacterium | reverse complement strand
GTGATACCCTTGGAGCCGCGACCGCCGCGGCGCTGGGCGCGATAGGCGCCAGTGTTGATACGCTTGATGTAGCCGCCAGAGGTGAGCGTCACCACGATCTCATCGTTAGGGATGAGATCTTCTTCGGTGAAATCGCTGGCCTCAGTCTCGGCGATCTCGGTGCGGCGCGGGTCGCCGTACTTCTCCTTCAGCTCGGCGAGGTCCTGCTTGATAAGCTTGCGGACCTCGTTGACGTCGGAGAGGATGTGCTCAAGGGCGGCGATGGCGCGCTTGACCTCGGCCAACTCGTCGAGGATCTTCTTGCGCTCAAGGGCTGCCAGGCGGCCGAGCTGCATGTCGAGGATGGCCTTGGCTTGCTCCTCAGTGAGCTTGAAGCGCGTCTGGAGGTTGGTGGAGGCGGTATCGCGGTTCTGAGAACGGCGGATGGTGTCGATGACCGCGTCGAGATTCTCCAGCGCGATGGTCAGGCCTTCGAGGATGTGTTGCCGGGCCTGGGCCTTAGCGAGATCGTGCTTCGTGCGGCGGGTGATGACGATCTCACGGTGGTGGATGTAGTGCTGGAGGAACTGCTTGAGCGTCAGCGTGCGCGGCTGGCGGTCCACCAGGGCGAGCATGTTGGCGCCGAAGGTGGTCTGCATGGCCGTGAACTTGAAGAGCTGGTTGAGCACGCTGACGTGCCGCGCGTCGCGGCGCAAGTCGATGACCACGCGGATGCCCTGGCGGTCAGACTCGTCCCGTACGTCGGTGATGCCGTCCACTTTCTTCTCGCGGGCGAGCTCGGCGATCTTCTTGACGAGATCAGCCTTATTAACCTGATAGGGCAGCTCGGTGACGATGATGCTGACCTTGCCGCGCTCGGTCTCTTCGGTGTGGGCCTTGGCGCGGACGACGATGCGGCCGCGGCCGGTGCTATAGGCGTTGCGGATGCCCTCGCGACCCTGGATGATGCCGCCAGTCGGGAAGTCCGGCCCACGGATGATGCGGGCAAGCTCCTCGATGGTGGACTCAGGGTTGTCGATGAGGTAGGTGATGCCGTCGCAGACCTCGCGCAGGTTATGCGGCGGGATGTTGGTCGCCATGCCGACAGCGATGCCGGCGGCGCCGTTGATGAGCAGGTTGGGCAGGCGCGCGGGGAGGACGGTGGGCTCTTCGCTATGGCCATCATAGTTGGGCTGGAAATCCACCGTGTCGCGGTCGATGTCGGTCAGCAACTCGTTGGCGATGGCCGCCATCTTGGATTCGGTGTAGCGCATGGCGGCGGCGGGGTCGTCGTCAAGCGAACCGAAGTTGCCCTGGCCCATGACGAGCGGGTAACGCAGGTTCCACCACTGAGCCATACGGACGAGGGTGTCGTAAACGGAAGCGTCGCCGTGGGGGTGATATTCCTTGAGCACCTCGCCGACGACGCCGGCGCACTTGCGGAAAGACTTGTTGGACTGCAGGCCCATCTTGTCCATGGCATAGAGCACGCGGCGGTGGACCGGCTTGAGGCCGTCGCGCACGTCGGGGAGGGCCCGGCTGACAATGACGCTCATCGAGTAGTCGAGGTAGGCGTTCGTCATCTGATCGACAATGCCCACCGGTTTGACGATACCAAGCTCCATTCGGACGAAATCCTCCTACCGGGGCGACGGGGACTAACCGCAAGGACCGCAAGAATCGCAGAGGGAAGAGAGAGAAGACCTCGCTCAGTCGCTGCTCACGATGGTCCACCAATCGGTGACAAAGATGGTTCTACAAGCCATTCCATGTGGGCCTGGGCACCTCGGCAACAGCCGCGCCGCGGGCCGACAAACTCCTACCTATTATATCACCAATGGAGCGCCAGCCCGCTTTTCATGCGGGTTTGCGGCCATTACGGGCTATAGCCGCACCTCTTTAGAATGGCCGCTCACAGCGGACGCGAAGGCACGCAGACACAGGGCTGAGCGCGCTTCCAAATATTATGTCAAACTACGCCGTCCGGTTCGTGGTACGGCTATTGCAGGACAACCGGGGCGTGAGTCGCACCGGGAGCGCGAAATGGCGCCGTGACCCAGGTGGGAGCAGTGCGGATGCGCGAGTCGCGGTGCAGAAGGAGCGGAGCATGGTCATCTCGTCTACCGAAGCCTATATGGCCGCAATCGGCCTGGGTGCGATACGCGGCGCGCGGGTGGGCTGGCGCCGTGAGGCCCTGACCAGCACAATGGTGCTGGGAACAGTGCTGTTCCTCTCGACGGGCGGCGACGCGTTGCTGGCGCACCTCTTCACAGGGGCGGCCTCCGGCGGGACCGTGGCGCAGGCGGCGGGACTCTCCGGCGGGACAGGTGGTACGAGCGGAACTGGGGGGACGGTGGACGCGACCACAACCACCTCAAGCTGCGCGTTGAGCTTGCAGGCAACAATATCGAAAGTCACATTCCTCGTGATGTCGTTCCTGGGCTATTGGGTGGGGCGCACGCAGGGACAGGCGCCGACGCTGACGCACCACCGCATCACAGGACTCATCCCCGGCGCGATCAACGGCGCGGCGCTGACATGGTACGGCACCAAGAGCTTCTTTCCGGGGCAAGATATCCTGATCAGCACCCCCACAGCAGGCGACGCGAGCTCCAACCTACCATTTGTCTTCGGCGCTGGACTGATCTTGATGCTGGTGATTCTGTTCGTCGGAGCGCAGGCACGGAAGACCTACGCGGCCAAGAAGTAGACCTGGAGTTGGGATTGCAACAGGCAGAGGAGTGAGCTGTGACGGGGCCGGGCACGCCGAATACGCCCAATAATCCGAACAACGCCAACCAGCCCAATCCCGCCAATCAGAACGCGCAGCAGCCAAATACGCGGCGGTGGTGGCGAGGAGCCGGGCGCATTGTGCCGCGGGGGCTACCGCAGCCGCCACGCTATCGCCGGCCGCCGCGCTTCCGCGGGCAGATGCCCAACGAGCGTGTTGTCTGGATACGCCGGCAATCGCTCTGGTTCCTGCTGGTGACGGCGATACCCTTGCTGCTCGGCGTCCTCGGCGTCGTGCTGCTTCACATCTTCCTCGGCGATTCGCAACAGCTTGTCCAGGTGATCGTCGCCGTAATCGTGGCGCTGTTCATTCTGCGGTGGGTGGCGACGGACTTCTACAATTGGTTCTTCACCTACTACTTCCTGACCAGCGAACGTGTGGTGAAGGTCCAGGGCTTCTTCCAGCGCACGATTGGCGAGATCGTGCTCAAGAACGTCTCGCAGGTGATCGTCGACCGGCCCAACTTCCTCTACATTGCGCTCAACCTGGGGAACGTGCAGGTGCGCCCGCTCGGCCCGTCGGTCGATCTGCCCGGCGTGGCGAAGCCGCGCGACCTGGCGGACTCCATCCTGGCGCTGCAAGAGAATCCGAACTACGGCGTAGTCGGAGCACCGACCACTGCGGCGGCTGGGGCGGCGAGACCGACAGAGCAGACTCCGCCGAAGCTCAAGAGCCAAAAGCTGCAGGGACAACTGGATGAACTGGCGAAGCCGCTGCCGATGCCTGCGGCAACACCGATCACCCGCGGGCAATGGCTACACTTCCTGGCGCGGCGCATCCCGATCAAGTTCATCGAGGGTGAGCAGATCGTCGAGGTGGTCTATCGGCACTGGGCTGTGCTCGTGGTGAGCGAGCTGATCCCAATTGTCGTGTTGCTGGCTAGCATCATCATCGGCACTTTGTTGCGGCAGGCTGGGAACCAGGGGACGTTCCCGATGTTCATCATGCTGGGCGGGGCAGTCATCTCCCTCATCAGCGCCTATCTGGTGTATCTCAACTGGGCCGACGACGTCTTTTTGCTGACGACGCATCGGGTGGTGGACGTAGACCGGCTGTTCTTCATCCTCGAAGAGTACAGCAATGACGCACCGTATGCGCGCATCCAGAACGTGAGCGTCAACCGGAGCGCAATCGGACTGCTGCTGGGCTATGGCTCGATCCAGGTTCACACGTCGGGCCGCCGCGGCGCGATTGAGATGAATCATATTCCAGCCGCTGGGCGGGTGATGGATCGCATCTTCCAGCAGATCAACCTGCTGCGCGAACGCGAATCGGTCGCGGCGATCAATAGGCAGAAGAAAGAAAATTACAAGTGGCTCTCGACGCTCTTTAATGAGGCGCTGACACAGGTGCCGGACGTGCGGGGATTGGGGCTGCTGGAGGCGGCCAGCCAGCTTCGGAAGGCGGGGCTGAAGATGGTGGTGCTGGAGGAGCGACACACGCCAGGGACGGCCTCAGGAACGGTGGTGGAGCAGCGCCCGAGCGCGGACGCTTCGGCGCTGGCAGACAGCGAGGTGCAGGTGGTGTTGGCGGCGCAGAACGGGCAGGCCGTGGCGGCTGCCGCTCCCTCCACTCCGCCGGCCGCGCCACCGATTGCGCCCGCGCCGCAGTCCCCGTAGGGATGGGCATGGCGCG
>CAYYCB010000076.1:4600-7606 GCA_964469715.1 uncultured Ktedonobacterales bacterium | reverse complement strand
TAGCCGCCACAGAGCGTGTCGGCACGGGCGACGAGATTCCCAAACGGCGCTCCGTGGCCGGGCAGGACGAGACGCACGTCGAGCGCGGAAAGCACGCGTAGCGAGTTTAGCTGGTCAGCCAGAGGATCGGGACGGGACCAAGGATACCAGCCAACGGTGGGGCGCAGCGCGGGCAGGCCGACGTCGCCGGCGAGGAAGAGGCCGTCGTCGCGCCGCAGGCCGATATGGCCGTCGGCATGGCCAGGGGTCCAGTGGACGGTGTAGGTGTGACCGGCGAGCATGACGCGCTGGCCGTCCTCTAGGGGTAGTGTATCGGTAGGCAGATCGAGGATGGCGCGGAGCGCGACGGCCTGCGGGATGAGGTGTTGCGCTTCTTCGGCGGGCATGCCGTGGGCGACGAGCGCGCGGGCGGAATCGAGGAAGCCGTCGTTGGAGGGATCAGCCCAGAGGGAGAGGGTATGTTCGGCCTCCAGAGGGTGGATATAGACGGGCGCGCCAGTCTCACGCTGCCAAGCGCCGACCGCGCCGAGGTGGTCGGGATGAGCGTGGGTGAGGACGATGGCGGCGATTGCGGTGGGGTGGACACCTGCGCGGTCGAGTGCGGCATGGAAAGTGGCGCTGGCCTGGGCCGTGCCGAGAGGACAATCCACGAGGAGCCAGCCGTCGGCGGGTGCGGGGCCACGCAGAAGATAGACGTTGGTGGTGTGGGCGCCGAAGGGCAGCGGGACAGGGATGCGCCAGACGCCGGGCTCGATCTCGTGTGGCTCGGTAGATTGGAGGTCAAGGTCGGCAAGCTCGACCGGGAGCGCGTCCTGCATGGCGGCATCCTCCGCGAAGGGAGACGGCTGGTTGGACGAACTGGACGCTGCGCGCGAGGCCTATACCCAACACCTACGATGCCCACAAGCCGGTAAGCGATGTACACCTCTAGTATTGCACCTCAGCATGATGCTTGCCAGTGTAGCCCGCTAACATGCGGTGGCACTGGAAGGCGCCGGACTTAGAGTGTGACCTCGGTTCCCAGGCCGAGCGCGCGAGCGCGCGTGTAGCCAAGGTGGGCGACGGCGACGTCTTGCGCGGCGTTGCCGACGGACTTGAAGAGAGTAAGCTGGTCGGTGGCGTCGCGGCCAGGCATACGCCCCATCACGACTTCGCCTAACTCTGCCGCGATGTGGTCTCCGGCGATGAAGCCCTCGTCGCGGGCCAGTATCAGGTCGCCGGCCTCGGCCCAGGCGGCTTCGCGCACATCCACCACGACTCGAGCGCGAGAGACGGTTGCGCCGGGGATCTCGCGCATCGTGGGGCGGTAGGCGCCGATGGCGTTGATGTGCACACCGGGGCGCAGGTCGGCGTCGGCAAAGAGCGGTGCCGGCGAAGCAGTGGCGGTACAGACGATGTCGGCCTCCGCGAGGGCTTCGGCAGGTGACGACGCAAGGCGCACGTCCGCCGGGATCGGTGAGCCGAAGGCGCGCAACTCGGCCGCCAGGCGCTCGGCCCGTTCGCGCGTGCGGTTGACGAGCCAGATGCGCTGGATTGGACGTGCGACGCAGACGGCCCACGCCTGGGCGAAGGCCTGGGCGCCCGCTCCGAAGAGCGCCAGCGTGCACGCGTCGGGCCGGGCCATCAGTCGCGTGGCGACGCCGGAGGCCGCGCCGGTCCGCAGCGCGGTGAGCGAGGCACCGCTGACGAGCGCGAGTGGTTGGCCGGTGGCTGTCTCGAAGAGCAGGACGAGCGCGGCAATAGCGGGCAGACCGGAGCGCGCGGGATTCTCTGGGTACAGCGTGAGCGCTTTGACGCCGAAGGCGCCGGTGCGCGCCAGATGTGCCGGCATGATGAGCGCGAGCGCACCATCCGCGCCGAGAGGGACATGCTGGCGCAGGGGAACCGAGGCCTCACCGGCAGCAAGCTCGGCAAAGGCGGAGGCCACCGCCTCCATCGCGCGATCCATCGGCGCGGCGCGGCGCAAGTCATCGCTCGACAGAATGAGCATAGAGCAGTCTCCCTTCGTCGCCCTTCATGGTACCCCAGCCACTCGCGTGGCGAATATGGCCGCGCCCGCGAGGCGCGGATTCTGCTCTAGGAGATTGGCTGACGAGAAAGGGGGCGACCATATGGCCGATGTACACATGCACGCGCCGGAACCAGTGCGCGAGGCCGGACGGCAGGCGCGCCACGCGAGCGGCAAGGCACGCCAGGCGGCAACCAATCCGTGGGTGCAGCGATTTGCGCGCTTCGGCTATCTCGCGAAGGGCGTGGTGTACCTGCTGCTGGCGCTGCTCGTGGGCAAGGCAGCACTAGGGGTTCGCGGCGGAAGCGTGACGGACACGAAGGGCGCCCTGGTCGCGATGTATCAGGAGCCGTTCGGCAAGGCCCTGCTAGCGGTCGTCGCGCTCGGCCTGCTCGGCTACGCCTTTTGGAATCTCGCCGACGCCGTGTTCAACCTCGACCACCAGCGCGACGACGCAAAGGGAATCGCGACGCGCGTAGGCTTTGGCGCGCTGGGTATCGGGTATGTTGGCTTGGCGCTGGCCGCCTTCGGCCTGATCGCGCAGGGTAACGGCGGCAAGAACTCCGACCAGCAGGCGCAGGACTGGACGGCGCGTCTGTTGGGCCTGCCCGCGGGTGCGGCGCTGGTGGTGTTGGTCGGGCTGGTGGTGCTGGGAATCGCCGCCACGCTGATATATCAGGTATGGAGCGCGAGTTTCATGGGCAGCATGGACGAATCCGCGATGGGCACGTCGTCGCGCGACGGAGTGCTCTGGTCAGGGCGCATCGGCCTCAGTGCGATGGCGCTCGTGACCGCATTAATTGGCCTCTTCCTCATCCTCGCCGCGGTCCAGCGCAATCCAGGGCAGGCGAAAGGATTAGGCGGCGCGTTGGCTGAGCTGGCGCATACGCCACCAGGCCCGTTCCTGCTCGGCATAGTCGCGCTGGGCCTGCTTACCTTCGGCGTCTTCTCGCTCCTGCAAGCGAAGTATCGGCGTGTGGGATAGGCGTTTCCATATA
>CAYYCB010000076.1:0-4500 GCA_964469715.1 uncultured Ktedonobacterales bacterium | reverse complement strand
GGCATCGTCTATCTCATTATGGGATTGATCGCGGGGCGCTTCGCGCTCGGCGCGGGCGGCAGCGTGGCGGATACGAAGGGCGCGCTGCTGGCCGTCTACCAGGAGCCATTCGGGCGGTTCGTCCTTGTGGTGCTTGCCGTCGGCATGGCAGGATACACCTTCTGGTGCCTGGTCCGAGCGGTATTGAATCCCCTACGGCTGAAGCGCGACGCGGAGGGGGTGGCGCGGCGCATCGGCTACGCCGCCGTCGCAGTGGCGTATGCCGGCCTGGCGCTCGCGGCCATCGGATTGGTGACACATGGCAACGCGGGCAAGAGTACGGATCAGCAGACGCAGGACTGGACGGCACGTTTCCTCATGCTGCCGCTTGGCGTCCCGCTGGTGGTGCTGGGCGGGCTGATCTTCCTGGGCGTCGCGGCGGCTCTGGCCTACGCGGCGTTCCACGGCGATTTCATGAAGAGTCTGCGCGTAGGCGAGATGGAAGAACCGCTCAAAGGGATCGTCGCCTGGACCGGCCGCATCGGCCTCACAGCGATTGCCTTGGTAGTAGCAATCGTCGGCGTATTCCTCATCGTCGCGGCGCGGCAGCACGACCCAAGTAAGGCGCGCGGCCTCGGCGGCGCACTGCTCGCGCTGGCGCAGAATCCCGCCGGCCCGCTCGTGCTCGGCGTGGTCGCGCTCGGGCTGCTCGCCTACGGCGTCTTCTCCATCACAGAGGCCAAATACGCGCGCATCGGGTGATGCCACACCCGTCTTGGTCGTCAGAAATCGTCATCCCGGCGCATTGAGCGCCTCGGCACACGACACGCCGGGGCGCCTTCGCGTGCTGGGCAGCAAACCTACGCAGTTGGCGCGGGACTGCGCGGACCGCTGGGGAACATCTGGTCCTGTGGGAGGCCGCCAGGATCGGATCCCGGTGTCGCGGCGTTGACGTTGAGGCCGCTGTTGTGGCGGCTGTAGACGAAGTAGATCAGCAGGCCGATGGCGAGCCAGACGACGAAGCGAATCAGCGTCACCGGCTTGAGGCTGAAGATCAGCACGATTGCGCCCAGCGCCGAGAGAATCGGCAGCACCGGCACGAACGGCACGCGGAAGGCACGGCGCAGGTCCGGCTGCGTGCGGCGCAGGATGATGACCGCGACGGAGACGAGCACGAAGGCGGCCAGCGTGCCGATATTCGTCAGCTCGGCCACCACGTCGATTGGCGTGAAGGCGGCCAGCGCCGCGACTAGGATGCCGACGATGAGATTCGAGGCGAACGGCGTGCGGAAGCTTGGGTGGACGCGCGAGAACAGCCCCGGCAGAAGGCCGTCGCGCGACATCGAGAAGAAAATGCGACTCTGGCCGTAGAGTAGGATGATGAGCACGGTCGTCAGGCCGCAGATCGCACCGACGGAGATCAACCCGGCGGCCCAGTTGAGGCCCACGAGAATCATCGCGTGGGAGACTGGTGAGGCGATGTTGAGCTGGCTGAAGGGCACCATGCCAGTGAGCACTCCCGCAACGGCGATGTAGAGCACCGTGCAGATCAACAGGCTGAAGATGATGCCGAGCGGCAGGTCGCGACCGGGATTGCGCGCCTCCTCGGCGGAGGTAGAAACCATGTCGAAGCCGATGTAGGCGAAGAAGATGACACCCGCCCCAGTGAGCACACCGCCCCAGCCAAACGGAAGGAACGGATGCCAGTTGCCGGGATTGACGTGCGTTACACCGACGACGAGAAAGAAGAGCACCACTAACAGCTTGATCGCCACGATGACATTATTGACCTTGGAGCTCTCGCTCGTGCCGCGGACAAGCAGCGCCGTGACCAGCAGGACGATTACCGCCGCGGGCAGGTTGATGACGCCGCCGGCGAAAGGCGAGGCGGTCAGCGCCGCGGGCAGCGTGATGCCGATGGATTTGAGGAAGTCGGTGAAGTATGCTGACCAGCCAATGCTCACCGCCGCTGCGCCGACGCCGTATTCGAGGATGAGGTCCCAGCCGATGATCCAGGCGACTAGCTCGCCCAGCGTGGCGTAGGAATAGGTGTAGGCGCTGCCGGAGATGGGCACCGTGCTGGCGAACTCTGCGTAGCAGAGGGCGGCTAGGCCACTGACGACACCGGCCAGGATGAACGAGAGGACAAGCGCGGGACCGGCATACGTGGCGGCGGCGACGCCGGTGAGGACGAAGATGCCGGTGCCGATGATGGCGCCTACGCCCATGAAAGTGAGGCTGAGCGGGCCGAGCGAACGCTTGAGGCCCTGCGCCTCGCCCTCGCCCTCGCCCTGTCGCAGGATCAGGCCGATGGGCTTGACGCGCATGATGCCGCCCGCCGCGCCGCGCTGACGGGGATGTGCCAGTGCCATGCGGGAAACCTCCTGTGCTTGCCGATGCCCGGCCGCCCGCATGACGACGGCCTCCTTGCATCGTCGTCGCTGTAAGGGATGTCCCGCTGCTCGCGGCAAGATGCGCACCACGCGATGTCATGGTAGACAGCCCCTCCTCTTTATGCGAGCGTCCGTAATCTATCGCGGGCATACCGTGCATCACACGCGGTTGACAACCGCGTTTCCACCGTACCTTAGCTATCTTTCATTTATGCATTGACTAAAAGAAAAGCATGCGTTACAATTTGCTCACTTTGGTCCATGGAGAGGATTGCTCGATTCAGCGACAATGGAATGTTGCAGGGGTGGAGACGGGCAGATGGCAGTGAGCGCACCTCCTGCTAATGTGGCGGACCAAGTGCGTAGCGAACCGAATTTCGGAGATGGCGCAGTGGCGAATCCCGAAGCTGGTGACTTTATTCTCACCCGAGCGCGTTATTGGTCGAGTTGGCTTGTTACTATCGCTCAATGGCTTCTCTTGCGAGGCGGTATCCGGAGATACTCCTATTGGAATCACGTCGCGGTATTTCTCGACCGAGAAGGATACATTGTCGAAGCGATTGGCACGCGTGTCATCATTCAGCACATATCAAAATATCAGCAAACTGACTACAGCATCGTTCACATTGACGCCTCCGATGAGATGCGCAAGAAGATCGTTCAGTTCGCCACCTCGCGCATTGGCGAGCTCCAGATTCCTTTCGCCCCGCTGCGACTGGCGTTAGCAGTGCTTACAGGTCGGCCCCGCCTCTTCCGCGTTGATAGCAATTATGTGGGGTCGGGATTGGTTATAAACAGCCTTATCGCCTGCCAATACGGCCTCCCTTGGGAGATAGTTAAGATACTACCTGCTCGGTTGGCCAAATTCTTTGGCGTGCTACCCCCCAGCCGCCTCCCGTATGACAACACCGCCCGCAGCGCCGCAATGTCACTCGCAGCGGCGCTTCGCGCTTCGCGGGTCCGTATAGCCGCTGGTCTTATCCTGAGTACGGCGGTACTGCTAGGCTGGATGCTGCTGGTCGTCTGCACTGGACTAGTGCTCGTCTCCTCCCTCATCGGGTGGGCGCATACGGGTTCTCCTCTCGCCTTTGTCCAGGCTCAACCGCTGGCGCGTCAACTGGCCGCTCCGATGACGGGCATCCCACTTTTCGCCCTGGCGGTGGCGCTAGCTGTTGCCGGTCCTAAGTTGAGCGTTCAAGCATGGCACACGGCGTACCTGAGGCGCATGCGGCGCGTGGAGCAGGTTGAGGCCAGAGAATCTAGCAGAACACTCGATTTTCTAATGACGGTGTCGCGTTGGGATAACGATCCCTCCGTCCGGATCGAGGCGATCAGAGTGCTCGGCGAGCTGTATTACCAGGAAGGATTGGCCTCGCTGAAGAGAGCGCTCAGGGATGACGAGAGTGCCGTGCGACAGGCCGCGCGGGAAGTAATTCGGCAAGGCGCTCGAATGTAAGGGAGATGTGGTGGGCGAACTCCCAAATGATCGAAGGCCATCTCCTGTTCTAACCACAACCGCAACACAGACACGAAAGCCACCGGCCACGACTCGAATGCTCGAACGACTCCTCACGGATGAGGACTGGCGAGTCCGGCACGAGGCCGTCCTCGTCTTGCCATCTCTCAAGAAACCATTGCCCGCCAAGCTGCTCACAATTCCGCTCGACGACACTGAGCGTCAAGTGCGCGAAACGTTTGTGCGTACGCTGCGGCAGTGTCGCGGCATGCCCCATCTTGCAATCTACAAGAGGGCGCTCACGGACAAAGATTGGCATGTGCGGCTTGCGGCGACAGAAGAATTGGCTCTTTTCGGTCGGCGCGTCCCCCTCGACCTGCTAGAGATCCCGATGAGGGATGAGGAACCACAGGTCCGCGTCGCGGCGACTCGCGCACTCCGGCAAAGAGAGATAGATGCGCGCCACGCGGCCAAGGAGCGAAAAGAGGCAGCCTCACGGAGCAGTTCTAATCTTCGCGGGATATATGCCGTGACGCGCAAGATAGCTGCCGTTCTCGGCGGCATCGGAACCTTCCTCATGGGCCTTTCACAAGCATGGCCCATCTTTACCAAGATCGTGACGCGGATCTTTCATGATCTGCACCCGTTCTCCGGCCACTGATAACGGTAGTG
>CAYYCB010000075.1:0-12374 GCA_964469715.1 uncultured Ktedonobacterales bacterium | reverse complement strand
GGCGTGCAGCAGGCGCTCCTCAAGATCATCGAGGGCACCGTCGCCAACGTCCCGCCGCAGGGCGGCCGCAAGCATCCCCACCAGGACTTCATCCAGATCAACACGCAGAATATCCTGTTCATCTGCGGCGGCGCCTTCGAGGGATTGGATAAGATCGTCGAGGAGCGCCTCGGCACTCACCGCACGATGGGCTTCAAGTCCGTCGAAGAGACCCCCGAGATGAGCAACAGCGCCCTCGCGCAGCTCATCCCCGACGACCTCCTCAAGTTCGGCCTCATCCCTGAGTTCGTCGGCCGCCTGCCGGTCAGCGTCTCACTCGACAATCTCGACCGCCCCGCGCTCATTCGCATCCTCACCGAGCCGAAGAACGCCATCATCAAGCAGTATCAGAAGCTGGTGCATCTCGACCGCGCCGAGCTTGTCTTCACCCAAGACGCGCTCGAAGTCACCGCGGATAGTGCGCTCAAACAGAAGACTGGGGCGCGCGGCCTGCGAACGATCATCGAGACGACGCTGCTCGACGTGATGTTCGAGATCCCGTCACGCAGCGACGTCAAGAAGGTCGTCATCGACGCCGACACCATCATGCACCGCAAGCCCCCGCAGCTCGTCACCCGCGGTGACGTGCAGCCCGTCGAGCTTGAGGACGAGTCTGCATGACCGGCGGACCGCGGCGTGCGTATGGTGCGACGGCTGGTGGAGGTGATCCCCGATGCGGCCCCTGGTGGGCCTTCTAGCGCGGAGACGATCACCTTCCTGGCCGTCGCGCCGTATCGCGGAGACGGCGCGACGCAAGCGGACGCTGCTCGTCACCGAGCGCGGCGCAGGTGCCTCCCCGATAAGGGACGTCGCCATCATTCGGCGCCGTGTGAGTAGGATCTTGCTTCCCTAGTGAGGATAGACTATCTATGGAAAAGGCAGCCGAACAGGCGCAAGACAAGGAGGAGGCGCTGACGGCGCCGGGCGCAGGCCAGACGGCCGAACAGTCCACCGCCACCAGTCTGCCCCTTGTGCCGCTCAAGAATACTGTCATCTTTCCCGGCGCCCTCGTCACCCTCAATATCGGGCGCGAGAAATCCATCCTGGCGATCCGCGACGCCCAGGCAGGTGGCCGGCGCTTCATCGCCGCCACGCAGCGCGAGTCCGACATTGACCAGCCCGGACCCGAAGATGTGTACGAGGTCGGCGCGCTCGTCGAGATCAAGCAGTTCGAGCCGCAATCCGACAGCACGATCCAGATCGTCGTGCGCGGCGTGGCCCGTGCCCGCATCGTTGAGTGGCCCGCCCGCGAGCCGTTCCTGCGCGTTGTGTATGAGTCCAAGGAAGAAGACGCCGACACAGGCGCGCAGGCTCAAGCCCTCATCCGGCACGCCCACAGCCTCTTCGAGCGCTTCACCCACCTCAGCCGCCGCGTGAGCGCCGACGACAACGCCGTCGTCAGCCAGATCACCGAGCCGGGCAAGCTCGCCGATACGCTTGCCGGCCACATTGTCACGGACTACGTCCAGCAGCAGGAATTGCTGGAGACGCTCAATCCTCTGCAACGCCTCGAAAAGATCTGCGTGACCCTCGGCAACGAAATCGAGATCCTTGAGCTGGAGAACAAGATTCGCCAGAAAGTCCGCCAGCAGGTGGATAAGAACCAGCGCGAGTACTACCTCAAGGAACAGCTCCGCGCCATCCAGGAAGAGCTAGGCCACGACCAGGCCTCCGAGATGGCCGAGTTGCGCGAAAAGGTGGCGGCCAAGGGCCTGCCCGCCGAGGTCGGCGTCAAGGTCAACAAGGAGCTCGACCGCCTCGAACGCATGCCCGCGCACTCCGCCGAGCTGGTGGTGCTCCGCAACTACATCGACTGGATCCTCGCGCTGCCGTGGCAGGAGCGCACCGACGACCGGCTGGACATGAAGTTCGCCCAGAAGGTGCTCGATGAGGACCACTACGGGCTGGAGAAGGTCAAGGAACGCATTATCGAGTTCCTAGCCGTGCGCCAGCTTCGCCAGATGCAGGCGCAGCGCCGTGCCGCTGGCACCCCCGACGGCGAGCCGACCCCGCTCAACCTCAATGCCAATAAGGGCCCCATCCTCACGCTCATCGGCCCGCCGGGCGTCGGCAAGACCTCGCTCGGCCAGTCCATCGCGCGGGCGCTGGGGCGCAAGTTCGTCCGCATCTCGCTCGGCGGCGTCCACGACGAGGCCGAGATCCGCGGCCACCGCCGCACCTACGTTGGCGCGCTCCCAGGGCGCATCATCCAGTCGCTCAAGACCGCCGGCGTACGCAATCCGGTCTTCCTGCTTGACGAGGTGGATAAGCTCGCCTCCGACTATCGCGGCGATCCCTCCGCCGCGCTCTTGGAGGTGCTGGACCCGGAGCAGAACAACACCTTCCAGGATCACTATCTCGAAGCGCCCTTCGACCTCTCGGAAGTCTTCTTCATCTGCACCGGCAACAACCGCTACACCATCCCACGGCCGCTCGCCGACCGCATGGATATCGTGCAGCTTCCCGGCTACACCGAGGAAGAGAAGATCGCCATCGGGCGCAGCTACGTTCTGCCTAAGGTGCTTGGGGAACATGGCCTCGGCAAGAGCCAGGTGCAGGTGCCCGAGACCTCCATGCGCTACGTCATCAACCGCTACACGCGCGAGGCCGGCGTCCGCGGCCTAGAGCGCCAGCTCGCCACCATCTGCCGCAAGGCGGCGCTCAAGATCGTCCAGAAGCCCGACGCGCGCATCCGTGTGACGGAGAAGAACGTCGAACAATTCCTCGGAGTTCCCCGCTACAGCGCGGACAAAGCCATGGAGCAGGGGCAGATCGGCGTCGCGACCGGCCTCGCCTGGACGGAGACCGGCGGCACGTTGTTGCCGGTCGAGGTGGTAACGATGCCGGGGAAGGGCGGGCTGATGGTCACGGGGCAGCTCGGAGACGTGATGCAGGAGTCCGCCCGCGCGGCCATCTCCTACCTGCGCTCCAGGGCGAACGCGCTCAAGCTGCCGGAGGGCTTCGCCGACAACCTCGACATCCACATTCATCTGCCAGAGGGAGCCATCCCCAAGGATGGACCCTCGGCCGGCATTACGATGGCCACCGCCGTCATCTCCGCGCTGACTCGCCGGCCCGTCCGCAGTGACATCGCCATGACGGGCGAGATCACGCTCCGCGGGCGTGTCCTGCCCATCGGCGGCCTGAAGGAAAAGGCGCTGGCGGCGCATCGCGTCGGCATCCGCAATCTCGTCGTACCGGCCGAGAACGCCAAGGATCTCGCCGAGATTCCGGCGAAGGTGCGCGGCGAGATGCACATCACCCTCGTCGAATCTATGGACGAAGTGATCAAGCTGGCGCTGCTCGACGCACAGCCAGACGACACCGGCCACGATACGGACGAGTCGCCCAGTGACCAGGCGACCGACGAGCGCGAGCCGGTCCCACCGGCCGTGGTCGGGGTGGAGCCGAAGGTGGCCGAGGAGCGAGACGCCGAAGTGCCGCCTGCGCCACCAGCCCACCTCAACGACGAGCCGACCGTCAGCCCTACAGTCTGACGCTACGCTCCAAAGGTGACAAGCGGGCCAGACCCTCATCGGGGTCCGGCCCGCTTGCGCATGCTCCGACGAGCCTTCCCCGCTCTCTGCCTCTGGGGTGATGCCCGACATAGCGTATTGGTGTTGGCGAGGAGCCATCCTACCTTCAGAAGCTGCCCGCCACCGCGGCGTCACCCGAAGCGGAACGACTGGAGCAGCGGACCGAAGCTGGCGCCATCCGCGGAGGCAAAGTCCGCCTGTTTGGCCTGTAGCACGATAATCACCGTCCGTGCACCGAAATTGGCCGCCAGCACACGCAGCACGTAGACCGTCTGCGAACCAAGCGACCCCGTTGCCACCGTAAAGTCCCCAGACGCCCAGGTCACGCCACCATACGCGTGCGGCCCCTCAGCGCCCATCGCTTGCGGGAGATTCGGCGGGAAGTATCGCTGGGCTATGTCGTCTACCACCATCTGAAGTTGATTGGTCGGAAGTGGCTGCCCGATGGCGATCAACGCCTGCACTCCATGTCCATCATCGAAGACGTCGGCCTGCACATCGCCCTGGCTCATCGCAAGGGTCTTCGAGCCGTGCGACCATGCTGAGGGATACGCGACGCTGTAGGTATCCCCGACGAAGCTGGTGAATCCCGACGGCGCCTGCGCCGGTGGGACGCGCGTAGCCGCCGCCTGTAGCGATTGACCCTTTGGAGTCAGCGCGGAGATGCGGCTCAGCCCGAACATTACCGGGACCGCCAGCACGATGAGAACCCCTAAGATTACCAGACCGCTGAGAGCCTTTTGGCCCAGTTCAAGCGCGGCCCGCGCCGGAGCGGAGGTCGCGCGTGCGCCGCCAGGCAGCGACCGCTCAAATGGCATGCCTCCCATCTGGGCTGACATCTTCGGTCCCGACATCACCGTGTACATTGACGAGTCGGACATCATGGGCACGGATGACTGTACCGCCGCAACCCTCTGGGTGCGTTCACGAGCACCCGGCGACCGCTCCCCGATGGGTCCAGTGGGGCCACCTCTCCCTGGTCTGGGAGCGGCCTCGCCATCATCAAACCAAGTATCCGGCACGTCATCGCGCAGCGACGGACGGGACACCCCCATGCGCGCGTTGGTCTCCGCTTCACGCGCCTTCGCGCGGGCACGCGCCCCCATTAGATCGCCGGTGGTGCCACCGCGACCAGGAGGTGCGGCCCCACGGGCGCGCGCCCTCTGGAGGTCACCTGTCGTGCCGCCGCGACCCGCCGGCGGGACAGGCTTATCCTGGGGGGAAGCCCAAGGTTGCTCATGCATCGCGGGGAACCGGGGTAATTCCTGGCGATTGCGAGAGTTTGGCGGCCGGCCCTTCGCGCCGCGCCAGCCGGAGCGCGAGCGCGCCGGATCGTCTGTCCCCGCCTCGGCAGGGCGTTTCGCGGTGGCGGAGAAAAATGATGCGAGCGTGCCCGACTTTCCACGTTGCCCAGCGCCCGACGGCTCGCGACCGCTCCGCTGCCCGCGACCGGGTGCGCGCGGGCTGGATATGGGAGCGCCGCACACGTCGCAAGCTGGCGGCTGCACGTCGGGTGCGCCGCATCGCGGGCACTGCATTGGGCACTCCTCCCCACAACGTCCAACCACCCCGGCGGTCCCACCGCCATCCTCGCGAAGCGCCTCGATTATACTCGTTCTTTGCTCGGTAAACCAGCGGTTAGGACCGCGCCGCTTGTCGTATGCTCTGAGATACACGGCTCATCCATAACTGGCACACTTCCTGCTCACCTCATCCATCGCAAGCCGCCACTGTGGAGGAGACGTCGTGTCCCATCAAGAGCCTAGCAACGAACATCGCCTAGACGCCATCCATGGCTCCGGCAACGAGCGGATGGCCGTGTTGCGCGAGCCAGGGAAGACGGGCATGATACATCGCGACGAGCGGACACAGGCCGAGGAGGCGCTGCGAGTCGCCGCCGCCTTGCGCGACGGACACCGCCTCGCGTTTCCCGTTCCTCCCCCGGTGCCGAGCCATACCATGACCGACGACGAGTCGCGTCGCGCGGAGAATGCCGCGGAAGAAGACGTCTTGCGCGGAATGCGTCGCGTATTGACTGACCTGACGCTGGCGCCGGTGGACGTCTTCGTCGATTCCCGCGACGCAGGGTGGCGCACGCTTCCGGAGGTCGACGCCGCGGCTGGGCCGTCACTCGGCAGAGTTGATTGGCCTGAGTTCCCAGCGGGCGAAGCGCTGCTGGCGTCTCCATCACGCCTGCCTCACCTCTGGGCCGCGCTCGGCGCATGGCGCGAACAGAACGTTCTGGATTCCCGCGCAGCCGCGGTGATTCCCGTACTCATCGGCGACGAGCTGCGCGGAGTCGCGGCGGTATCAGTGGTCAATGAGACACGCGACGACGCGATGTGGCTCTCCGCGGCCGTGGCAGTGGCAGGCTTCGCCGCCGCGGGCATCCACGCGCTCCGGCTAGAGCAGCGGGCGCGTGGCGAGGCACACGCGCGCGACGCGTACATCTCGCTCGCCGCCCACGAGCTGCGCAGCCCACTCACTTCGATCAAAGGCTACGCCCAGCTTCTGCTGCGCCAGGCACGCAAGAATCCCATCCCTGAGTCTATGCAGCGCTCCATTGAGTCCATTGAGCAACAGAGCATGCGCATGGCGGAGATGGTGGGCGAGATGCTCGACGCCTCGCGCATCCGTCGCGGCAAGCTCGACGTGATCTGCACGTCAACCGATCTTATCCCATTGATGCGGAAAGTCGTGGAGCGGCGGGCGTCCTTCTATCCGCAGCACCAGATACATATAGAAGCGCCAGAGGAGCCGCTTGTCGGGAACTTCGACAATGGGCGCATTGAACAAGTGCTGCGCGACCTGATAGATAACGCCGCCCGCCATAGCCCGAGCGGCGGCGTCATCGAAGTGCAGGCCCTGCGCGAAGGCGACGAGGTGGTCGTTTCGTTGCGCGACCGCGGGATAGGAATACCCACAGCGGACCGGGAGCGCATCTTCGAGTATCTCTATCGGTCCCCTGTATCTGAGCAGCGCAACCTTTCCGGCCTGGGACTGGGACTCTTCGTCAGCCGCCACCTAATCGAGCGTATGGGCGGCCATTTGGCGCTGCATGCATCGAGCACAGAGGAGCCGACTGGAAGTGAATTTCGCATGACACTGCCGCTGGCATAGGTCGCGCGATAGACTAGGGAAGGAGAAGTCCGAGAAGCTGGAGGATAGCGTCGTATGGACCTCGTACACGCGCTGATCGGGATCGTCCTCGACTTCTACCACCAGCACCAGTTTCTCGGACTCTTTCTGATGGTCCTCGTCGAAGAGGCGGGCATCCCGATCCCCATACCCGGCGACGCGCTGGTTGTGATCGCCGGGCTCGAACCCCATCGCGGCCCGCTCTACGCCCTGCATGTGATCGCGCTCGCGAGCACAGCCGTATTTCTGGGCTCGTCGGTCCTCTACCTGGTGTCTCGTAGGGGCGGGCGACCCTTCTTCCGGCGGTACGGACGCTATATCCTGCTCAATGAGTCGCGCCTCACGAAGATGGAGACGTGGTTCACTCGCTGGGGACGACCAGCAATCGTGTTTGGGAGGCTCATTCCAGGGCTGCGCATCCCGACCACCATTATGGCCGGTGTCTCAGGAGTCCCGCCCACGACGTACTTCCCGACGGCCGCGGTCGCCGGCGTCATTTGGTCGTCGGTCTTCTTCTTTCTGGGAGCGCTGGTCGAGCATGAGCTCCGCTTTGTGGCTGCGGTGATCGCGGGGCTGTTGGACCTGCTCTCCGATTCCGTGGTATCGGCGTGGGTGCTTATCGCGCTCCTGGGGGCCGCGACCGGCGGGCTGCATCTGGCGCAGGTTCGGCGCCAGCGGAGGCGCGCTCGGCGGCTGCGCGCGAAGGCCGGGACTGGCGACACTCACGGCGGCGCGGTGAGCGCCCTCGCCTCGACGCAGCCCTTTTTCAAGGGATCCGAGCGAGATTCCGAGGCGGCAGGCTCCGTATCCGATGGAGTCGCGGGCGAGACCTCGGACGAGGAACATCTGCATTTATTTCCGACGCCAAAGGCATGATGCCGCGCCAGTCGGATGGTTTGACGGCGAGCACACCGTCGCGGCGCGGCTCCGCACCAGATCGAGCGGCTGTGCAGCGCCGCTCCCCCTACGCATAAAGGGCAGCGGCTCCCGTCGTGGACCGCTATGCAGGCTCAACTGCTGATAGCGGTGATGAGCCAGACGTTGCCATCGTACTCCGTGAGGGTCAGCGTGTAGTTGACGTTGCCGTTCCCCCGCACAACGGTGACCTGGGCAATTGCCTGGTTCGGAGAGCCTTGATTGAGACTGTCGATAGTCACCGACTTTACGGCACCCGTGCGTGCGTCTTCGGCGCGGTAAGATTGGATGTCGCCTGTCTCCTTGCCGACGGCGCTCCGGCTGTCATCGCTGAACTGCCAGGCGCGCTGATAGTCGCGCTGGCTCAGGGCATTGTAGTAGCCGGTGATAGAAGCGCGCGGCGTCGAGCGGTCGGGCGGCGTCGAAAGCAGCAGGAAAGCGCCACCCGCGCCGACGATAAGGACGACGAGCAGCGCGACGATGGCCAAGATCAGGCGACCGCCGGTGAGTCCGAAGCGGCTCTCATGCGAATCGTCTCCGTCGTACAGCTCCTCAGCGTCTTCGTCGAGATCTGGCTCGGAAGGCAGCCCTGGAGACGTCGGCGTACGAGGAGGAGGGAGTGGCTGGCGTAGTGGCCCGTTGGTGGCGCGCTGCGGCTGCGAGAGGCCGGGGGGCGTCGCCCCATTGGGTCTGGGCGTCATGCTCGGTGGCGTGGCCACGAGTCGCGGCGCATTAGGGTAAGGCGCGGCCGACCCTGGCATGATACCGGGCGCCGGCGGCATTGTATGTGACCGTTGTGGGGTGGATTGATGGAGCGGTGGCAGACCGACAGCAGGCCCATAGGTGGGCGTCCGGTTGGATTGCATAGGCGCTGAGAGTGGCGCGACGCGCGGTGTGGCATGCGTCGACTCGGCATTGGGAGCAATCGGAACGCCCATGAGCGCGTTCGAGAAGTCCAAGACGGAGGTGAAGCGCTCGGCGGGCCGGAGGGCGAGGGCGCGACAGACGGCGGCGTCGGTCTGGCCGCTCAACATAGGATTCACGTCGCGCGGTCGTAGAAGCTTGGCGTCTAGCGCAATGCGATCAACCGCGGTTGGCGGCACGCTACCCGTGAGGAGTTGATAGAGGGTGGCGCCGATGCCATAGACGTCGGACCAGGGGCCTGTCTGGCCAGTGCTGGTGTATTGTTCAGGCGGCGCATACCCTTCCGTGCCCGCCTTCTTCACGAACGTCGAGGTGAGGCCGGCTCCGGGTAGATGCTCCTTGGCGATGCCAAGGTCCACCAGAACGGGATGGCCCGTGGGCGTCACGATGATGTTGGCAGGCTTGAGGTCACGGTGCAGGATCGGCGGAGTGCGCGTGTGAAGGTAGTGGAGGGCGTCGCAGATGGGCATGATCCATGCGACCGCCTGTTGCTCAGGGATGCCGCGGCCACCGAGCCGCACCAACTTCTGCTCAAGATTCTCGCCGGCCACGAAGTCCATGACGAGATAGAGCCGCCCCTCCCAATCGAAATACTCGCGGAACTTGGGGATGTTGGGATGGTTGAGTGACTGGAGCCATTGGCACTCAAGCTCGAACTGCTTGCGAGCGCCGGGCGACTGATCCACGAGCTCCTTGAGGGCATAGGTGTTACCCTTGCCAAAGAGCAGGTCCACAACCTGATATACAGTGCCGAGACCGCCACGACCGACCACCGCCTGGACACGGTAGCGATCATGGATGACCGCACCCAACGGCAAGGAACTGGTGACGAAGTCGTCCATTCCCCCGCGCTCCCTCCATCCCCTCGCGCTCTGGTCCCGTGGGCGACGCTGCGCCGGCGACGTGGGTAAATCGCAATATGTCGCATTATGAAGTCAACTAATGGGGCCAGTATAGTGAGACAGGCGGCTTCCGTCAATCATCAAAGCGCGTGAATAAGTCAGACGTCCTGGTCGGTCGCCTGGGCGGAGGTATGATACCATGCCACATGCGTCCCATCCCGTATGCCCTCCGTCCGCGGGGTGTTGAGGCGCCTCCAAGCCTCACCAGAGATCCCACCGACCGATCCCAATATAAGGAGCACCGCATGTCCTCATCTGGTCCGGTTATCGCGCGCGCCGCCTCCGCCGTCGTGCTCCTTCGCGACCAGGAAGGAGGAGGCGTCGAGGTGTTCATGGTGCGCCGCCACATACGCAGCGAGTTTGTGCCGGATGCGTACGTCTTCCCCGGCGGCACGGTGAAGCCGAACGATGCGGAGACCGAAGAGGCGCCCGGATTGTGTACTCCAGCCGGAGAGGGCCCGACAGCGCTTGGCGCCGGCTTCCGTGCCGCCGCGATTCGGGAGTGTTTCGAGGAGGCGGGCGTGCTGGTGGCTCAGAGAGGCGCGGATGCGCTGGCGATAGGGCCAGAAGATGTAGATCGTTTCCGGGGGTACCGCGATGGGCTGAACAGCCGCACGCTAGAGCTCGATGCGATCCTCCGGCAAGAGGGCCTGACGCTCGCAACCGCCAATCTGCGACACTGGGCACACTGGATCACTCCAGAGGCGTTCCCCAAGCGCTTCGACACCCACTTCTTCCTCACACGCATGCCTGAGGCGCAGGAGGCGGCGCACGACCAGCTCGAAACGACGGCTGGCATATGGATCACTCCGGAGAACGCGCTGGCGCGATTCGAGAGTGGCGAGTTTCCCATCGTATTCGCGACCATTCACCAGCTTCGTGACCTCTGCGGCTTCTCCGACGTGGATGAGGTGCTCACACGCTTCGCAGACCTGACGCCTCACACCATCCGTCCGGTGGTCGTCGCGGGCGCCGACGGAGATAGCATTATCATCCCCGACCAAGAGCGCTGAGCGGGAGGAACGCATGTCGCAGGCGGAAGCGTTGCCCGTGGGGGTCGAGCTCTTGCTAGCTCCCAATCCTTCGCTGATGACCGGCCCCGGCACGAATACCTTTCTCGTGACCGATGGGGAACAAGGGTGCGCTTGCATCGATCCTGGCCCGGCGGACGAGGGACATCTCGCTCGCGTCGCGGCGGCAGCCGCACGACACGGAGGGCTGCGCGACATCCTCATCACCCACGGCCACCCGGACCACGTGGAGGGCGCCGCGCGCCTTCGCGAGCTGACAGGCGCGCCGATCAGAGCGTGGTCGCGCGAGGGTGTGCCCTCGGTAGACGGTCCCTTGGCGGACGACACCATCGTGCAGGTGGGCAGTCGGAGACTCCGTGCGCTGCACACGCCAGGGCATCGCTTCGACCACCTATGCTTCTGGCTGGAAGATGCCTCGGCGTTGTTCGCGGGCGATTTGGTGGCCGGAGTGGGGACCGTGGTGATCGCCCCGCCGGAAGGTGATCTGCTCGACTATCTCGCGTCGCTGCGACGGCTATTGACGCTCGACCTGAAGGTCATCCTGCCTGCGCATGGGCCGCAGATCGACGAGCCGCGCACACTGTTGGAGCACTACATCGCACACCGGCTAGAACGGGAAGGTCAGGTGTTAGCCGGGCTCGCGGCTGGCCCCGCGACGGTGGGCTCGCTTGTGGCAGCGATCTACGCGGACGTGGATCCGCGCCTGCACCCGATGGCAGCGCTGTCCGTGACAGCGCACCTGCTCAAACTGGAGCGCGAGGGACGCGTGGCGCAGGAAGATGGATCGGTGGGGCACGAACTCTGGCGCCTGACCGATTAGATGACCCCGGAGGAGCGCACGTTATGGTTCCACGAGAATAATGCGGGGTGCGCCCCTAGTACCGCCTGGGGATAGGCGCACAACCCAGGCATTGCCTATGCGTACTAGACATAGAATGCGCGAGGCGGAGACGGCGCAATACGCCGCCGAGGTGTCACCTCGCGAGGGTAAACATGCAGGCGCCGCCCAGTCGGGGCGGGCACGGAGAGGACGTAACGATGTCCACATTCGGAGGTCCGCGGCCCGGACATGGCATGAACGGGCTTGCGATGTTCTTCCACATGGGCAGGACGGCGGCACTGGCGAATGCCGTTCTCAAGGATGAGCGCGTCCACTGGATGCCGAAGATGGTATTCCTCACGAGTCTAGGCGCGCTGGCGATGGCGGTGCTGTTCCCTGAGGCGGCAGCGGACGTTGTCGGCTTGAGCATCCCTGGAGTGGGTTGGGCATTCGATGCGCTCGGCATCCCAATGGAGGCAAGCTTCGACTGGGTGGTAGCCGCGGTGGCCGCGTTCAACCTGCTCAAGATTTTCCCGACAGAGATCGTCGGTGAACATTACGACCGCCTCTTCCGCTCGCGCCAGCGGGCAGCCTAAACGCCCGCAACGATAGATTGTGTAGCCTGAGGCCCCTCCACAGAACTGGGAGGGGCCTCTTGGTGTGCGCTAGGGTACACGGTAATGCAAAGCATGTAAACGCCGTGGCACTCTGCGCGTCTTACCGGGGTGGCGGCTGCCAGGCTCCAGCGCGGCAACATGACGCGGATGGTCATGTGAGTTGACAGGCCAACGATGTTCACCTATGCTCGTACGCATGCTGAACATTGGCCGCTAGTGTCGCTCGATATTCTACTCTTCGTGAAAGTGAATCGCTCGAAATATTCTTGTACGCCCTTGGGAGGCCGAAACCATGCGGGCGATAGCGCATAGGACCTGTTACCGGGCAGAGAGGGGCTTCTGAAGGCGGCGTTGCCGGGATGTGAGCTGGGGCGGTGCATGTAGGAGGGGGCAGGGATGAGGAGACTGGCGCGGACACTCCTGGCCGTGGCTTTGGCGGTGGTCGTCTACGC
>CAYYCB010000074.1:8930-12888 GCA_964469715.1 uncultured Ktedonobacterales bacterium | reverse complement strand
CTTCTTTGTGGCCGAAGATGCCCTTGGCCTGGTCGCGAGCAGCGGCGGCAGTGGCGGCCATGCCGCGGAGCTGAGCGGCGCGCACCTTGGCATTGGCCTCGGCTTTGAGCGCCTTGAGCTCGGCTTCCTGCTGGGTGCGCAGGAGCTTCTCGGCGTGGCTCTCTTCGATCTGCTTGAGGCTACGGCCGGTCTCAGTCGGCTGGACGATGGCCCAGAAGAGGCCCCAGAATGGTGGCGCGATGGCGACGAGGATCATCGTCACGCTGATGCCGTGCGCCTTGAGCTGCGGCCAGAGCGACCAGATCCAATCATCCGTCTTGAATTGAACGAACGAGGTGGAGCGGTAGGCGAGGCTGTTCCAGGTCGTGATGCCGGTGGCGACGATCACGCCAAGGCTCGCGAAGAAGGCCTTGAGGCGGTGTCCCTGGCCCCAATGCCACGGCGCGAGCACAGAGAGCAGGTACGCCATGCCGACGACGCCGAGGGAGACGAAGGCCCAGAGGACGAAGAAGCCTACTTGCAAGAGCGGATTGGTCTCTCTGGTGGAGACGCCGTCCGTGTAGACATAGAAGTTGAAGATGGCATCCGGGACGTAGAGCACGATCGGGAAGATGAAGTACACCCGCGTGAGCCAGCGCGGCAGTGGGAGTACCTTATCCTTCTCGACGGGGTCGCTAGGGGCGATCTGCGCCGCGACGGGCTGAGGAGCACTCGTCGCTGGCGCACTCCGGTCTCGCGTCTTCACCTGGGAAGCGCTTGCCATACTTGGTCAACCTCCATGCCTGATCGCCGCCGCGCCATTCGTGGCGACGTTGCTGTCTCCAGCCAGACGAGTATCCGCATACGAAACATGTCGGAGAGACGCCGGGAACTCGCCATGCTTCTCCATCTACGACCGCACGGTTATCCACACCTGTGGACAAACGGCGATTTGTTGTGGAAGGAGGAGCGGTGGGAGCATACCTAAGTACATCGGCTTGTACAATAGGAGTGCTTGGCTAGCTGGCGATGCTCAGTATGTCGAATAGCAGGCAGGCACGACAAGGAGCGGTCACCAATTGGGACGATTGGACTATGCCGGTCGCCCCTTTTGGCTATTGGCTTACGTTGGCCAAGACCAGCCGTGGAACCAGCATATGAAGGTTACTGGTGAGCATAAAATGCTATTTTAAGGGCGATTTTGGCTAGCTACCGACCATGTTTCATTACACGAATGACGTTTCGAGGATGGGATGTGGAGAAGTCGTGGGGAAATCGTGGTCTTTGGCGTGGATCGTGTGGATGAATGCGGACAAGAAGGCTAGCCTGATCGGCGGCCGGTGGGTCGCGGGGCTTCGGCAGATTAGAGGGTGCGGCGTCTCTGTTCGCACTTGCCTGTACGAGCGAACGGCTAAAGGCTGTGGTATGTCGAGGTCGTGATACATCTTTGCGATAAGGGGGTGGTGATAGGACCGCGCCCCGGCGCGTAATGGCGATCCGGCTCATCACGACCTCCTAATCCACCTGGAATCCTGGATAGTGCGCTAGCTCTGCGGTTTCGGCCCGTGTTATGCTGGTAACTCGCCAGCATATGGGCTGTCTGTATGTAGCCGAATGGACGCGCCGGCAAGAGATCGTCGCGAACATGGTCGCCGGATGTCGGCCGGGCAAGGCGTAGCAAGGCGGTAGGCGCTTTATGGCAACGGTGCTGATCGTGGACGACGATACGGGCATTCGCTCGGCGGTGCGGGCGGCGGTGGAGGATGCGGGTCACAGCGTGCGCGAGGCAGCGGACGGCGAGCAGGCGCTGCGCCAATTGCAAGGGGCGCGCGAGCGGATGGTGGCGCTTGTGGATCTGCGTATGCCGAACGTGGACGGCTTCGAGCTGCTCCGGACGGTGGCGGAGGATTGGGAGCTGGCCGAGCGACACGCCTACGTCATTCTCAGCGCAGACACGGCGTCGCTTCCGGTGGTGACGGCGCTGCGCTCGCGGACCATCGTGACGAGCATCGCCAAGCCGTTCGATATCGACGCGCTGCTCAGTGCGGTGGAGCAGGCGGAACAGCAGCTCACTGACCGGCCAGGCACGCGATAGGCCGGGTTCCTGGGCGCGTAGCGAATGCAGGGGAATTCGCCGCGAGATCGGTCACGCGAGCTCAATGCGCAGGGTATGGCCGCCGGATGGACGCCGGAATTGGGCTACATCGGGTCGGCGGCGGCGGCGACCGGCTCGCGCGCAAGCCATGCGAGCACGGTATCGGTGGTGGCGTTGATGGCGACCATGACCGTATGCTCACCGCCGACGTCGGGATGGTGGGCGCGTGTGAGGGCACGGCGACGAGCAACGACTTGCTCCCGTGGAGCGCCGGGCGTAAGTCCGAGACGCAGGTAGGCAGCCGCTATGTCGGCGGGCACGTAGCGCCAGTTGCTCGCCGTTGAACCTGAGTCGATGGAGAATCCGGCGATGGGCGAACTTGCGGTGTAGCGGCGCCACTCGTCGAGCGCGCTGGCGACGTCGGGCAGGCGTCTGGCGAGGCGGGTGATGGCGTCGTCGGACACCCACCACGAAAGCTCGTGGGGCAGGCGGGCGCGCTGCCAGGGATCGAGCCCGGCGATGGCGCGCAGTACCTGGCCGACGGGCCGTCCGTCGTTGGCGAAACCCACGATGTAGCCATCCTCAACCGGCGCGAAGACGGTGAGGGGCGGGGTAGCTGGCACGAAGGCAACCTCCTGTCCTGGGCCGCGGAAGGCGCACAGGCGCGGCACAGGTTGTGGAAGTATGCCCTAACCAAGCGCGGAAAACACCCGCCATTCGTACGGCGCGACGGCGCCTGGTATGGGGTATAGTGTATGGGTGCGATGCGGCGGGAAGATGGCAGGCGAGCGCCCCTCACCATGAATGGTTAGAGCGCGGGGGGCGATGTGGCACGAATGCTAGGAGCATGTGCCTACAGGGAGAGTGGTAGAGGATACCGCGTACACCGTACACCCCCTACATCATCTGCGCAGGGAAAGCTAAGAGCGGTATCCCAGGTTGGGCCATGGGCATGCTAGCTGGGATATGCGGCCAGGGGATATGCGGCCAGCGTGTCGATGAGAAGATCCCAGAAGCGGGCGACGTCGATGGTGAGGGCGACATCGGCATTTGGTGGGCGTTGTGTGATGCCGTGAACGTCGCAGACGGTGCGGCCTGAGGTGAATTCGCCCCGTAGCTCGATGTCAACACGCATCGGCTTCGTTACGAGGAGTGTGGGGTCAAGGGCGGCGGCGACGGCGCAGGGATCGTGGAGTGGGGGCGCATCGAAGTCGAAGACACGGCGATAGGTTTCGGCGAAGAAGTCGAGCAGGTCGTCCGTGAGGTGAGCGACTGGCGAGCCGAGCGCGCGGATGCGCTCGCGAACCTCGGTCGTGGCAAGGGCGGTGTGAGTGACGTCGAGGCCAATCATCGTGACGGGAGCGCCACAGGTGAAAACGACATGCGCCGCCTCGGGGTCCACATAGATGTTGAATTCGGCGGCGGGAGTCCAGTTGCCAAGGCCGATTGAGCCTCCCATGAGGGAGATGCGGCGAATCTTGGGGACGATGCGCGGCTCGCGGCGGATGGCGGTGGCGAGATTGGTGAGGGGGCCCGTGGCGACGAGGATGATGTCGCTGTCAGAGGCAAGCAGGCGTTCGATGATCAGGTCGACAGCGTGGATGGGCGCGAGCGGGACGTCAGGCTCAGGAAGCTCGGGGCCGTCGAGGCCAGATGCGCCGTGGATCTCGGCCGCGACGTGCTGCTCGCGGACGAGCGGGCGGTCCATTCCGGCGGCAATAGGAACGTCGCGAATTCCGGCGAGGGTGCAGACTTTGCGGGCGTTGAGGGTAGTCTTCGCAAGAGTCTGGTTACCGGCGACGGTGGTGACGGCCTCCAGCTTGAGGCCAGGGGCGCGAGCGGCAAGGAGGATGGCGATGGCGTCGTCGTGTCCGGGATCGCAGT
>CAYYCB010000074.1:0-8830 GCA_964469715.1 uncultured Ktedonobacterales bacterium | reverse complement strand
TCCACGCGAGGGGCCAGCCGCCGATGAGGCCGCCGATGCCGAAGGGGATGAGCAGGGAGAGCACTCCCCAGACGAGGAACGTCTTGCTGACAAACATCACAATCGGATCTGCCAGCAGATGACGGCCGTACACCTTGGGATCGGCTATGCCCTCCTTAAAGATCCAGCCGAGGTGAGCGTGGATGAAGCCCTCGGTCGGGCTATGCGGATCACCTTCGCGGTCGGATTGGGCATGGTGTTTGGTGTGGGTGGAGGCCCACTCGACTGCTGGACCCTCGAAGGCCATCGAGCCGAGAATGAGCAGCACCAACTTGACCGCCGGATGTGGTCGAAAGCTGCGATGGGTGAGCATACGGTGGAACCCGACCGTTACGCCCAGCGCGACAAGGGAGTACATCACGGCAAGCAGGATGAGGTCGGAAGGGTGGACGAGGCGCTGCCAGAGGAGACGAATGGCGAGCAGGGTAGCAAGGAAGGGGACGACCACCACAGTCAGGATCACGGACCGGAACACAATCTTATGGAGCCGCGAGGCCGGTGTGTACGCCGGATTGAGAGACATAGAACCTCCGCTTTGTGACGGCCCGCGCACTTGCGGGACAGTCATGTGAGCGGATTGCCTGGGTGATTGTTTCACATCTCGCCAAATATCTCTGTCGCGTGCCGCGCGGGGGTCAGTCACATGCGGGTAGGAGGCGCCGAGGCGCTCGGAAGTTTCATAGGAGCAAGACCAAGTGTCCCGGCCCACGCAAAGGCGGACCGGGACAAGCTAGAGATATGACGGCCAGGTTGTGGACCTTACGGCCCTAATAGTTGACGACTCCGGCGTAGGTATCGGTGTTGCCGAAACTCGTGGCGCAGGCGGTGTCAGGGTTGGGCGCGACGGCGGTCTTGGAGCCGCCATATACCGCGTTGCGATAGGCGTCTACGGCCGCGCATGGTGTCGCGTTACGCGAGTCGGTCCAGACGAGATAGGCGCTAGAGGGGCCGGCGACGATGCCGACATAGTCCCCGAGGAACTGCTCCTTCAGGTTGTTGTAGCTGGAGCCGTCGGGATTCGATGATGCGGAGCTGACGAGGATGGGCGCCGTGAAAGCGGCCCCGCCAGCGGGCGACTCGGCGTAATAGTTGTCATAGACCTGGACGCCGGTCTGCCAGGGGTTGTTGGCAGGTGGCTGCGTGAGCGCGTCGAAAGTCAGTGCGACCGTGCCATTGGGCGCGACGCTAGCCTCTGGGAAGAAGGCGTTGCGGCCGGGGACAGTGCTAATCGTGCCGAGCGAGGTCCAGTTGATACCATCACTCGAAACTGCGCCCTGCACGGTGCCCTGGCCGTTGCTGAAGTCGCACCAGACAGCATAGACGCGTGTGCTGCTGGGATCCGAGGCGGGGTGGGGATAACAGTCTACGCGGGCACTCATACCGGGGACGCGATTGTAGAGGTCTACCACGTCGAAGGGAGTGCCGGTGAGCGGATAGTCGTGAACCTGGGCGATGGTAACCGGGGCGGAGAAGGTATTGCCGCCGTCCTTTGAAACCGCGACGACCTGGAGCGAGGGATAGTTCGTCGCGTCGGCGTTCTCGGTCCAAAAGGCCTCGACCGTGCCGTCGGAGGCGACAGCCATCTGGCCCGTCTCGCGATAACCCTGAGGAGTGTTGTTGTTGGCTGCGCTCACCTGGACGGCCTGCGACCAGGTCATACCTTCGTCGTCGGAATAAGCAACGTAGAGCTTGACGTTGCCGTTACCAGAGCAGGAGTTGCAGTAGACAGCCCAGTTGAGGTAGACGCGACCAAAATGTGGGCTGCCGGCTGTGTGATCCGCTGCGACCCATTCGTGGTCGTCGAAATCCGATGTTTTGTCGGTGGAGGTCGCCTGGACGGGATTGGCCCACGTCGCACCGTCGTCATACGAGCGCGAGACCGTGGCCGCCTCGCCACCGAACTCCGGATAGGGATCGGCCAGGCTGCCGTAGTAGATGACCGTGCCACAGGTATAGCTGAAGGTGCCGTTGGCACAGCGCCTGGGTCCGTAGTCGAGAGTGGGGTCGCCGCCGGATGTGCGGCCGATGGCGTTAAATCCGGGCAGGTAGCCGCCCGACCACGTCTGACCGCCGTCGGTCGAGCGGTAGTAGGCGGAGGTGGGCACGCCCGCCGCGAACGGGCAGGGACTGGTCAACGCCGCAGCCGTGCCAGGACAGGGCGGCTGCCCGATCTCGTCATTGGCGCCCGCAATGAGAACGCCGGTCTGCGGATCGCGTGTGATACTGGGTTCGTTCTGCTTGTTTTGCGAGAAGGACAGGTTGTGGTCGAGATCGACAAGAGCATTGCTGGCCACCGAAGGGCCACGAGTTGCCGCCCGAGCGGGCGTCGTGCGCGTAGTAAAGGCTATCCCAGTGACCAGGATGGCCACCAGCGCCACTACGCCTAAGATGGATGCCAGACGTCGCATGTCGGAGTTCTCCCTCCATATCGAAGGTGCGCGCTGTCAACAACTCCATCGAATGCGAGCAAGCGTACATGACGCGGATACGTGTGTCAATCGCGACGCGAGAGATGGATATATTCCCTCCGCGCATACTCGCGCCATGTGCTCGGACGCGGCCGCACATGCGCATCAGGCGACTGGAAAGACCCTCAGATTGTGGAGGATGTAAGCGAAGCGGTCATAGCAAAAGGGGCTTGACAGCGGAGATATACTGTCGCAGAAGGATCGTCGCCCGCCCGTTTCGCCAAGGAGGAAACCGTGGCGATTTCGCGCCCTGAGCCCACACCACGCCCCGTACACACCGGCTCCGGCCCTACCTGGGACATCACCTCGGCGCGGACCGTGGCTCTGCTGCCGGACATACCTGCCCCGCCTTCCGTTCCCGCCCCAAGCGTGCTGCGGCCGGAACCTCAGCGCGGTCTAGCCGAGCCGATGCGCGATGCGGTTCCCGCACCGTCCGCACCGTGGCTTCAGACAGCGGCGGCGCACGAGCAAGAGGCGCGTTTTTGGCGCGCCGAGGCTGACCAGCTTGCGGCGCAGATCGCTAAGCGGTCGGATGAGCTCGCAGCGCTGACCAGCCGATGGGATGCGCTGAACGGCACACCAAGGGTGCCGGGACTGGGCATTACAGGGGAGATGGCCGCGCTCAACGAGCAGATACCGACCATTGCGCGCGACGTGGCGAAGTTGCGCCGGCGCTGGTCGGCCAGCTTGGGCTGCGCCCGCGAACAAGAAGAGATGGCACGGCAAAGCAGAGGCTCACGCCGCTGAGCTAGGTGATGCGTAGGGATCGCGCCGCAACCCAGCCGCTAGGTGGAGGGGTGCGGCGCGCGATCTGTCTCGCCCTGCTCCCGCTGAAGCTGCGCCAGGATGAAGGCGGCATACCAGTCGGGCCAGTCGTCGTCTCGGCGGCCGAGCTGCGCCTCGTATTCGCCGTGCGCCCGCTCAGCCTGGCGCAGCAGCGCCGCAAGCTGCTCTTGGGTCAGTTGTGGCATGTCCATTTGGATGACCTCTGCTCGCCATACGGCATAACCGGCATCGCGCGTAGGCCGGCCTCAGTTGCAGAGCATGGTGCGCGGGCGCACGTCACTCGTCATGTCAGTGGGTGGGGTTGGACGTGTGCGGCTGTTTGCCCAGGTCATGCCAACTCTTCTCGGCGACGTCAATGCCGTAATGCTTCGCGGCGGCCAGGATGTTCGCCCAGGCAAGGTCGCGGTCCGTGTCGGAAACGCCCTCGACCTGATCGAAGCGTGCGAGGGCGTTCTTGACATGTGAAGCGTCTGTGAGCGGCTCCTTATGCTGCTTTGGGAATGCGAAGGCGCTCTCAGGCAGGGCTTCACGGTCGTGTGTGTCGAGCTCGCCGTGCGTCGTGTGCGGCTTCCATGTGGCATGTGCGGTCATAACGTCACTCCTTCACTCTGCTTTCTACTCACTGCCGCTACTCACTCCACTGGATTCGCAGCGGGCATGCCAGGCGCGGCAGGGCAGCAGGAGAGAATGGGGAGCCTGTCGGTTAGCCGGGCGCCACGCTTTCGTTCTTGGCCACCACCACCACGCCCCGCTGGGAGACTGTGAAGCGTGCCTGGTCTGCTTCGAGATCGACGCCGATCCGCGCCCCGTCCGCGACCTGGACGTTCTTATCGAGGATGGCGTTGCGTACGATGGCGCCGCGACCTATGCGTACGCCGTCCAGCAGAATCGAGCCCTCCACCTCTGCGCCTGCCTCGATGCGTACCTCCGGCGCGATCACCGAACGGCGCACCGTCCCGCCGGCGACGATGACACCCGCACAGACGAGGGAGTCGAAGGCCTGGCCAGGTTGGCCGTCCACAACGAATTTGGCCGGCGGTAGCGATGAGTGCCAGGTGTAGATGGGCCAGTCCTTGTTGTAGAGGTTGAAAGCAGGGACCGGCGAGATGAGATCCATGTGGGCGTCGTAATAGGCATCCAGGGTCCCAACGTCACGCCAGTAGCCGCGGTCGGATGCGCTGGCACCGGGTACTTCGTTGTCGGCGAAGTCGTAGTAGGCGGCGTCACCACGGCTCACCATCAGCGGCACCAGGCTACCGCCAAGGTCATGGGCGCTGGCCTCGTCTGCGGCATCCTGGGTCACGGCATCCACGAGCGCGGAGGCGGTGAAGATGTAGTTGCCCATGGAAGCCAGGACGAGGTCAGGGTTGTCTGGCAGCCCTTCGATCTGGTCAGGCGCCGGCTTCTCGCGGAAGGCGGCGATGCGCCCGCCTGGCCCAGGTTCGATGATGCCGAATGCGCTCGCCTCGGCGCGCGGCGAGCGGATTCCGGCGACCGTGAGCCCGGCGCCGCTGGCGATGTGACGCTCCAGCATCTGGTGGGGGTCCATGCGATAAATGTGGTCTGCGCCAAAGACGAGGATATAGTCGGGGCGCTCGTCGGAAATGAGGTTGAGGTTCTGATAGATAGCGTCGGCGGAGCCGGCGAACCAGCGAGGGCCGCGACGCATCTGCGCCGGGACCGAGGCAACATAGTTGTTGAGCATGGCCGAGAGGTGCCATGTTTGGGCGATGTGGCGGTCGAGGCTGTGGCTCTTGTACTGCGTGAGAACGACAATTTTGAAGTAGCCGGTGTTGGCGAGGTTGGAGAGGACGAAGTCGATAAGGCGGTAGTGCCCACCGAAGGGCACGGCCGGCTTTGCCCGGTCGAGTGTGAGTGGGGCGAGGCGCTTGCCTTCGCCTCCCGCGAGCACCATGGCGAGCACACGCATCGTGACGGTCCTCCTTCGCCGGTCGGGCGGATCGCGAGACGAGCTTAGTGGGACATGCGCGCGAGTCGAACCCACAGCAAGATGGAGCCGAGCGAGGCTAGTTTGCGCAAGCCACATGCCCGCGCGATGGGTTGGCCTATTCGATGGCGAACGCATCGGGTTGCCCGCAGCATACGCGATAGACGTCCGCCCGGTAAAGGAAGCATGCAGTGGGATTTATCAGGCGCCTATGGGATCGGCTGCGAGTGGGCGGATTACGCTTTCGGGAACGTAACTTGCGTGCTTGACTGTGTCACGCGACCTCGCAGAATGCCCTTTCCGTTAGCGTCAAGTGACGAACGATGCGCATAGCACAGGTAGCCCCGCTCCGTGTTGCCGTACCTCCACGAGGCTACGGGGGAACAGAACGTGTGATCGCGGAGCTCACCGAAGCGCTGATTGGGCTCGGGCACGACGTCACGCTCTACGCCAGCGGTGACTCACGGACCAGCGCCCGGCTCGTGCCCGTTGTGCCGCGAGCGCTTGGGTTCGGCTCCAAAGTGGATGCGTTGTCTGCTCACCTCACTCTGCTCACTGAGGTGTACCGTAGTGCGGGCGACTATGACGTCATCCATTCCCACCTCGAACAACTGACACTACCGTTCGTGGGTATGGCGAGCACGCCCACGGTACTGACATTTCACAGCCGCCTGGACATTCCTGAGCTTCTTCTCCTTCTCCGGGCCTATCCACGGGCGAACTATGTCTCCATCAGCGACGCACAGCGTGAGCCCGTTCCAGATGTTCACTGGGTCGCCACCGTCTACCATGGCGTGAACGTAGAGAGTTTTCCATTCAGGCCCGAGCATGATGATTATCTGGTCTTCGTCGGGCGCATCTCACCTGAAAAAGGCCCTGAGCATGCCATAGAGATCGCCAAACGCGCCGGCTCGCCGCTCAAGATCGCGGCAAAAGTTGATCCGAGCGATCGGGATTTTTTCAAGCGGGAGGTGTTGCCGCGGCTCGATCATCCCCTGATCGAATTCCTGGGGCCGTTAGGCGAGCGGCGGAAACGCGTGCTGATGGCGAACGCCCGTGCTCTGCTGCTGCCTATCGACTGGCCAGAACCGTTCGGGATGGTCTTCATCGAGGCCCTTGCCTGTGGCACCCCGGTCCTCACGCGCCCACGCGGGGCCGCTCCGGAGGTGCTGCGCGACGGAGCGACGGGATATCTGCGTGAGACCGACGAAGAGCTTGCTGCCACCGTCGGCAAGCTAGATGCCATCGACCGGACGGCGTGCAGGCACTACGCCGCCTCACGCTTCGACACGGCGCGCATGGCCCGCAACTATGTCGAGGTCTACGAGCAGGTGCGTGCAGCTCGCTCCGGCGACTAATCTCCTGGGTTGTCGCCTTTGCGTGCTCAACGCTGGGCGCTAAGTTAGTGGATGAACATGCCGTCGGCGTCGAAGCAGATGTCCTCCGGTTCGCCTATCTGCTCGACGCGCCCTGTGGCTTGTAGTGCGCCGAGCAGTGGCTCGGACACCCAGAACTCTTCGAGGTGCTTGGTATCACGGATGCGGGCGATATGCGACTCCGCGTTCTCGACTTGCAGGCAGCAGGCGAGTGCGACGAAGAGGGCTTGTCGGTCGTTCTCGACCGTCAGTGGGATGCGCGCGCCCTCGGGTGTCTTGGCTGTGATGCAGTTCATGTAGGTCTTGAGTGGGTCCAACTTCTCCACAGCCTGGCGCAGCGCCACGTCGCCGAGCCCGATGCCCGAGGCGTTGCCCTCCGTCTCAGGCGTGAGGTCGCGGATGACGATGCGCTGGATGCGCGGCTTGAATGGAAGTGCGCCGTCGTAGTAACGGTTGACGACGTTCGTGTCCGCGCCGATGCCGCTGATGTCCTTGCCAATCGCATCAATCACCAGCACATCTATCCGTTCGCCGGGCAAATGCGGTAACTGATCCCGCGCTATGCGTAGCAGCTCCTGTTCGCGTGCCCAAATGCGGTCCGCCGGGATCGCCTCAACATGCGAGAGTTGTGCGTAGCCATTCTCCACGAGGGCCAAGCCGAAAGGGATATGTACCGTCTTCAGGGTGAAGCTTGCGACGGCCGGGAGCAGGCGGTGGAACTCGGCGAATCCCTGCCCGTGAAAGGTGTCCGCGCCTTTCTGCTTACCCAGTCCAATGGCGATCATCTTCACCAGGCCCGATTCGACCGGAGCATGAAAGTCAGTGTGTGGCTTTACACGATTGATGGGCACGACGATATCGGCCTGCAAGGCTGCCGCGTCAAACCAGACGGGTACGCCGCCCTCCACCTCTCCCAGCAGCGCCGTCTCCATACTAGAGATGATTGGGCAGCCGACCGCCGATTCCGTGATACCGTAGTGCGCCAGAAGCGCTGCCTGGCCTTCGGCTGTCGCGCCGCCATGGCTGCCCATCGCCGGCACGACGAACGGTTCACCTCCGAGGCGTCTGACTTCCGCCGCCGCCGCCCGGACCACCTCGTCAATACGGTCTATGCCACGGCTGCCTGCCGCCAAGGCGACCCGCGCGCCCGGCCGAATGGCCAACCGGATCTCGGGACGCTGAAACTCAGCCGCCACCGCGGATGCCACACTCTTGACGTGTTCGGCATGGAGGTTCTGGCGTACGCGAACCCAACGCGGCAGCGCGCCGCGTTCGAAGACATCGAGCGCCATATGCGTCCCTCATTCCCTTCGATCCGCGCGATAGCGTGGCGGGCGATGCCGCGATATCTCTGGCATGCTGAGGTCCTAGATCGTCATGGCGCTGAAGCCGCCATCCACGCGGATGATCGCGCCCGTGACGAATCCCGATGCGCGCTCCGATGCGAGCCACAACACGGTACCTACGAGCTCTTCAGGCTCGCCGAGGCGAGCCATCGGCGTGTGCTTTAGAATGGCCCCGACACGCTCGGGTGCGAGAATATGGCGATTCTGTTCCGCGGGGAAGAAGCCGGGGGCGATGGCGTTCACGCGGATGCCAGCGGGTGCGAGCTCACGCGCGAGATACTGCGTGAGGTTGTTCAGGCCGGCTTTGGCTACACTGTAGGTGAAGACCTGAGAGAGCGGTGGGCCTGACGAAGCCGACGAGATGTTGATGATGCTTCCGCCTCGTCCATGGTCCACCATCCCTCGCCCGAACACCTGGCAGGCGAGGAAGGTCGAAGTCAGGTTCGCGTCGAGGATGCGATGCCACTCCTCTTCGGTAATGTCAAAGAAGGGCGTGGCGCTATTGATCCCCGGCGCGTTCACCAAGACATCTACACGCTCCCACTCCGTGCAAATGGCCGCGTGCGCCGCCTCGACCTGGTCCCGATCGGTGGCGTCGAGGGCAAGTCCGAGCGCCGACGCGCCTTCCTGCTGGAGGGACGCCGCAAGGGCCAGGGCCTTTTCGGATGATCTACCGAGCACGGCGACCCGCGCCCCGGCGGCAGCCAGACCGCGGCAGAACGCGCCTCCGAGCACGCCGGTACCGCCGATGACAGCGGCCACCTTCCCTTCGAGAGAGAAAAGCTCGTTGATGTTTGACATCAGATGACCTCCGCGGGAGTGACGCGAGCCATCGCGTTCGTAGACCATCTCACCATGCACAAATCG
>CAYYCB010000073.1:0-12891 GCA_964469715.1 uncultured Ktedonobacterales bacterium | reverse complement strand
GCGGCCTGGGCACAGGCGATTCAGGAGACTGGCAGAATCCCCTTCTACAGCCACGCCGAAGATAACGTGGCCTCGGCGGGTGTCGCGCATAGTCTTGGCCTGCATCCCTACGTCTATGACGCCGGTTACCTCTAACTGGCAGTGCGCTCGCCAGCAGGAGCGGGAACCTCGTCCTTCGCATCCCAGGCGGCTACAGCGTCCCACTCGATGAACGAGGGGGCGCGGCATCTCTACCGCGCCCCTTCACACAGACGCCGAATCTCAGCCCTCGTTGCTCGCGTATTGGTCGCGGATATGCGCCACGACGTTCGGGTCCAGCAGCGTCGTCGTGTCGCCAAGCACACGTCCCTCGGCGACGTCGCGCAGAAGCCGCCGCATGATCTTCGCGCTGCGTGTCTTGGGCAGCTCGGCCGTGAAGTAGATCTTCTTCGGTCGGGCCAGCGCTCCGATGCTGCGAACGACATGCTCTTTCAGCTCAGTGGTGAGCGCGTCGTTGGGCTGCTGCCCGGCTCGCGGCGTGACGAACGCCACGATGGCCTGCCCCGTGAGGGGATCGCTCGCCCCAATGACAGCCGCCTCCGCCACCGCGGGATGGCTCACCAGCGCGCTCTCCACCTCCATCGTGCCGAGGCGGTGCCCCGAAACGTTCACGACGTCATCCACCCGGCCGAGAAGCCAGTAGCAGTCGTCCTCGTCACGCCGCGCGCCGTCGCCGGTCAGGTAGATGCCCGGATACTTGGCCCAGTAGGTGTTGACGTAGCGGTCCTTGTCACCCCAGATCGTGCGCGACATGGCCGGCCAGGGCCGCTTGATGACGAGGTTGCCGCCAGTGTTCGCCGCCACGCTGTTGCCCGCCTCATCGAGGATATCCGCCTCGACTCCGGGGAACGGCAGTGTCGCCGAGCCGGGCTTTGTCGCCACGATGCCGGGCAGCGGCGTGATCATGATCATGCCCGTCTCAGTCTGCCACCACGTATCCACGATGGGGCAGCGCTCGCCGCCGATGTACTTGTGGTACCAGATCCACGCCTCGGGATTGATCGGCTCGCCGACCGTGCCCATCAAACGAAGTGATGAGAGGTCGTGCTTTGTCGGATACTCCGTGCCCCACTTCATGAACGTTCGGATGGAGGTCGGCGCCGTGTACAGGATGCTGATGCCGTACTTCTCCACAAGCGCCCAGAAGCGATCTTTATCGGGGAAGTCCGGTGCGCCCTCATACATCACCGTCGTCGCGCCGTTGGCGAGCGGACCGTACACGATATAGCTGTGCCCCGTCACCCACCCGATGTCGGCCGTACACCAGTAGACGTCGTCCTCTTTCAGATCAAAGATCCATGCGTGGGTGAGGGACGTCCCGACGAGATAGCCGCCGGTGGTGTGGAGCTGGCCCTTGGGCTTGCCCGTCGTGCCCGACGTGTACATAATATAGAGCGGATGCTCGCTGTCGAGTCGCTCCGGCTCAACGATAGTCTGGGTCGCGTCGTCCAGGGCCTCATGCAGCCAGACGTCTCGCCCTTCGCGCATCGTGACCTGTCGGACGTCCGGCCCCACGCGCCGCACGACCAAGACATGCTCGATAGAAGGACATTCGGCCACGGCCTGATCGGTCGTATCCTTAAGCGGTACGACACTGCCGCGTCGCCACCCGCCGTCCGCCGTCACACACAGTTTGGCCTGCGAGTCCTGGATGCGGTCGCGCAGTGCCTCTGCGCTGAAGCCGCCGAAGATGACCGTGTGCGGCGCGCCGATGCGCGCGCAGGCGAGCAATCCGATGGTGAGCTCAGGGATCATCGGCATATAGAAAGCGACGCGATCGCCCTTCTGGACGCCGAGCTGCTTGAGGACGGCGGCGAACCGATTCACCTCGCGGTACAGGTCGCGATAGGTCAGCACGCGCGTGTCGCCGGGCTCGCCTTCGAAGATGATGGCCGCCTTGTTGCGCCGCCAGGTTGCCAGGTGGCGGTCCACGCAGTTATACGAGGCGTTCAGCTCGCCGCCAACGAACCACTTGGCCCACGGGGCGTCCCATTCGAGCACCGTATCCCACTTCTTGAACCAATCGAGCCGCTCGGCGGCTTCGGCCCAGAAGGTTTCAGGATTCTCCTTCGCGCGTTGATAGACGGCCGCGTCGCGTACATTTGCCTGGGCGGCGAAAGCGGGTGGCGGCGGGAAACGCCGCGTCTCCTGCAACAGGGCATCAATCGTGCTGGCCGCGCTTGTGGAGGATGCCGCAGATCCCTGAGTGTCCGGCATAGCCTGGCTGTCCCTTCTGGATTCGACGGACGCATTCTATAAGGCCGACACAGCGTACGGATGCATGCTGCTCAAGCAGCATTCTATCAGATTTCGTGTGATGGCGCGGTTGACATATGTCGTGGCAAAAGTCAATGTGGTACACTGCTTCTAACGAGCATGCGTGTGGCGTTTCTCGTGGTGGTTGCTCGCGCGATCCGTCGCGCTCTTCTTAACAAAGTGTTCGCGAGCGAGAGAGGAGGCGATTTCGCACAAGTCAGGTACGGTAAAAGTCCCCACCCCCGCGGTTATTGGGACGTGGCGACTCATCTCGGGTTCATGTCGCGTGTAGGTCGTGTACATGGGGAAACAACGGCTGTTTCCGTCCCGGAGAGGAGCTCCTTCAGTGGCTGTACCGCGAACCACTACTCAACCGCAAACCACCACAGTCGCTTCCGGCGTCGCGAATCCAGGGCCGCTGGGCCTCTGCGGCTTCGCCCTCACCACCTTCGTCCTGAGCATGGTCAATAACGGAGTGCTCAAAGAAGCGGAACTCGGCGCTGTTATTGGCCTCGCACTCTTCTACGGCGGCCTCGCTCAACTGCTCGCCGGCATGTGGGAGTTCCGCACCGGCAACACCTTCGGCGCCACCGCCTTCACTTCATACGGGGCTTTCTGGCTCTCGTTCGCCGCGCTCCTCGTTCCCGGCCTCGGCAATTCGGCGCTCAAAGCGTCGAACACCGGCCTGGGCTACTACCTGCTCGGCTGGGCGGTCTTCACAGGCATCATGATGATCGCCTCGTTCCGGACGAACGCGGCCACGGCCTCCGTCTTCGTACTGCTGTTTCTGACCTTCTTGTTGCTGGCCATCGGCAAGTTCGCGAACAGCAGCAACATCACTCAGATTGGCGGTTGGGTCGGCGTGCTCACGGCCATCGCCGCATGGTATACGGCCATGGCTGGTGTCCTCTCAAGCGTCTCTGGTGGCCGTGTTGTGCTGCCTGTCTATCCGCTCGCGTAAGCCGTTCGCTGTCGTCCTCAAAGGCCGCCGGGCGCGATACGTGAGTCGGCGGCCTTTTCGCGTCGCGCGGCGCTCACCGTGAGCACAGCTGCCAGCACGCCTGCCAGCGGCAGCAGCACGAAGTAGCGCTCGGAGCTGCGCCAGGCGAAGAACAAAGGGACCAGCGGCAGCACCAGCCCCGCGAATGGATACCGAGCCTCCGCGCGCCAGAACCACAACAGCGCCGCCGCGAGCGCCGCCACTTCAAGCGCGCCGTAGATCGCGGGCGGAGCCAGTGGCCCGATGCCGGCGATTCCCAGGCCGGCGATGCCGCTGCCGTCAGGAAGCAACGGCAGACTCACCGGCAGCGCGACGCTCTCCAGCCAGGCGCCAGGTGACGCAACAATCCACGGGAGATTGATGACCGCGAAGACGGCGACGGCGATACCCCCGCGCCGCAGAGCCTCGTCTCTGCCGCTTGTGCGCCACACCCAGATCAGGTAGAAAGGTGCGGCGAGCCAGGCCGTCTGTTTGATAGCGCAGGCGGCTCCCAACAGCGCGGCGGAGGCCCACCGGCGCTCCCGTAGCAGCCACGCGCCAAGCAGTGCCGCGAGCGGCCAGATCTCGAAGTCTCCTCCTACCGCCTGCCGTGCTCCGTCCGCCGTCGCGAGGAGCAACAGCGCCACCACAAGCCGTATGCCGGTGGGCGATGCGGCTATGATTGCCCCAATCGCCACGAGGAAGATCAGCGTCTGCGGCAGGGCAATATTCGGGAGGCCCGCCCAGACGAACGGCATGTCCACCAGGAAGGCGCCCGCGGGATAGCTATGTGCCGTCCGTGGGTCGATTTCGGGCGGAACCGTGTCCGGGTGGGCGAGGTAATCTTCCATCACGGCGTCGCGCTCGGCCTTCGTCGGATAGTGTCGCGGGTTGGCGAAACGTCCGCGCCGGAGCGGCGTGTAATCCAGCGCCCCGAAGTAGGCCACCTCGTCGAGCAGGTGGCTGCCCGCGTAGGGGTTCTTCCCGTGCAGCGTGAGGAGCGCGTTGTACTGGTTGTAGTAGAGGTCGTCGCTCCCGTAATGCGGCGTTCGCTGTGTCTGTGCCTGCGAAAGTCCGTGCGCGATGATGCCCGGCGTCTGAGCTGCCGTCACGGCTGCCCAGAGCAGTATTGGAGCGGAGAGCCATCGCAACGTGCGCCAGTGCGCACGAATGGGGTGCGGCAGCTCGCGACGGGCCGCCAACAAGAAGCTGGCGAAGGCAAGCCCCAGGCTGATGCAGAGCAAGGCCGCGACGAGAGTTCCACCATGCCATGGTGCGTCAAAGGTGTTGGCGAGGTCGCTTGACGCGGCGAGAAAGACGCATCCCAAGCCAGCAAGGACAATCGCGGGAGGTAGATCAAGGAGAGCTGCGCCTGCGCAAAGCAGAACGTCTCGCGCCTCATGTGCGATCTTCAGATGGTGTGTTGCTGCCATGCCCCGCGCCTCTCGGCGCCCACCTCGGCACCACGCGCAGTATAGCATGGGGCCGTGCTACAGGCGCACGCCCACGGCCACCTTGCCGGCCGCTGCGGCGACGAGCGCTAGGATGTCGTCGAGCTCAAACGGTTTTGCCAGCACAGGAACCGACAACTGCGTGAGCAACCGTGAGAAGTCCAGCGTCTGCGTATCAGGGTTGGCCGTCACCAGGGCATAGGCGTGGCGGCGTGCGAGGTAGGGATCAGAGGCGACCGTGGCAAGTAGTTCCCGTCCGTCCATACGCGGCATCTTCAGATCTACCAGGGCGATGAGTGGTTGCTCGCTCGTTCGCAAGGCGCGCAGCGCGGCGATACCGTCGGACGCCTCGTGTACGTGGTAGCCGGCGTCCTCAAGCAACTCGCGCAGCGTTTCGCGTATTGTCGCGTCGTCGTCGACGACTAGCACCTCTACCATGATCTACCCATTCGCTCAGTTCGGATGCCAACGGGCGCGCTCCCATCAGGCTGCGTGGCGCCCTTGCAATGCCAAACGGGCGCGTTGCGGTGCGATAACTTACGGCTGATCGTCGGGACCAAAGTACCGTCTGCCCTGCCCCGGTCGACCTAGGTTTGCTCACCGTTGCCATCTCTCAGAGGTGCGTGGCGCGGCGGCAAAAACGTCTAATCAATTGCCGAAACACAAGACGTAACATATACTGCCTCAGCATTAGCTCAGACGCCTCGCCAGCGGCCTTCATGATCGATCCCGTCCCGGCGTTACCAGTCCGGATTCCACTTGTGACGAGCGACTCAAAAGACAAATCGCGCGGCCAGCTTCAACGCGAGATCGAGGCGTTGCGCTCGGCGTATGCCCGACTCCAAACCGACTATGAGGCGTTGCGCTCTGAGAGAGGCAACCGTGGCCCGCGCGACTCCGGATCTGCTATCGACGCACACGCCAAAGTTGTGCGATTGACGCCGCGCAAGCGACCTACGTCCACGATTCGCCCTGGTCCCGCCGCCACAAAGGCGGGCACGCGGCGCTCCGCCAGCCAATTTCAGGCCGCGTACTATCGCGCGTGTTTCGAGAGCATAGGCGAAGGCCTCATCACGGCGGATGGCGACGGCTACGTGCGCTACGTCAACGCCGCCGCTCGGCGCATGCTTGGCCTAGGCCGAGTGCTCCTTCTCGGCAGGCACATCCACACGATCCTGCGAGCGGCGCCTCCCGACCGGGATGACATCGCCGAGAGCTCGGTGGCGCGTGAAATCGGTGAGGGCGCGGCGCCAGTTTCCGGCGAAGATATCTTCGTGCGCGCCGACGGCACATCATTCCCCGTGGAGTACTCGGTCGCGCCCATCCACGACGGCGATGCCGATATCGGCTCCCTCGTGTCGTTCCGCGACATCACCGAGCGCCAGCGTCTCAAGGCTGAGCTCACCGCCACCGATCTGCGCTTCCGAGCGACCTTCGAGCAGGCGGCCGCTGGCATTGCCCACATCGGCCTGGACGGCACCTTGATCATGGCGAATCGACGCCTGAGCGAGCTGCTGCAGTACCCCGGCGGCGAGCTGGTAGGGATGAACATGCGCGATATCGCGCAGAAGGACGACTTCGCTGGCGGTGCGGAGGTCTTCGCAAAGATAGTGGCGGGCGAGCTGCCCACCTACATTTGCGACATCCGGCTTGTGACACGTGTCGGCTCGTTGGAATGGGTGACGGCGACTTCCTCCGTGGTGCGCGATGCGTCGGGCGCGCCGGACTACGTCATCTCTGTCGTCGAGCCGATATCCGCGCGCAAGCAGCTCGAACAAGCGCTGCGCGATAGCGAGGCCGAAGCGCTGGCGCGGGCGAAGCAGCTCGAAGCGACGTTCGACGCCATGAAGGACGGCGTGATCGTCTTCGATATCGACGGCCGCATCCTCACGAGCAACACCCGTGCGCGGGAGTACCTCGCTCGCGCGGCGTCCCCCGAATTCGTCTCGTTGCCAGTGGAGCTGCGCCCCTTCCATATGGACGTGCGCGACCAACGAGGCCGGCCACTCGCTCGGGACGAGTGGCCTTCAAATCGTGTGACACGAGGAGAAGCCATCCAGCCCGGTTTAGATGGCGAATTCAAAATTGTGCTCCCAGACGGCGGAACGTTGTACTTCAGCGTCACCGGCGCGCCGATCTATGAGAACGGCCAGTTGGTGGGCGGCGTCTGTGTCTATCGCGATCAGACGCAGCAGCGCATGCTCCGAGCCGAAGCCGAGGAGCATGCGCACCAGTTGACGGCCATCCTGGATGCGATGTCTGAGGCCCTCGTGGTGGCCGATGCCGATGGGCGGCTCGTCCACGCCAACGCGGCGTATCGCAGGCTCTTCGAGCGTGCGTCGGGGCAGCAGGGAGACATTCCGCCCGCCTTGCGCGATCGGCTCAGGTACCTCACATACCAAGATACCCTGGGCCGCCCGCTTCCACCGGACCGCCTGCCGCTGGTCCGTGCGCTCAATGGCGAGCATCTGACCGCATCGACCACCTTCGAGATCAAGCTACCTTTGCGCGATGGCTCCGTCAGCGACCTGAGTGTCACCACGGCGCCGATGCCAGAAGTCTCCGGCGCGCCGCGAGGCGCCGTCTGCATCCTGCGTGATGTCACCGGTATGCACCAGGTCGAGGATCGAGCACTGCGCAATCTGCGTACGCTCGCTGAGGCTGCCGAGGCGCTGGTCTCGTTGCTGATGAGGGCGCCTGCGCATCCGCGGATGGGCCAGATGGCGTCGGATGTACCGGCGTCCGCCGATCCTACCGCCTTGCTGCGGGACCTGCTCCAGCTCGGATATACGGTGACAAGCTCCCAAATGGCGGCGATGAGCATTCTTGAGCCGGGCGATGATCTTCTCCGACCCCTGGCCGTGGTCGGGTTGACGCCCAAGCACGAGCAGGAATGGATACGGGCGATGGCGGCGGCGCGCCTCACCGATTTCTATGATGCCGCCGCTCTTGCGCAGCTACGCGCGGGACACCGCGTGGTCCGCGACGTGCGCGCCGACCCCCCGCCCGGACGGTCGGATTTCGGCCTGCGGCGCCTGCTGGTGCAGCCGATGCTGGTGGAAGGCGACCTCATCGGCATCCTTGGCTTCGACCAGGCCGACGCGTCGCACGCCGTGACCGGCGACGAATTGGCCGTGCTAGAGACGATTTCGCGTCTAGCGGCGCTGGTCGTCCGGGCTCAACAGCACGATGCGCGAGATGACCTGCCCGCTCGCGGTGGCGGCGAGGCTGACCCACTCGACATCCTGTTGGAGTGCGTCATCGGCGGCATGGCGCCGGCTGTGCGCGTGCTCTCTTTCACGCGATCTCATGCCGGGCGTGGCAGCCGCGAAGATACTCGCGACCGTCAGGCGGTACGTCAACTCCGCGCGGTGCTGCGCGCCGCCCGCGACGCCGCCCGCGTGCGCTCCGGCGAACTACGGCCCTCGCGCACGCCGCTCGACATTGGGGCGGTGCTGCGCTCGTTGCTGGCTGAGGCCGCCCACAATTGCCCGCATGTGGACTCCACAGTTGCTGTCGATAATGAGCCGTACGTGCCAATCGTATTTGCTGATCGTGCGCTGCTTACGCGGGCGATTCAGGCCATCCTCGCCGTCGCTGCAGATCATGCGACATGCCAGGTCACCATGGCACTGAGCGTATCTGGCGGCAAGGAGGCGCGCGTGCATGTGCGTGCGTCCGGCTGGATGCTCAGCGCCGCCGAAGCTGCGCGACTCTTCGCGCTGTTCGAGTCACCTTGCGCCCCGGCTGGGCTTGGCGTGGCACTGCCGCTTGCCAGGGTTATCGTCGAGGCGCATGGCGGTCGCGTGGGTGTTGCACCCGACGCCGAGGGCGTCACACTCTGGTTCACACTCCCCGTGCTCACCGTATAGGTGCGCCATCTCGCTCTGTGGCCCGCACGTGCGGCAACCTCCTATCAGATTGCGCTTCACCTGGCACACAATGAACGTCCCCGGCCGATTGGCCGAGGACGCGGAACACGCTCGCGATGAGGAGGGGTAAAGCTTAGATGCCCTTGCCGCTCGTTTGTGTCGCGATGTTGGTGTGGACGCAGGATCCCGTGTTGCTCTGCGATTGCGTGCAGCCCGTTGGCTGCGCCGGGTCATACTGGTCGTCGGTGTAGATGATTGAGGCCAGGCCCGTCAGCGGGTTCACTGCTACGCCGAAATCGTCGTAGAGGTCGCGGTTGCCCGTGCACGAAATGCCGCCCTCGCAGACGCCGCCGTAGTGGTTGATCGGCGAGGCCGCCACCTGTGTGAAGGTGCCGCCCGAGGTCGCTCGCTGGTTCTGCGCGAAGTACACGTACCACGCCGCGCTGTTCGGGTAGTTCTCCGGCGAGTTCGTGCCGTCGTAGTACGACGTGCCGTAATACACGATGTCCAGCTTGCCTGGGCTGTTCGCGACGCCCCACGGCATGAGGGCCGTGTTCGCCGGAGCCGCGTTCACCTGGACCGGCGCACTCCACGTCTGACCGTGGTCGCTGGAGTAGCTGTAGTAGACGTTGTGGTTGTCGCTGTAAACGGAGTAGACGTTTCCGGCGGTATCCACGCTCACGTTCACGAACTGATGGCCGTACCCGACGTTCGGGTTCGGGTTGTCATAGACCTTGTAGTCGGTGAACGTCTTGCCGCCGTCGGTCGAGACACCCATGTAGACGACGTGATTGCCACAGCCGGTCGTCTGGCAGGCGACGAGGTCGCCCTGATCGATGCCCGAGAAGGTCTGGTAGATGGTGTGACTTGCCGAGTCGATGACGAGATTGCCGATCGCGTTGTTGTTGATGTTGTAGGCGTGCGCGGTGTCGATGGCGTCACCGAGCTGCGTGAACGTCTTGCCCGCGTCTGCCGAGCAGTTCACGTCGATATTGAACGTCGCGGCGTCGTGGTAGCTGATGCAGACCTTGCTTGAGCCGTCGGCCGCCACCCACTCGCGGTCGTCGCCCGGAATCGTCGCGCTTGTCGGGTTGAGACTCCAGCTATTGCCGCCGTCCTGCGACGTGCTCACGTCAACATTGGCCAGGTTTAGGCTTGCCACGTAGACGTTGTAGAGGCCGTTGGCGTTCTTGACTGGCGCCACCGCCACGTCCGTGTCACCGCCGCCCGGAGCGACCTTCGGCTGCGAGGTCTGCGACGTGGCGTTGGGCGATTCCAACGTGGTGTAGTGCAGACCGCCGTCGCTAGATTTCCAGGCCTCGGTGCCGCCGCCCAGTCCGTTCTCTGAACTGCCGTAGAAGGTGCCGGAGGCGTCCGCCCGGATCTGCGGCTCCCCCGCGATGTTGGTGCACGGTTGCGAGCTATTGGGGCAGACCTCGCCGATATACCGCGTACCGAGCTGGTAGTTGGTGAATCCGAGTCCCTCCGCCGCGTGAGCTGATTGCGACGCCGCGGAGAATGCGACTGCCGCGACGAGTGCCGCCGTCGCCAAGCCTGTGACCAAGAAAGCCCTAGGTCTGTGCATCCGATCCTATCCCTCCAGGTAGACAGTCGAGCGCACGCCGGCATCACGTTTCGCCGGTTCGCGCGCCACGACGCGAGCAGGGATTGTGCCAAGCTAGCGTTCTGGACGAGCCGTAGTGGGGCTGAACGGTGAAAAATATGCCGCCCGGCATATGCTTCCGCGACGGGCCAGGGTTCGCAGCGGCTTTCCATATCCGTGCGCTCACATACCTCGCACGGCCGCAACCGGACGGTAACCAACCGACTTTTTCCGCCACCCGGCCGTGCTACAATGCCTCCGATGGCGCCCTCAAGCGACCTGGCGCCACGTGTGGGAGGCGGATTGCGTGACCGAGCGCGAGCCAACGGATGAGCCAAAGCGGCGTTCCATCGTGCTCGTGAGGAGTCCCAAAGCTGGCCGCAGCGCGAAAGGCGCGGCCGCCCTCACCGCCCTGAGCGACAGAGGCGTAGACGTGCGCGAGGTGCTGGACGTCTCCACGCTTGACCAGCGCGCCCCGCTTGGCCGGGCATGGCGCGACCGCGGGTACGATGCGGCGGTAGCGGCCGGCGGCGACGGCACCATCGGCGCGGTGGCCTCTCAGCTTGGCGGCAGCGAATTGCCGCTCGGTATCCTCCCCCTCGGCACCTCGAACGATACCGCACGCTCTCTGGGCATCCCGCTTGTCCTTGAGCGCGCCGCCGATGTGATCGCCCACGGAACGCCATCCAGTGTCGATGCCGGCATGGCGCTACCCGCCACCACCGAACCCTTCGCCCTCGCCACCGATGCGCCCACAACCCAGACCTCTGACCACGCCGCGCAGCTCGTCACCGCCGCTGCTCGCGGCGCCTATTTCCTGCATGCCCTCACCCTCGGCCTCAACGTCGCGTTCGCGCGCCTCGCCACCGACATCGCGCGACGCGAGCGGTTTGGCCGCCTCACCTACGCGGCATCCGCTATCGAGGCGCTGACGCACTTCGATCCAGTGCCTGTCACACTGCGCCTCTCCGGCGTCCGGCGCTGGAGCGCCGCATCTGGCCCGCCCGATGCCAGCGGCAACCTCGTCGTTCAGTGCGACGCCCTCCAGGTGGCCGCGGTGAACCTTCCCGTCTTCGGCGGTGGCCTCAACATGCGTCTGCCGGGAGTCGAAACGCGGGATAGCCTGCTCGATTTTGTGGTCATCGAGGCGCCCCAGCCGCACGTGCTTCGCCAAGTCGTCGAAGGCTGGCTGGGCGCGCTTCGCGATCTTCCCCGCCGTCCATCGCCTGCCAAGGGGCGGAGCGAGCGTGATACGTCCCGCGCCACCGCCGCGTACGAGGCCGGCTTCAATATCCCAGGCGTGCATCGCTATCAAGCATACGCCGCCGCCATTGAGACTCCCGATCCGGTGGATGTCACGCTAGATGGCGAGGTGCGCGGGCGCACGCCGGCCTTCGTCCGCGTCACGCCCGAACCACTACGCATCCTCCTGCCTTCCGCCGTGCCCGCTCGCCCCGCAAGGCGTGCCCGCAAGTAGCGCCTGCCAGCCATGAGCCCGCTGCGCCCGCTGCCAGGCATGACCTCTGCGTGCTACGATATGCACCCAAATATGTCATACCGATTTGGACTGGATCGTCAGCACGCGATGCGAGCGACAACTACCCACCCTAAGACGGTATCATGCTCGCAGAAGCAGGATGAGATGGCGGCGGTGTCCGTGAATACAAAAGTGAACGGTACGGTGTGAGCGAGCGACGACGAACGGCGGACGCTGGTGGAGGTGAGGGAGAGCGCCATACGCGCGAAGCGCCCGAGCGCTCCAAATCTTCCGCCACCACCTTCTCCTACGAGGCCATCGCCGCGGTAGAGGACTTCGCCGCTGCCCAGCCCTTCCCGCTGGACCCCTTCCAGCTCGACGCCGCGCGCCACCTCGCGGACGGCCGCTCCGTCCTCGTCGCCGCCCCGACAGGCACGGGCAAGACCGTCGTGGCCGAGTTCGCCATCTGGCAGGCGCGTCGCGGCGGGCTCCGCGCCATCTATACCGCGCCTCTCAAGGCGCTCTCCAACCAAAAGTTCCGCGACTTCCGCCAGCGATACGGACCCGACGAGGTTGGCTTGCTTACCGGCGACATCGTGGAGAACCCGCGTGCGCCCATCGTCGTGATGACGACCGAGATCTACCGCAACATGCTGCTCGAAGGGCTGCGCGCCGCCCAGGTTACGCCTGACGAGGAGGCCGCCGTGTTACTGCATCCCCTCGTCTCTCGCGCTGGCGAGGACGACGTGCTCGCCGCCGACGACATCGCCGAGCTGGCCCGCCGCGCCGCCCTCGACGAAGAGCTCTCCTCCGTCGGCTGCGTCGTCTTCGACGAGCTTCACTATCTCAGCGATCCAGGGCGCGGCCCCGTCTGGGAGGAAGCGATTATCCACTCGCCGGCGCACGTTCGGCTGGTCGGCCTCTCCGCCACCGTCGACAATGCCGGCGAGTTGCGCCGCTGGATCGAGCACGTCCACGGCCCAATCTCGCTCGTCTTCCATACCGAGCGATCGGTACCCCTCGACCACTATTTCTATCTTGACGGCCAGCTTCATCTCGTGCAAGACGCCGAGGGCAATCGCGTCGCGCGCTTCCCCGGCATCGGCGGCGAAGTCAAGCTCGCGCGCATGCGCAATCGCGCCCGGCGATGGGAGTCCGCCGCGCCTGACTCCGCCCAGGACAACGCCAACGCGCGCCCCCAGGCCGGTGCCTCC
>CAYYCB010000072.1:0-12944 GCA_964469715.1 uncultured Ktedonobacterales bacterium | reverse complement strand
TACTCCGCGTCGGCGCCGCTCTGCTCCAGCCGCTCCTCGGCGACGGCCTCCCAGGAGAGGCGGGCCAGACGGAGATAGTCGTTCGCGGCGTCGAAGTAGCCAGCGCGATGCGTGCGCGCCAGCCTGCTCTCCTCCAGCGCATCCGGCAGGGTCGCCAGCTCGCGCGCCAGAACGCCTAGCTCGCTGATCGCCTGGCGCGCCACGTCCGGCGGCTGCACGGCGCGTATGCGCGCTGTCAGCGTGGGCTCGCGCGCTGGCAGCGCATCGGCCGAAGGGGTGTGCGGGACGCTTACAGCCGGCATGCGTGCCGATGTGCCTGACGAAATGGCCGCGCGTACGCCGAGTGTGTGGGCTGCAGCGGGCTGAGATGGATTCGCCGGCGCGCCTGATGCGCTCGGCTCGCCGAGTTGTGGGAACGGCAGCGCAGACGGCTGCTGCACAGTATTCTTCGGCGCCATGTCAGGCAGCGTAGGCAGCCCCTCGCCGAACGTCTCTGGCACGGCCGTCCGAGTGACCGCCGCGGAACCGCTCGGAATCCGCGATCCGCCATCGCGCCCGGATGCCGGCCGCCGCGACGCGCCCCCCTGTGCTCCCCCTGACTCCATGCGCACCCTCCTCACCCGGCCACGTCGCCCGTCGTCGCCCGTCCATGCCCGCGGGCGCGGCCATTGTACCAGCCGGCGTGACGCGGAGCAACGGCCTGGTACGAAGGGAGCGGACATGCCCTGTCACACAAGCGCGCGCCGCGGAGTCGGCGCGTGGGATTGTGAAGGGTTATGTGACACCTTTGCCATCTCCGCGACCGCTCGCGCCAAGATAAGCGATTCGTCCGCTCCGTGGCGCAGGGCGTGCCATCGGCTTCCGCGAATGCTGGGACACTGGTGGGGCACGAGGACCATACGGCGGGTCGCTGGCGGGCAATGTGGCGGGGAGGCGGACGTGCGCGAGAAGGATCGTGGCCGGGAGTTCACCCGGCTGGACGCGAAACGGCGAGGCCACCGGCGCGCACGCGGGCAGGCCATGCTCGAGTTTGCCCTGGTCGCGCCGCTCCTCTTCATTCTGATCTTCGGCATCATCGAATATTCGCTCATCACCTTCTCCATCGGCACGGTGAACTACGCGACGAAGGACGCGAGCCGCCTCGGGTCATTGCTGGGCAGCAGTGACCCGAACGTGGATACCAAGATGGTGACCGACATCCGCAACCGGACGGCTGGTATCGCCATGGCGCAGGTGATGAAGATCGAGATCTTCCGTGCCAATGCTGACGGGAGCATCGCCACGATCCCTGGCTCCTCCACCCTGGCGGACAACATCTACGACATCAACGGCCTCGTCACTACCGCCCCCTGGACGCCAGACCTGCGCCAGCAGACGCTCCTCAACGCGGACTACATCGGCGTCCGCGTCACCTATTCCTATACCTATCTGACGGGGTTCGTCGGTAGCGGAGCATCAGGACTTACGCTCCAGGCCGTCTCTATCCAGCGTATCGAGCCACTGGACTTCGCTCGTGCCACACCGCGCGGCCTAATCGCTCGACAGAGTCGCACCGCGCCGACGGCGCCCGCACCGGGCGATGCGCTCAACACGATAGCGCCGCAAAGGACCTGGGCGGGACGAGATGAACAAGGAGGCGCGGCATGAGGCGGTTTCGCGGGAAGCGGCACGTCACACGCGGGCAGGCGCTGGTGGAATTCGCTATGTTCTTCCTCGCCCTCATGTTCTTGTTGGCGGGCGTCATCAACATCGGGCAACTCCTCAGCGACCATGTGAGCCTCGTCTACGCGGCGCGGACCGGAGCACGCACGGCGAGTGTGCTGAACAACAAGGACAACAACGCCGACTGCGCCATCATCGGGGCAATCGACGCGGCACTGGTAGATATGCCCAACATACAGCTCAACAAGATCACGATCTACCAGGCCGACGCGAACGGCCAGCCGGCCGGAGTAGCGACGGTGTACGCCGGCAACACGACCTGCATCAACACAAATGGCGTGCTCACGCTGAGTCAGGCGCCGTTGGCGGGGAGCACCTACCCCTCGTCGGCACGGGTCAATACCTTGTTTTTCGAAGACTCCATCGGCGTTCAGCTCGATTACACCTATACCTTCCAGTTGCCGATCCTATTCTCCGGCACCTTCACGGCGTACGACCGGGCGGTCATGCCAGCCAATCCGCTAGTGGTGCCGACACCCGGCTAACCGGAAGCGAGCGCGCACCAATACTGAGCGACGCGACGTGGCGCGGCAGATCGTCGGCTATTCCGCGGAATTCGTCCGACCGTGGGAATGGCGCATGCCAAACAACAAGACGCGGCGCGAAGCGCCCGGACGCGGGAAGGATGCGGATGTGGGGAGGATGCTATGTGGCGGGCGGAATATCGGCGAGCGCAACGAGCGGAGCACCGGTCAGGGGTGCTGCGGCGCCGCGGCCAGCGAGGGCAGAGCCTTGTCATCTTCGTGCTCTCGCTGACGGTGCTCATCGGGCTGGCGGGCCTCGCCGTAGACGTCGTGCGGGCCTATGACCTCTACGCCCGTGAGCTACGCGCCGCCGAGGCAGGAGCGCTGGCCGGCGTGGCGTACATGCCCAACTACTACAACACAGCGTACCCGAAGGACGGGACCAACGACTGCGCCATCACCCGCGCGCTCAAGGAAGTGAACAAGAACGGCACGTTCGCCCCGACGGTCACGAGCTGCCTGGGCGGTGTACCGTCTCCCACACCCAATACCTGCAACGGCTCGACGACAGTGGCGGGAGTGGCGGTGACCGTCTGCAAGGTCACGGGCAACTCGGACGCGCTTCAAGTGACCGTCAACCAGAACCTCGATCTCTACCTACTCTCCGCCCTCGGATTCGCCACCATCAAAGTCACCGCCACCGCCCAGGCCAGCTACATCGCGCCGCTGCTGTTGGGAGAAGGCGACACCACCAACCTCGACAGCTATTTCTTCGGCAACGCCGGCTCATGTAGCAACGGCAACGGCACTTCCTCCGGCTGCAACAGCAGCTACAGCAACTTCGCCGCGGCGATCAACGGGCCGGCAGAGCTCAAAGAGATCGGCGACCCCTACGTCAATTGTGAGGAAGGGCCGAGCACACTGAGCGCAAACAGCAACGCACCCGACACCACCTGGCCCTCGACTGGCAATCCGCCCTACCAGAACACCACAACCGGCTGGTACACGAACCATGCCCAGTGGGGCAGCGCCAAGTGCGGCCTGGGGACCGCCGGCAACCCCGACTCGCAGCCGGGCGGCTACTCCGGCGCGGCAACCTCCGGGACGAGCCATCCCGGAGGCTACAACTACGCGCTCATCCCCACGACAAAATCCGACCTGTGGCTGTTCAATCCGGGCTACATCCCCTACGTGGCCAGCGGCAAATCCTGCCCCGGCAGCACACAGGTGGATGGGTTCGTGACCACGCTCGACTGCTCAAAATTCTATGACAAGTATCCCAACGTCACGAACGCCTTGCAGTACGACACCGGCACCAAGAGTTACTTCTTCGACGATCCACGCTTCTACTTCAACGTGACGTACACCCTCTACGGGGTCAGCAGTCCGCTGGACCGCAGCTCGGACACGCAGCTCTGGACCTACACCTTCCGGCCCTACGACGCCATGCCCGCCGACCTGGCCGCGCACGGCTGCTCAAGCTCCCAGGTCTACGACTTCTCGACGGGCAGCCACTACCCGGACCTTCCCATCATCCCAGCGTTGGCCCCTGGCGGGTGCGTGAGCATCCCCAACGGCACGAACGCGCAATGTCAGGTGGGCTCGAACGGCCTACCGACAGCGCCCTGCCAGTATCAATGGTTCGAGGTGGCGAATCAGTCCACTGGACAGCCAATCATCCTCGATCCCCTCGCCTACCCGAACGGCTACCGGCTGGTGGTGGAGGCGACCAGCTACGGCGCATCCATTGATCCGGGCAAGTGCGGCCTGTTCACCTGCGGCTGGGGGTGGCATTCTTACGGCGTACAGATCTGCAGCGACCCAACCACAGGTGGCCCGGTGAAAGGCTGCACCACCGGCGGGCGTGTCAGCCCATGGAACAACTTCGCGCTCCGAATCATCCCTTCGTCGAGCACGACCACGAACATCATCCCGATTGGCACGCTCGATAGCAGCCTCGCTGGTCGTACCATCAGCATCAGCATCTTCGACCCCGGCGATTCGATGCAGGGTAACGCTGGCGACGCCTACGCAACCATCGCGCCGCCGACGGGATGGGGCATCACGCCATCCTATGCGGGCCTACGTACCGCGACACTCACCAACCCCTGCCCGTACCCGACGAAAACATGCCCCGTCGGCAGCTACACCTGGGTACAGACCTCCAGCAGCGGCGATTACATCTATAACGGCCTCTGGATTACGATGCAGATCAAGCTGCCCTCCACCTATGCCCCAGATCTCGTCAAAAATCCAAGCTCGGCGGAGTGGTATCTCGCGCTCTACGCCTCGCATGGCAACTCCTTCGACGAGGTGACGGTCAGCGTCAGCCTGCTCGGCGGCAGCCCCATCCATCTCAACCAGTAGCTGCGACGCAGGCGCGACAATGGCAGGTCAGCGCGAGACGTTCCTGCTGCTCGCGGTGTCGCGCGCCGCCAACCCTCCCAGTCACTTGACGGGCTGGGCGACTCCCCCTATCATGGGCGAGTGGTTGCAATCCACCTGCCGGTGTGCGACCGCGCAGTGCTCGTGGGAATGTGGCGTCGGGAGGGTGACGTGCCGAGCGAAGGCCGTGCGGCGATGTGGATGCGGAGAGGGCGCAGGCAAGGGCGCCGCTCACGCGGCCAAGCCATGGTCGAATTCGCCCTGATTGCTCCCCTTTTCTTCACCATCCTCTTCGGCATCATCGAATATTCCCTCATCACGACGTCCATCGGCGTTGCGAATTTCGCCGCGAAAGACGCCGCACGCCTAGGCTCTCTACTCGGCCGGCAATCCAACACCGCCGATCAGCAGATGCTGAACGATATCAAGCAGCGCGCGTCGGGCATCATCACCTCCAAGATCACCCAGGTCGAGATCTTCAAGGCCGATACTGGCGGCAACATGGTCACAACCGCTGGATGCCCTTGCGAGGACATCTACGACGGCACCTACACATTGGTCGGCACGAAGGGCTGGCCTGAAAGTAATCGCAACGACACGCTGATCGACGCCGACTTCCTGGGTGTCAAGATCAGTTTCACCTACACCTATCTCACCGGGTTCGTAGCCGGTGGCCTCTCCAGCTTGCAGCTTAGCGCCACATCGGTGCAACGCATCGAGCCGCAAGACTATCAGCAAATCGGGCACGGCGTCTCCGGAGCGATTGTCAAGGCGCCGGGGCAGAGTTATGGAACGTTCCCCCAGACAATGGACGCATGGCGAGACGACCGTCGAGAGGGAGGAACGCTGTGAGAACGCGCCTCCTCCGGCAGACTCGGCGGCACTCACGCCTCTCACGCGGGCAGGCGCTGGTCGAATTCACCACCTTCTTCGTCTTCATCGTCTTCATGCTCGCCGGCGTGATCGACACCGCCGGTCTGCTGGACGATCACATCAACATCGTCTTCGCGGCCCGGCAGGGCGCCCGCACGGCTGCGGTGATGGGCAAGAATTCGGCGGCAGATTGCGCGGTCATAGGCGCGGTCAACGCGGCGATGGCGACGATGCCCAACGTGCAAATTACGAAGATCCACATCTATCAGGCGGACCAGAGTGGAAAGCCGGCAGTGAGCGGTGGCAATACGGTCGAGGAGGTCTATCCCGGCGGCACCACCTGCGTCGTGAACAACGGCGTCCCGACGATTACCTATCCCGCGGGGTATACGGGCGCCCAGCCCACCGTGAACAACTATCCATATTCGAATCGCAACAACACGCCATTCACCGAGGATTCCGTCGGCCTGCAACTTGAATACACCTATAGCTTCCGGCTCTCGTTCTTCTCGCCGTTCGATCAATCCACATTCTCGGCCTCCGATGCGGCAGTGATGCCTATCAGCCCAGTTTCCGTGCCGACACCGGGAGCGGGAAGTGGCACGCCCACCGCCACCCCATGTCCAACCCCCTCCCCTGGACTTCCGGCGCTCTGCTAGCAAGCCGTACTCAAGGCGCGGTCCTTGGTGTCAGTCCGCGGCGTCGATATGCAGAGGCCCACCCGGAGGTGCACATTCGGTGGACCGCTGCCGTCGGGCGCCCCTAGCATGTTCGCTGGCAGCGGCGCATGCATGGCGTGTACCCTATCCGATATGCACATCTCAGAGTTCGACTACGCTCTCCCCCCAGAGCGCATCGCCCAGACACCGGTCGAGCCCCGTGACAGCTCGCGCCTGCTTGTCGTCAACCGCGCTACCCGCGAGCTAGAGCATCGTGTCTTCCGCGACATTGGTGAATACCTGCGCCCCGGCGATCTGCTCGTCGCCAACCAGAGTCGCGTCATCCCGGCCCGGCTGCGCGGAGCGAAGGCCGAAACGGGCGGCCAAGTGGAGCTGCTGCTCCTGGCCGTTCGCGGCGATCTTGGGCCAGACACGTGGGAGGCGCTCGTACGACCAGGACGGCGCATCCACGAGGGCCAGCGCCTGGTATTCGGCGACGGCGCGCTTGCCGCGGAGGTGCTCGGACGCACGCCCTCCGGAGGTCGCATCGTGCGGCTCAGCGCGCACGATAGCACCGTGGACGCCACGCTCGAACGCATCGGCAGTGTCCCGCTTCCGCCCTACATCCATGAACCGCTAAGCGACAGCGAGCGCTACCAGACGGTGTATGCGCGGGAGCCAGGCTCAGCCGCCGCGCCGACCGCCGGGTTGCATTTCACGCCAGCGCTCCTGGCGTCGCTGGCGGAGCGCGGTATCGGAACAGCCTTCGTGACACTCCACATCGGGCTAGATACCTTCCGCCCCATCGCCGAAGAATCGCTGGAATCCCATACGATGCACAGCGAGGAGATTGAGGTCACGCCCGAGACCGCGGAGCGCATCAACTCGGCACGGGCCGCCGGCGGCCGGATCGTCGCGGTGGGCACGACGGCGGTACGCACGCTGGAGAGCGCGGCGCAGGCGGCGGCGGAGCAGGGCGCGTCAGACCAGGTCGTCGTGCCCTATCGCGGGCGGACGAGCATCTTCATCCGGCCGGGCTTCCCCTTCCGCGCGACGGACGTCATGCTCACCAACTTCCATCTGCCGCGCTCAACCCTGCTCGTGCTTGTCTCGGCGTTCGCGGACCGCGAGCTCATGCTTCGCGCCTATCGCGAGGCCGTAGAGCGCGAATATCGCTTCTATAGCTTCGGCGACGCCATGCTGATCATGTGAGCGCTCCCACCGGAGACGGGCGCGTAATTCGTCAGGAGTGTCAGCGGTGCAGAGCCGGCATGAATGCGGTGAGGTTCCCCCGCCAACATCCCGTCATATCGATTTCGCTTAAGGTGTTGGAGTAGCGTAAGGGCTTCAGCCCGCATCGCGCCGTGCGCCGGCCCTTTCAGGGCCGCGACTGCGAACCACAACTGTCCAACCGGACGTTGTATCACTCCGTCACATCCGCGCTCACATTCTCGTCATTGGCCGCCATAAGCTGCAGCAGCATGTCCGTGAGGCGAGCGCGCAGGTCGCCATGCCGCTCGTCCGAGTAAGCATGCTCGGGCGACGTCCAATAGTCGGTGGGATAGCTGAACGGCGGCATCGCCAAACGCTCAGGCGCCTCCCAGGCGTAGCGCGGGAAGACGTGGGCATGCAGGAATGTGTCGGTATTGCCGAGGATGGCGTAGTTGAGGCGTACGATGGGTGCGCAGACCGCGGCGATAGCGTCACCAAGAATCGACATATCCAACAGGAAGGCCGCGCGCTCATCCATCGTCAATTCGTTCAGACCTTCGACCCGCGGCGCGGCCAGCAACACGCAGTAGCCAGGCAAGAACTGCGTATCCCCAAGAACCGCAAAACCGCTGCGCATGCGGACGAGTGTCATCGGATTTTCGCCGCGCTCGGCCGCGCCGATGCGATCCGCTCGCCAATCGCGCATGATCGCCTCCTTCTCTCACAGCGCACCCGCCCGCCGAGAGATCCGGCTATCCGCTTGCCAGCAGCCCGGTGAGACGGCGCAACCTAAAGCGTGGCCGACCCACCCGCCACTTCGTCGCGGGCGAGCCAGATGCCGAGAATCGTCTTGCCGTCGCGGATCTCTCCCCGCCGTACCCGTTCCATCGCCTCGTCGAGCGGCATCCAGTGGACCGTGATCTGCTCGCCGGAATCGAGCTGTTGCCCCTCCGGCGACTCCTTCAATCCTGAAGCCGCATAGATCGAGATTGTCTCCGTCGTGAAGCCCGGCGAGGAATATTCGGCAACGAGCAGGCGCAGCTCGCCAGCGTCATAGCCGATCTCCTCTCGCAGCTCGCGAGCGGCGGCGCGCTCGGGGTGCGCACGCTCGTTCGGCTCGACCAGGCCCGCCGGGATTTCGAGCAATTCTTGATTCACGGCGGGACGCTGCTGGCTGACCAGCGCGATCTCCGGCTGTCCATCCGGCGCGGGGCGCAGCGCCACCACCGCAACGGCATCGGCGCGCTCCACGATCTCATAGCGCATGACGTGACCATCCGCCTGGGTCACTTCCTTCACACGTACGGTCGTCTTCTTGCCCTGATACGCGATCACGCCCGCGCCGCCGCCATCGTTGCGCCGCTCCGCCATCTCTGCCCGCTCCGTCTCTATTGCCATCATTCTGCCAGGAACCGCAGCCTTAGCAGACGCCAAGCCTTCGGGCTAAGATACGCGGCGCAAGCCCCGCTGGTTGGCCGCCTCTCCGGCGTCGCCCAATCGGCCTGCTCCTCAGTCGGACTGTTCTTCGCCACGCTCACCCAATTTGACGATGTCGCCGTCCTTGAAAAGAATCGCCTGAAGGATCGTCCTCCACTCCGGCTTGCGCCGTAACAAGAATTCCAAATCCATGCCGAAGTGTTTGAACTCCTCATGTTGAGCGTTCAGCATGATCGCCTTCGCCGCGCCGTCCTTCTCGACGCTGATGCGCTGCTCGTACCAGTTGATGGCCTCCGCCTCCTCCGTGAGCGAGGCGATCATGCGCGCGAACGTGCGCACGTCCTCCGACAGCTCATTGGCCGGCTCGTGATACTGCTCGAAACCCAAAGCACAGGCTCCTTTCAAGACGCCTCAACCTACCTGAGAGACGGGCATCGCGGGATCATCATCCGCGCACCATCCATCCCCAAAGCCGCAACAATGATGCCGAGGCGGCGGCACCGAGAGCGACGCGCCAGGTCCGGGGACTAGGTACGCCTGCGGTATGCTATGAAAGGTCCGCCGCTACGCGCGAGACGCGACACGGGGCAGGCGGGGGCATTCGCAGTGTGGAGGTATATTCCGTGGGGATTCGACCCGCGCAGATGGCCCTGCGCGCCATCTTCCTGATCAATCTCATCCTGGGCATCTGGTTCTGGACCGGCCACGACACGGGCGGTCTGGTACTCGTCCACATGCTGCTTGGCATCGTCTTTGTCGCGCTCCTCTGGTGGATCGGCGTGGCGCAGGCGTTGAAGGGGGGCAGCCTCGGCATCACGCTCGGCACCTTCGCGCTCGGGCTAATTCTCGCCATCGTCGGCCTGACGCAGAGGATGATGGGCGGCCCGGTCATCCAGATCGTCCACCTGCTGCTGGCGGTGCTGGCGATTGGCCTGGGTGAGATGGCCGGAGCGCGCGCCAAGCGCGCTTCCGCAAAATAAGTCCTAGCGCGGCGCACACCGTTCATCGAGCGCATGCCGCGCGCAGAGACCCGGAGCATCCGCGAGTTGCGGCCCTCCGGGTCTTGCGTTGTATTTGGATAACCGAGGTTCGCGACCGGAAACGAGGCGAGGGGTGACGCAAGCACAAGATGGCATCCCCCAACGACCGGGCGATCATACGACAGACGCCGGGCGCGAGACGGTGGTGCGCGTTGTCGCCGTCGGCAATACGATTAGCGTCCGCGCCGCCCACTCCGAGGTAAGCTACGTCCGCGAGCTAGAGCGCATCGTCGCCCTCGCGGCGCCCCACCTCCGCCGTGAGGGACCGAATCTGCTCGTGCTCGGCGAGCTACTGGGTCTGCCGGCTGCCCTCGCTGGTCTGCGCGCTTGGCCAGCACGCCAGGCGAAGACCTCCACAGCGGCGCTCACCCTCCTCGCCCTGGCCTACCTGCCTCGCGTCCTGATGTGCCGCAGGCGCTTTCGCGGCGTCTCCTTTCCGCGGGCGCTCCTCCTGGCGCGGACCGACGCGCTCTATCGTCCCTTCGCCGAGACCCTTTCGCGTCTGGCTGCCAGATACAACACACATATCGTGGCGACTACCCTCGCCCCGCAGGTGCGCCTCTCACGTCGCCGCGGCGACGTGCTGCGTTGGGGACGACCTCACGCGGATCGCGTCTATCTGCCGAGCGGCGCGGAGGTCTACAACGCCGCCCTTGTCTTCGGGCCGGACGGCACGCTGCTGGAGCGTGTGAACAAGGTCTTTCTCACTCCTGATGAGAAGAAGGCGCTCGACATTTCGCCGGGCACGTTGGAAGACGTCCGCGTGATAAGCACGAGCGCCGGACGGCTCGGCGTAGCCGTCAGCCTCGACGCTTTCACGCCAGCGTATCTCCGCCACCTCGACGACCACGGAGCCGAGATCGTCGTCCAGCCGGATGCCAACGATAAGGTCTGGGCCGGACCCGGCTCCCGCCACCCATGGCAGCCGCAGGAATGGCTCGGCTCGGTCCTCGGCTCCATCCAGCCGCGCTATCGGCACCTACGCCACAACATCTGCGCGATGCAGACCGGCAACTTCTTCGACATCCCCTTCGACGGCCAGTCATCCATCACGACGCGCGACGTGGCGCCCCCGATCCTTACCTCCACCGCCCGCGTCCAAACCTTCATCGGCGTGGACGACCTCATCGACACAGACACCGGCGAGCCGTTACAAGGCCGCATGCTGGCAGTGTCGCCGTGGGTCGCGCCGGACCCCGGCGTCGCGGAACCTGCCCTTCCCCTCGCCGAGCGCCGAGCCCGGCTCGCCGGTGTTGCCCGCGAGCTGCTGCCCGGAGGCTCACGCGCGAATCAGTACCGCGAGTCCGTGGTCTGGGCCGATCTCCCCGTACGCCCGTGAAACTCGCCCACGCCCATTGAGCGCCCCCGCACATCACCGATGCGCCGCACGAAGATTTAACATTCGAGCTGGCCGCCAAGGCTTGCGTGCCCGCCGACGCCCTGCTATGGTTGGGCAACAAGGCGGAGTGCGAGGGAGGAGGCGACTATGGCGGCCAACGTGGATGCTGGGCTGGATGGGGGCACTGCGCCGCGACAGCGATATGGGTGGTGGGCAAGCCTGCGGGCCTACTTATACGGACGGCTGCCGCTACTTGCCGAGTCGCTGGTCTCGCTGGCGCTGCTCGCGGCGGTCATCGGCGTGGACGTGGTGGCCCTGCTCAACAGCCATCAGGCCGAGACGCTCATCGACGCGCTCAACTCCACGCTGCGGCTCCTGACCTTCCAAAGCTCCCTGGATGCCAACAAAAGTGGCCCAGGTCCGCTCCTCTACTTCTTCAACGTCCTCTTCGCTTTGATCTTCATCCAGAGCCTGATCGGCTCGGCGCGGGCGTTCTTCAACCAGCGTCCTCTTGACGTCCAGCAGCGAGGTTTGGCGGCAATCTGCTCCGGCCAGGTCATCGTCTGCGGCCTCGGGCGCGTAGGGCTGCGCGTCGTGACGCGGCTGGTAGCTCAGGGCTATCGCGTCGTGGTGATCGAGAAGGACGCGGTGGCCGAGCATGTCCGCCGGGCGCGCGAGATGCAGGTGCCCGTGCTCATCGGCGACGCCCGCCATGCCGAGATGCTCAGACAAGCGGGCATCCATCGAGCGCGCGCCGTGCTCGCGGGCATTGACAACGACCTGCTGAACGTCGACATCGCGCTGGCGGCGCGCAAGGAACGCCCTGGAATCCGCGTCATCCTGCGAGCGTTCGATCAGGACTTCGATCAGGCGCTGGAACGCACCTTCGGCCGCCATACGGCGTTCAGCGCCTCTGCCCTCGGCGCTCCCACGTTCGCCGGTGCGGCGGTCAGCCGCGATCTGGAACATGTGCTGCCAGTGGCCGGCAACCTGTTGGGCGTTGCCGAGGTCCAGGTGCCGGAGCGAGAGGGCGCGCTCCCCGCGGCGGTGGGCGAGCTCGAAGCGACATATGCCGTGCGCGTGCTGCGGCGTGTAGATCGCGCGGACCGCGCGAGTGGCATCAAGAGCGCCAGCGGACTACATGCCGGCGACCGCCTGACCCTGCTGGGCCGCCTCTCCGCACTCGAACAGGTACGCCTGCGAGCGGCGACGGAACCGCTTCCCATTCAGCACCCCACGGCCGAATTCGACACCGTGATCGTCTGCGGCCAGGGCAAGGTCGGCTATCGAGTCGTCCGCTGGCTCTGGGACCGCGAGCCACGCCCGCGTATCGTGGTGATCCACACGGCCGAAGGCACGACGCTTTTCCCGGACGAAGTGACAAGCCTCGACGGCGTGACAACGATCATAGGTGACGCCCGTAAGGCCGAGGTGCTTGAGCAGGCTGGGCTGGGCCGCGCGTACGCTATCGCCGCCGTCACCTCAAGTGACCTCGTGAACTTGCAAATCGGCCTGGAGGCGCGCCGCCTGCGGCCAAATGTCCACGTCGTGTTGCGTGTCTTCGGTGAAGCCCTGGCGGAGAATCTCGTCACCTTCTTCGGGATCCATACCGCCTATAGCACGTCGAACCTCGCGGCGCCGACATTGGCGGCAGCCGCCGCACAGGGCGGCGTGAGCCACGCCTTCTTCAGCCGTGGCGCGTTCTTCGCGCTAGACGACGCCCCCTGCCGGCGAGGCGACGACCTCACCGGCCGCACCGTGGAGGCGCTGCGCAAGCAATACGGCGTGGTCGTGGCAGGCGTCGAGCGCGGAG
>CAYYCB010000071.1:0-12992 GCA_964469715.1 uncultured Ktedonobacterales bacterium | reverse complement strand
GACCCATGCGGGGCACGCCGGCAACGGGCAGGCTAACGGGAGCGGCGGCGCCTCAAGCCCGCTCAATTCGCTGCTCGGCATGCTGGAGGGCGCGCTGAGCGTCTACGGCATCCTGGCGTTCCTGCTGGTATTCGGCCTGCTCGGTTATCTGCTGCACAATAGCGCCAACCTCGGCGCCGTCCTCACGCTCGCCCTCTCGCTCGCCGCCGGCCTCGCGGCGGCTATCTTCATCTCCGCGCTGCTCACGCGCATCTTCCTCGCGAACGAAAGCCTCGGCCTGATGGGCGATAGCTCGCGGCTGGAGGGACGCCTCGGCCAGGTGACAATGCCTATCCGCGCGGGCGGCGTCGGCGAGGTGCTCTTCACCGGGGCGGTGGGATCGCGCCAGAGCCTCGGCGCGCGAGCCGCCGGCGACGAGGCTATCTCGGCGGGCACAGAAGTCGTGATCTTGAGCTATCGCGACGGCATCGCCGTCGTCCAGCCGTGGGACCGCTTCATGGCGAGCGTCCGCGCGGGGGAGGCGCCGCGGCTTGAGCCGATTGATCCGCAGCCCTGAACGGCCCGCGAATATTCAGAGCGGCCACCCTATGTTCAAGGCGCACTATCCAGGCACAGTTTTTCGTAGAGAGCTCAGAGGCGCCCGGTAGCGTCCGCCGCCAAGACGGAGAGACGAGACCGGCAACGCATGGGAGGGGGCGCGGGGCCGTTGCTCCGCGCCGGGTTGGGAAGAGGTCGCGGCAGGCAGCAGAAGACAGCGGCCGCGGAAGGGTAGAAGCATGTTCTCGTTTCTGGGCACCGCAGGCACGATTGTGGTCATCGTCGTCATCGCGCTGGCCGTTCTGGCCGTCGTCGCCCTCACCACGTACAGCAGCCGCTACGTCAAGGTCGGTCCCAACCAGGCGCTGCTGGTCTTTGGCCGGGGGAGCGTGCCGCGCGTCATCGTGGGCAGCGGCGCCTTCGTTGTGCCCATTCTGGAGCGCGCCGAGATCTTCTCGCTGGAGCTGATGTCGTTCGACGTGGCCCCGCAGCAGAACCTTTACACCAATCAGGGGGTTGCGCTGCGGGTCGAGGCGGTCACGCAGCTCAAGGTGCGCAACGACCGCGACAGCATCCTCACGGCCTCGGAGCAGTTCCTCAGCAAGACGTGGGACCAGCGCCAGGGCTTGATTCGCCTCGTGATGGAGGGCCACCTGCGCGGGATCGTGGGCCAGCTCACGGTGGAGCAGATCGTCAAAGAGCCGGAGATGGTGAGCGAGAAGATGCGCACCACTAGCTCGGCGGATCTCGCCAAGATGGGCCTCGAAGTCGTTTCGTTCACTATCAAGCAGGTGTGGGACGACAACGACTACATCGAGAACATGGGCCGGCCAGAGATCGAGCGCATCAAGAAAGAGGCGAACGTCGCCGCCGCGCTCGCCGCCCGCGACACGCAGATTCAGCAGGCGAATGCCGCGCGTGAATCGGCGGTGGCCAAGGCAAACGCTGACCAGATTCGCATCGAGGCCGAGACCGCCTCACAGGCGAAGCAGGCGGAGTTCCAGCGCGACCTCTCGCTCAAGCGCGCCTCATATGACGCGGAGGTGAAGAAGCAGCAGGTCGTCGCCGACAAGGCTACCGACTTGCAGGCGCAGATCGTCCAGCAGCAGATCGTCGCCGAGCAGGCCCGCGCCCAGGAGATCGAGAAGACGGCGCAGGTGAAGGTGCAGGAGGCCGAGTCGCACCGGCGGCAGATGGAGCTTGAGGCGACGGTGGTGAAGGCCGCGGACGCCGAGCGGCAGCGCATCGAGACGCAGGCGGCGGCCGAGCGCCAGCGCATCACGTTGGAGGCCGAGGGGCGCGCGGCGGCGCTGCGAGCGCAGGCCGAGGCGGAGGCGCAAGCTGCCAAGATTCGCGGCGCGGCGGAGGCCGAGGCGGCGCGGGCGCGCGGCATGGCGGAGGCGGAGGTCATCCGCGCGAAGGGCGAGGCGGAAGCGGAGGCGATGCGCGTCAAGGCGGCGGCGTATCAGGAGTATAACCAGGCGGCCGTGCTCGATAAGGTGATCACGAACCTGCCGGAGGTGGTCAGGGCCATCGCCGAGCCGCTGAGCAAGGTGGACAAGATCAGCATCGTCTCCACCGGCGGCGGGGCGAATGGGAGCAACGGCAATCTGGGCGCGAGCCGGGTGACGGGCGACGTGGTCAACATGCTGGCGCAGGTGCCGGCGATTCTGGAGGCGCTCACGGGCACGAAGATGAGCGATCTGATGGCACGCGTGCCCGGCCTCGCCACCGTGGACGGGACGGTCTTGCCGAATGGGACGAGCGGCGCGAACGGGAGCAGCGGGACAAACGGCCGTGCCGCTCCGACCGCGCCGGAGACGGCCGCCGAGCCCGCGAGCACCAGCGCCGGTACGGAGCCCGCGGCTGTTGCGTCAGGCGCACCTGTTCCAGCGCCGAGCGGCGTGACGCCTGGCGCGCCGCGCATCCCTAGCCCGCGCCGGCAACACGAGCGATAAGCCGCCGTCTTTCATCGGAGTAGGCCGCCCTCAACGTGGGGGCGGCCTTTCCACGCTCTAAGGGAAGCGATGGTGTTCTACCCCGGCTTCGTGTTGTGGTTCTCGTTCGCGACGGTCGGGGAGCTGCGCGTGTGGGACCCGCTTATCCACAAGCTATACTACCCGAGTAAGGCCCGTTCGTACGTCCAGGGAGCGCGCCATGACCACCTCTCTCCCGGCCGGCCGGGATATATCTCCCCGGCATAATCTTCCCGCAGAGGTTGCCAGTTTTATCGGCCGCGAGCGCGAGGTAGCCGAGATCAAGCGAGTCCTCCCGCGGGTGCGCATGCTCACCCTGACGGGAACTGGAGGCTGCGGCAAGACCCGTCTTGCCCTACGAGCGGCGGCCGATCTGGCGCAGACCTTCCCAGATGGCGCCTGGCTCGTTCAACTCGCACCTCTCTCCGACTCGGCCCTGGTCCCGCGGGCTGTCGCGACGGTGTTAGGCGTGCATGGGACACCAGGCCGGCCGCTCCTGGCGACGTTGGCAGCGGCGCTGGCCTCTTGCCACCTGCTGCTGGTGCTCGATAACTGCGAGCATGTTGTTGGCGCCTGTGCCCGACTGGCCGAGACGTTGCTGCGATCCTCTCCTCATCTTCGCATTCTGGCCACCAGTCGCGAGCCACTGCGCATCTCAGGTGAGGTCACGCGACAGGTACCTCCTCTCGCGCTACCCGCCGGGGGGCCAACCTTTTCGCCCGTGTCGCTCGCCCAGGTGGAATCAGTGGCATTGTTTCTTGATCGGGCCCAAGCACGACAACCAGACTTCGCGCTCACTCCACACAATGCCCCGGTCGTCGCAGCGATCTGCCGGCATCTGGAGGGTCTCCCGCTGGGTATCGAGCTTGCGGCAGCACGGATAGGTACGCTTACCCCGGAGCAGATCGCGAACCGGCTAGACGATTCGCTCCGGCTGCTCGGCGGAGGCAGTCGAACTGTTCCGCGCCATGAGACTCTGCGCGCAACACTGGACTGGAGCTATGCGCTCCTGAGCGACGCCGAGAGCAAGCTCTTCCGCCGGCTATCAGTATTCGCAGGCGGCTTCAGCCTGGAGGCGGCTGAAAGCATCTGCTGCGGGGAGGGATTCGAGCGGGCGGACATACTTTCACTGTTTGCGACACTCGTCGAGAAGTCTCTCGTCGAGACACTGCTTCAACCAGGGGTTGAGCGCTATCGCCTGCTGGAGCCGATACGGCAGTATGGGTGGGCGCGCCTCACGGAGCATGAGCAGGCGGAAGCTATTCAGCGCCGCCACGCCTGCTATTTCCTGAGACTCGTCAAGGTCGCCGAGCCGAAGCTCATGAGCGGGGAGCGAGGTCCGTGGCTTGAACGGTTGGCGATGGACGAGGATAACATACGTGCGGCGCTGGCGTGGACCCGGAGCCGTACCGATACAGAAGATGTCGAGCTAGGCTTGTACCTGACGGGGGCACTGCTCTGGTTTTGGGTCTTTCGTGGGGAAGTCAGCGAGGGGTTGGAATGGGCCGAAGCTTTGCTGTCACGAGGCCACGAGGCCGCTCACGCCGCGCGGGCAAGTGCCCTCCATACGGCCGGCGAGCTTGCTTGGTTGCTCGGTCAGTCGGCCCAGGCGCGAACGCGACTTGAGGAAAGCGCTGCCCTTTATCGGGCGATTGGGGACAAACGTGGGTTGGCCTACACCCTGCAAGTTCTACCGCTGCTGCTCGACCAACCCACGGCTGGTGCGGCGGCCACGGAGAGCTTGATGCTCTTCGAGGAGGTCGGAGATGCCTGGGGGGCCGCCCACGCGACGATGACGCTGAGTATGCTCTCGTCCGGCGGAGACGATGGACATGTGGCGCAGATGGGGATGGAGGCCTCGCTGGCGCGGTGGCGCGCAGTGGGCGACGAATGGGGCATGGCACAGGCACTGAACATCCTTGGCGACCTCGCCCGCAGCCAGGGCAACATCGCGGACGCCACCGCGCACTATCAGGAGAGCCTGGCGCTGCTCCGCAGGCAAGGCATGACGGGAACCATCCCAAGCCTGCTCCACAACCTGGGGTATCTCGCGCTGCGCGGGGGTGACGCTCGCCGAGCGCTGGGGCTTTTCCGCGAGAGTCTGTCGCTTTTCCGCAGCCAAGGGGATCATCGCGGAATCGCGGAGTGCCTAGCCGGCCTTGCTGGCGTGCTGGCCGCATTAAAGCAGCCGCAGCGGGCGGCGCGCTTGCTCGGAGCGGCTGAGGCCCAGTTTGAGGTAAGTGGCGCCGCTACATCGCGCGCCAACTTGAGCGACTACGCGCGCACCCTTACCATGGTGCGCGCCGGCATGGATGAATCGGCACTTGCGGCGGAGTGGGCGACGGGACGCGCCCTTTCGCTGGAGCAGGCAATTACTGAGGCTCTAGCGGCTGCGCCGGCTGGGCAGCTGTTCGATGGTGCGGAAGGCTTCGACCTGACCTCGCGAGAGCTTGAGGTAGCGATGCTCGTCGCGCAGGGACTGACGAATCGACAGATCGGCGCAACGCTTGTCATCACTGAGGGGACAGCCCGGCTCCACGTAAAACATATCCTCCGGAAACTGGGGTTCACCTCGCGTGCACAAATCGCCGGCTGGGTGGTGGCGCGGGGGCTGGTCGCGGCGGAAGAACCGAAACCGGGTCCTCCATAAACCATTACAGGCACCCGTTCGCGACATCTCATAACTTCTCTATCCCCCGCCTCGGCAGGAAATATCCTCCCACGCTCGCCCGGCATATCCCTTCTGGGGGACGCGCACCACTCGGGACCGAGGTAGGCTCGGTCTAGCGAGTTGGATACAGCCGCAGGCGACGACAAGGGGAGACAAGAGCAATGACCACCAAGACGACCGAGATCACGCAGCTCCAGGCGAGGAGTCTTGACGTGCCCGACGAGACGCGCCCGATGGGGGGTAAAGGGCGACTCGAAGTCGTTCAGATTGGCGAGACCATGATGGTACGTGCCACGTTCCAGCCCGGTTTTCGCTGGTCTGAGCACGTCAAGCCGCTCGCAGGAACCGACCTATGTCAGGTCCGACACGTCGGCTACGTCGTCTCAGGGCGGGCAGCCATCAGGATGGCGGACGGCACCGAGCGCGAGTTGGCCGCAGGGGATGCCTTCGACGTGCCGCCGGGCCACGACTCATGGGTCATCGGCGATGAACCGTATGTCTCCCTTGACTTCAGCGCCGCGGAGCGATCGGGGGTCGGGTCGGCTGGCGAACATACGTCCCCGCCGAAGGGCCATCGAATTCTGTTGGAAAACGAGCGGGTGCGCGTCCTCGAAGCCTGCATCAGGCCGGGCGAAACGACTGGGATGCATTCGCATCCTCCGTGCGTGGTCTATGCCTTGGGCTCGGCGCGAGTGAAGTTCTCGTTTCAGGACGGCACGAGTCGTGAGGCCGAGATTCGGGACGGCGACACCTCGTGGTCGGAGGGGGGATGGCACGATGTCGAAAACATCGGGACGACTGACGATATAGGCATCATCGTAGAGCTGAAGGAGTAGCGTATTCTCCGGAATCGGGGATAAGAGAAGGCTCCGTGGGTGTCCGGCGCTTGACGCTTCATGCGTCCCCGACGCTCGCGGAGCCATTTTGCGCCATTGGCGTGGAAATGAGCGCGTACGTGCCAGGGGGAACATCTCCGACGCCTGATCGTGATGGAGGAGTGGTGGGCGATAGGTGAACCAGGGTCGAGAAGTTGAGGTTCGCACTCACAGCGCCGAACAGACCAGCGCAGGGCGGGCAAGGAATGAACGTCGCTCAGTCGCCAACCAAGAACACTACCAGAATCCGTCTCTTGTCGGCCCACGCCGGCTCGTCGGGGCGCCTGGTTGTGCGTCCATCCCGGCGGCGAGGCTAGGCTATCTTGCGGTGGCGACGGCGCTGGAGGAGCCACGCCGCCAGCGAGAAGAGCACGACCAGCGCCACGGAGACGGGCGCGACGAGGTTTACGAGCGGGGGGCCGGGTACCTGCGCGTCGAGCTGCGTGATGTACGGGTGCAGCGAATGGTCCTCCAGCAGCATCACACCAGCGGTCCAGGCCAGAATGCCGGCCGCGCCGTACATGAGCAGGGGGAAGCGCGCGATGATGCGGGCGATGACCGAGCTCGCGACCAGCAGCATCAGCATGCTCAGCAGGAAACCGGCGGCCAACAATAGATCGTTGCCGCGGGCCAGCGCGACGATGGCAAGGATGTTGTCGAGCGACATGGAGACGTCGGCCAGCACGATGATGGCTGCCGCGCGGAGCAGTCCTTCGTCGCCGCTCAGCGTGCGCCAACTGCGGCGCTTCATCGGATGCTCGGCGCGTTCGGCCTCCTTATCCACGGCGCCGGTGGCCTGGGCGTAGGCCATTTGCAGGGCGATGAGCAGCACGATCAAGCCGCCAACGGCCTGGACGTAGGGGAGCTTGAGCACGAGCACCGCCGTCACGCCAAGCGCGATGCGCGCGACGATGGCCATCAAGATGCCGAAGCCGATGGCGAGCCGCTGACGACGGGGCGGCAGGCGCGAGGCCACCGCGCCGATCACCACAGCATTGTCGCCGCTGAGCGACAGGTCCACCAGCACGATCGCGAGGATCGTGCCCACCCATTGCAGGTACATGTACTAAGGCTCCCAGCTCCCAGGACTCGCGCCTACCGCCCCGCCCGTCACGCGGCATCGCTCGCGGCGTCGCATGTGGCGGGCCAATCACGCTTGCGGACATTCTACTCCTCCCGGAGCTGGCGGGCTACTCCCCTGGCCGTTCGGCATGAGCCGCCAGCGCCTCCATCCGCGGTGCGCCATGCAGCCGGCCGAACGGCGTGCTATCCTGTGCGTGACGGCATCCCTGCGGAAGAGCGGAGCGGCGCATGCGGACCCAATCGCCCGACACCTCGCCCGAGGCGGAGCGCGTGCAAATCGAGCTGCTGCGCCAGGCCACGCCCGCGAGGCGCTTCAGCCTCGCACGGTCGCTGACGCGCTCGACCATCGCCATGAGCAGGCGCGGTCTGGCGCGGGTCAATCCTCGGCTTTCTGAGGACGAGCTCGCCGTGAAGTTCGTCGAGCTGCACTACGGGGCGGATCTGGCCGGACGGATCCGCGAGGCCCTACTGAGGCGGCGCGATGGAGCCGCCTGACATTCTCGAGGTCGTCACCTCCGTGGTAGACGCCTTCGACGCCCTTGGCATCTCCTATCGCATCGCCTGAACACGCGTCGCGTCGCGATGCACCTCTCCCTTCTGGTATGGCTCTTGCCGCCCACTTCGCGCAGTCGGGCGCGACCCCGCGCCGCTCTGCGCCGGCAATAGATCTTGGCCTAGCAGAAGGAGGCACGATCCGCATGGATTCGCCATTTCGCACCCCCGCCGCAGAGCCGAGCCGCCACAAGGCCACGCTCGCCTTCGTGCTCCCGTCGGAGCAATTCCCCAACACCGAGCTGGTGGAGCTTGGCGTCCTTGCCGAGCAGGCAGGGTTCGACGCCGTCTGGACCAGCGACCACTTCCAGCCGTGGCAGGATAATCAGGGGCACGCCAGTTTCGCGTGGGTGACGCTCGCCGCCCTCGGCCAGCGCACGAGCCGCATCCTGCTTGGCACCGGCGTCACCTGCCCCAGCTTCCGCTACCATCCGACCATCGTGGCGCAGGCCTTCGCCTCGCTCGGCACGCTGTATCCGGGCCGCGTGTTTCTCGGCGTGGGCGCGGGCGAGGCGCTCAACGAGGTCGCGGCGGGCGGCGGCTGGGGCACGTGGGCCGAGCGCGGAGGACGGCTGGCGGAGGCCGTCGAATTGATCCGCCGCCTCTGGACCGGCGAGTGGGTGGAGTTCCACGGCCGATATTACTCCGTGCCGCACGCCCGACTCTACGACGTACCCAGGCAGCCGGTCCCCATCTATATGGCTGCCAGCGGCCCCAAGAGCATGTACCTCGCCGGGCACTATGGCGATGGGCTGGTGACGGATGGCGAGCGCGCCCTGAAGCCGGAACTGCGGCAGGCCTTCGAGCAGGGCGCACGCGCCGCCGGCAAGGACCCGCGCACGATGCCCATCCTGGCGGAGACGATGGTGGTCGCCGGCAGCCAGGAGGAGGCGCGGCGCTATGCTCCGATCTGGCAGTTCATGCCTCACTCGTGGGACCGCTACGTCGGCGACCCCGACCCGGTGGACATCGAGCGGCGCGCCAGACGCGACGTGAAGGTGGACGAGCTGATACAGAAGTGGCCGGTCGGAGAAGATCCTCAGGTCCATGTGCAGGCCATCCAGCGGTTGATCGACGGCGGCGTGACGCACGTCTTCATCCACTCGCCGCAGGCCGATCTGCGCCGCGTGATCGAGTTTTACGGTCGCGACGTGCTGCCGAAGCTCGCCACCACGCTCAGCGGGAGCGGAACGGCGGAAGTGGCCGGCGCCCGCTGAGTTTTCGCCGCGCGGTGGGACGCAGGCTCCGCTCTGCGCCGGCATCCCGCCGCTTCTGACGGCCAGGCCCTGTCATACCGACTCCAGGTGGGCAGGTGTCGTGTGCCGTCGCGACGCTGAAAGGGCCGGCGCAAGGCGCGAGGCGGGCTGAAGCCCTCGCGATACACGACACCCCAGACGGATTCGGTGTCACCTGTCGTTATGCTCTGAGGGATGACACGACGCGACACGACGCGACACGACGCAGCGCGGACGAAAGGGCGACAGGATGGCGGAGACGCTCCCGACGATCACGCAGGACCGGGCCGACGACGCGGCGGCCGATGCCGCGCAATGGTGGCCGGAGTTCTGGCGCCGCTGGCCGTGGACGCGCCAGCAATCGTTGATGCCCGTCTACCGCGTCATCGGCGAGACGACGGTGTCATTGCTCCGCGCCTTCCCAGCGATCCAGTGGTCGAACCAGGCGCAGTGGTATCGCCGTGTCATGCGCGATACACCGGCGGTCTATGCGATTTTCCCGGAGGAGTTCGCGACGCAGGCGGCGCAATTTCTCCCTGGCGGCGATCTGCGCCAGATCGAGGGTAAGGCGGTGCTCTCGTTCATCTATCTCGCGCCGGGCGAGGGCCAAAGCGATGGCGCGACCGTGGTGGCCAAGACGCTGCTCGCCTCTACGGAGACCGCGGCTCCGTACTATATGGCGCAGCTTGCCCATGAGCTGCTCAACTGCTTCTGCGCCGCGGAGTACGACGGCCGGACCTTGCGGAGCGGCGTGCGCCGGGCGAACTGGGGTGCGGGCGCGATGCTACAAAGCGGCGGCGCGCTCAACGACCTGCTGCTCGACACGCTGCTGGTGGATTTCTTGCCGCGGTGGACGGACGTTACGCTCGACGCGCTCACCGGCGGCACGCTCGGTCCATACTGGGAGATCGCGCGTGCCTTCGCGGGGCGGCTCGGCCGCGTGCCGGTGCGTGAGGCGCTGTTCGGTCCACCGGACCAGATGCCCGCGTTCGAGCGCGCGCTGGATGCCGCGCTCAATGTCACCGGCGCCATGTCCGAGCTGGACGCGATGCTGCTCCGGCATGACTGGGAGGCGCTGCGCGCCGTGGTTGTCGGGCCGTAGGTGCGCGTCGCCTCGCCGTCGTCGCGGCATTCGCGGCAGTGAACCTGCCGGCGCAGGTCGAGCGCTCACCGCAGCATGCCGAGGGGGCGGGCAAGATGCGATGCCCGCCCTACGTGCCGGGGAAGATCATGCTGTGGGCGCAGGCGTGCCGCCGCGCGGCTCACGCCGCTGGCGCGCCGAGGTACTGACGCTGAGATCCATGAGCGCCAGCGCTCCGCCGACAATCATCTGCGGGCCGGCCAGCAATCCCCACCAGTGGACGATGAAGAAGAAGGCGATTCCCGCGAGCAGCAGGAGGAACCCGCCGACGAGCGGACTTCGCAGGACGAGCAGCGCGCCGGCGAGCGCGATCAGGCAGATGAGCAGGCCGATGAAGCCATGCGACGGGTCGGCTGTGCCGCCGAGGATGTCTTGTGCGCGCTTGAAGGCTGATACGACGAAGTTGATGACCAGCCCATCAATGGCGCCGATGACGCCGATGATGGCCGCCGCGAAGCGCAACGCCGTTCGCATGAATCCGCTCCCTCCCCTTGGGCCGACGACATGTGAGATGGACCAACCGCGCCGCGCTCCGGTCCCTCTACGCGCGGCGGGCAGACCCGACATCCCTGCTACCGGCCGTTCATTTCAAGAGTCGTGCCCTTGCCGTTGAGCCAGGTGGGGGTTATCGGCGGCGCTGCCATCGCGGCCCTGAAGGGGCCGGCGCAGGATGTGCGGTCGCGGGATGAAGCCCTCGCGGTACTCCGGCAACCCAGGCGGAATCCATAAGATACCGATTTGAGTTGGGTTGTTGTGGTTCGCAGTCGCGGCAGTGAAACTGCCGGCGCAGGGTGCGGCGGGGGCAGGTGGCATGCGCGGTGGCGGCAGTAAAACTGCCGGCGCAGGGCGCGCTGCGGCACGCGATGCCAACACCCCAGGCGGGATACGTATGAAATGCCGGAGCGGGGCTTGAGGTGTTTCAGAAGTAAAGGGATCGCACGCTATTTTCCTGAGCCGTGTCGATGTTGTGCAGCGGCCCCGCCTGACACCATGCCAGACGGGGCCACTTGATATACCGAACGAATTTGCCAGGGCGAGGCTAGACGCCGACGGCGGGCATCCCCTCGGACTGGATGAGCTCGTTGAAGGCGCGGACGTCGCCCTCGACAAGCTCCCGCAGGCGGCCCTGCGCCGTCTCCACCTGCTCGCTGAGCTGGGCGTAGACTTCGAGTGAGCCCTGTGTCGGCCGGTCGTCGGATTCGTTGGCCATGGAGGTGAGCGTCGCGAGCTTCTCCTTGAGGCGCGCGGGTCCAGGCTTGAGCTTGTCGAGGTCAGTGTTGGTCAGCTCGCCCTCAAGCGCGGTGAGCTTCTCCTTCAGCGAGCCGGCGGCCTCCGCGAGTCGCTTGTGGCCGTCGTCTGCCTTCGCGCGCTCCTCCCAGCCCTCCACCTGCTTGCGCAGCCGGCGGACGGCGTTGACGGTGCTGTGGACGTCGCTCAGGCGGTCGCGGATGTCGCGGCGCAGCTCGAACTGTGCCCGCAGCTCGTCGGATGTGACGGGGAGGCGCGGGTCCGGCAGGATGGAGAAGCGCTGCGAGAGCGCCGTCTCGCCCACGGTGAGGCGCACCTCGTAGTCACCGGGCAGGACGCGGGGCGCGAGCGGCTCAAGCGCAGCCTGGGCCGCCGCCTTGGCCTTTTCGTCCTGCTTCTCCTTCTCATCCTCAAGGGCGACCGGCGGCGCGTGGTGGAAGTTCCAAACGAAGCGGTTGGCTCCCGCCTCGGCTGGGAGCTTCGGCCCGACCTCGGCCTTGCTCGAATACCTGCGGACGGTGGCGCCGTCGCCGTCGAGGATAGTCAGCGTCACCTCGCCCTCGGGCTTCTCGGCCAGGGCATAGTGGATGATGACCCCTTCTGGCGGATTCTTGCCGCCGTCGATGAGCTTCTGTGTCTTGGCCCCGAAGGCATCCTCGCCATGCCGGAAGGCGAGCGTGATCGGGCCGGTCATCAGATAGTCCACGTAGCCGGGCTCGGCGGTATCTTCGGAGCGGCCGTAGAAGCGGAAGCGTGTCGTGTCGCGTGGGCGGAAGAGCGTCACCGCCTCGCGGGTATCGGCCATCTGGTAGAGCGGCGTGAGGTCGTCGAGAATCCAGAAGGAGCGGCCGTGGGTCGCGGCGACGAGGTCCGTACCCTTGATGATGACGTCATGGATCGGCGTGACGGGCAGGTTCGCCTGGAATCGCCGCCAGTTTACGCCGTCGTCGAAGGAGATGTAGAGGCCCGTCTCCGTGCCGCAGTAGAGCAGACCGCGGCGGTTCGGGTCCTCGCGGATGACGCGGGTGAGGGCGTAGTCGGGCAGACCGCTGGTGATTCTCGTCCACGTCTTGCCGTAGTCGGTGGTCTTGAAGAGATACGGCGCGGTGTCGTCCACCTTGTAGCGCGTGGCGGCCAGGTAGGCGGTCGCGGGGTCATGGGGCGACGGCTCGATAATCGAGACCAGCGACTCCTCGGGCAGCGCGGGCGGCGTGACGTTCTCCCAGGTCTTGCCGCCGTCGCGGGAGATGTGGACCAGGCCGTCGTCCGAGCCGGCCCAGAAGACGCCAGGCTCATGCGGTGACTCGCGGAAGGCGAAGATGGTGCAGTAGATTTCGGCGCCGCTGTTATCAGCGGTGATTGGGCCGCCGGAGGGGCCCTGCCGGTCGGGGTCGTTGCGGGTGAGGTCGGGGCTGATGACCTCCCAGCTCGTGCCCTCGTCGGTCGAGCGGTGGACGTGATTTGAGCAGATATAGAGCACGTTGGGATCGTGCGGCGAGGCCTCCACCGGGAAGGTCCACTGGAAGCGATACTTCAGCGTGCTCGCGCCCACACCCGCGACGCTGGCGCTGTGGACCTCCGGCCAGACGGTGACGTTGCGCTTCTGGCCGGTCTCGGGGTTCCACGCGATGAGGCGGCCGTGCCCCGGCCCGGTGCCGATGCCGCCGCCGTAGA